>DATHHM010000437.1:0-15141 GCA_035317145.1 Xanthobacteraceae bacterium | reverse complement strand
CGCGCTGACGCCGTCATCGAGGCTGGTGCGGAAATCCTCGGCCGCGACGCCGTTGATGGCGTCGGTGGTGCCGGTCTGCCAGATCACCAGCGACGGCTTGTCGTCGGCCAGGATTTTCGCCAGCCCCGGGACCATGTCGGCGGTCGAGACGCGGGGCTGAACATGCGCGGTCACTTTGACGGTAATGCCCTTTAATTGCTGCTGCAGTGCCTCTTCCAGCCGCGCCGGATAGGCAAAGTGCGCGCCGTCGACGCCGGCCAACGACGAGGAGCCGGTGCCGATCACGCTGATATCCAGGCGCTGACGCGTCTTGACCTCGTTGGTGACGTGGGTGAGCTCGCTCTCGCTCGAGAGAAACGATTCCGGCACGTCGCAACGATCCGTCGGCGCCGCGGCAGCGGCGCCGTCGATCAGCGCAATCGTCGTGACCAGCGCAAGGATCACACTCATGCCTCGCCTCCCGCGAGGTCGGCGTCAGGTTGCTTGACGCGCGATGTGGGGCTTCGCCCTTCTATGACCTTGTACCACGATATCAGGTTCGCTGTCCCGATCATGATGACGATCCCGGTAAGGCTAATGGCGATCTGGATGAGCGGGCCGCCCGAATATTCGCTGATGACGAACTGGCCGGCAAAGGCGAGGAATACGCCGAGGCAGAAGATTTCCAGCGAATGCTGGCCGCAGCGGATGGCCGGCTGCAGGATCGGCCATTTCAGCACCGGCCAGTCGCGCGGCACGAAATGCACCGTCACCGCGGCCAGCGCCAGAAAGTGCGCGAAGCGCAACACGTCGAGGTTGGTCTTGTCGATCGGATACATCCATTCGCTCAGCCAGTTCGGCACCAGCCGCCCGAGCGGCTCGACGTACCAGGTCAGCGTGATGACGAAGGCGAACGCCAGATAGGCGATGGCGATGGCGAGGATGGCGCGCGACTGCAGCACCGGCGCCAGCCGCTTGGCACCACCGAGCGCGCACCAGGCGCCGAACACGAACAATAATTGCCAGGCGAACGGATTGAAGAACCACACCCCGTTCGGATAGGCCGGCAAATTCCAATCGAAATTCCAGGTCAGCACATAGAGCAGGGCGGAGGCGGCGAGCGCGAAGGCCGGCTGCCACAGCAGCATGGCGAGCGCCGGCGGAAACAGCAGCAAGAGCACGATGTAGAGCGGTAGCACGTCCATGTTGACCGGCTTGAACTTCAACAGCAGCGCCTGGAAGATCGTGACGTCGGGCTGCTTGAGGAAATCCAGGATATTCATTTCCTCGGCATAGAGCGGATTGTCGAACGTCGCCGCCACGTAGGCGATCTCGGCCATGAAGATCGTGAACAGGAAGATGTGGGCGACATAGATCTGCCAGGCGCGGCGCAGGATGCGCGCGCCGGCGATCAGGTAACCGCGCTCGCGCATCGCCCGGCCGTAGACGAAGGCCGCGGTGTAACCGGAGATGAAGATGAAGATCTCGGTGGCGTCGGAAAAGCCGTAATTGCGGATCGTGAACCAGTTGACGACGTTTTCCGGGATGTGGTCGAGGAAGATCAGCCACAGCGCGATGCCGCGGAACAGATCGAGCCGCAGGTCGCGCTCGGTCGCGGCCGGCGCCGCGGGCAGCGGCGCGGCCGTCGGCAGGGGCATGACTACGTCGAGGTTTGCAACCATTGTCCGCAGTGTCGCAGTCCGCCATGTCGCAAGCGCGGCCAGAGCGCCCAAATCACCCTAAGCAACTTGCGCGTCCGCACGGTTATTGCAACAACGGGCGCGAATCTATTCACTTATGCGTGGAATCCTATGCGGTTATGAGTCGGCCGCGCCGGCCCGTGCTTGATCTTGGCGGGGCGGCGCCGAAAATGCGACAGAGCTTTGCCGAGGCCACTGCCAAGACCACTACGAAGACCACCACCAGGACCGTCACCATGTATCGTGCCATCACCCGCAATATCGAGGTCGTGGTGAAACCGCGGTTCGTCGCCGACCGGTCGTCGCCGGAGAACAATTATTTCTTCTGGGCCTATAACATCTCCATCACCAACAACAGCGACGAGACGGTGCAGCTGAAAACCCGCTATTGGCGCATCACCGACGCCAACGGCCGCCGCCAGGAGGTGCGCGGTGCCGGTGTCGTCGGCGAGGAGCCGGTGCTCAAGGCCGGCGAGCAGTTCGAATATACCAGCGGGGTGCCGCTGCAGACGCCGTCGGGCTTCATGGTCGGCAGCTACGGCATGGTCAGTTCAGTAGGCGAGCATTTCGACATCGAGGTGCCGGCGTTTTCGCTCGACAGCGTCGAATCGAAACGGACGCTGAATTGAATTCAGCGTCCGTCGATCTCTCAGAATAGACGTTTGGTCTACCGCACCGGCGGCTGCGCCGGGCTCGTTGCCGCATCCAAAGCCGACACTGACAGGTCGGGCTGCTTGCCAAGCCGCGCGCCATTTCCCAATGGCGACTGCAGCGGCTTCTGCTCCTGCCTGACCGGCTGTTCGGATTTGGCCGGCTTCTGTTCCGGCCGGTATTCGCTCGACGAGATGCCGCCAGCGATGGTGGCGCCTTGCTCGATTTGCAGCATGCCGTAGCTGACATTGCCGTCGACCCGGCTGGTCGAGCGCAGGATCATCAGGCATTTGACGTCGAGCTTCTCGAACACCTTGCCGGAAATCTCGGCATTCTGCGCGACGATGATCCGGCCTTTGATGACGCCGGTTTCACCGACCACCAGATTGCCGACCGAGACGTCGCCTTCGACCGAGCCGCACACCACCAAGGTGTCAGGCACGCTGATCTCGCCCTTGATGGTCACGCCCTCGCCGATATAGAGCCTGCTCGCGTCCGGCATCGAGTCTACGGCTGACGACATCTTGTTATCCCCTTCGGTAACTTGTGACAGACTGTTCCGGAGGAATTTTATAGGCACTGCGCTGACATTGTACGAAGGTTGCGCGGCCATTTTCGGATTATCCACAGAACTCCCGCTATTCACTGCCTTGTTTCGGAGCAGACGCCCGACGAAGTTCCATTTTGCTGCCGGATCGGGTCCGGAAAGGAGGCGTTAGCCATCCGCGGACGCGGGAAACCATTGTGCGGAACAGCATCCCGCTGGCCGCGTTGAACGGAGGCGCTGTTGGCGGCCTCCAAAAGTTTGCTTGCACGCCCGGCCGATCGTGGGCGCGGAATTTGTCATGTTTATCGCTTTGCTCGGCTATATCGGCACGATGGTGGCGGCTTTCGCCATGCTGGTGGTGGTTTGGCACCACGTCATCGGGCCGCCGCAGTTGGAAACGGTGCGGCAGCAACCGCGCCCCATCGGCGCCGTGACCCAGGCCGCGCCGCCGGTGCCACAACCCGGAGCTTGGGGTCCGGCGGTCATTCTTAAAGCTGACGACAGCGCGGATGCGGCGGCGAACGCGGAAGATGCTCGCCTGGCCGCGGCGCAAGCGGCGGCCGCCGAAAAAGCCAAGCGGCTGAAGCAGGCGCGCTACCAGAAACGCAAAGAGCAAGAACAATTGGCGCGGCAGCGCGACGACCAACAATATTCGGCCACGCTCGGCTACGCCCAGGAGCCGTCGCAGGCTTCGGCTTCGGTGTTCGGCATGTTTGGGCCGCGCCGCTTCTGAACGGGCGCTACGACGTCGTCGTGTTCTGCGCCTTTATCTCGTCCGGCTGGAAGACGTAAGTCGAGTTGCAGAACTCGCAGGTCACGGTGATGCGGCCGTTCTCGACCATGTCGTCGCGGTCGCTTTGCGAAAAACTCCGCAGCATGTTCTCGACGCTTAAGCGCGAGCACGAGCACTTCGCCTGCACCTCGGCGGCGCGGAAGACGCGCACGCCGTGTTCGTGAAACAGCCGATAGGCCAACCGCTCGCTCGAGAGCGCCGGATCGATCAACTCGATATCGTTCACGGTGGCGAGCAGCGAGCGGCCTTCGACCCAGGCATCGTCCTCGGGCACGACATGCGCTTGCATGCCGGCCGGCGCGTCGCCGGGATCGAGGTCGGCTTGGCGCGCGCGTTCGATCGAATTCGGCAGGAACTGCGCCAGAATTCCGCCGGCGCGCCAGTACCGGCGCGCGCCGCCGGCGCCGGCACGGAACTCTTCCGCGACCGCGAGCCGCACCCGGGTCGGGATCTGTTCCGAGCGCGAAAAATATTCGTGCGCGGCCTGTTCAAGGTCGCCGCCTTCGAGCGGCACCAGCCCCTGATAGCGGCTCATGTCGGGGCCCTGGTCGATGGTCATGGCGAGATGGCCGTGGCCGAGCAGTTTTCCGGGCTCCGCCGCATTGGCGGCGATGGCGGCCGCGACCCGCTCGGCGTCGAAACTGGCGCAGGCCCGCACCGTGCCGGGCGAGGCGAAATCGACCACCAGCATGCGCACCGGGCCATCGCTCTTGGTCTGCAGGATGAAGCGGCCTTCGAATTTGAGCGCCGAGCCCAGCATCACCGTGAGCACGATGGCCTCGCCAAGGAGCTTTGCCACCGGCGTCGGATAATCGTGGCCGGTCAGGATGGTATCGACCGCGGCGCCGAGCCGGACGATGCGGCCGCGCAGGTCGAGCGCTTTCACCGCAAACGGCAGGATGGTGTCGTCGCTGCCGGTTTGCGCCGGCTCGCGAACCGGGATGTCGACGTCGGGATTGGTCATCGCGCCTGAATATAGGCGAGGCAGATGGAATTTGGAGGCCTCGACGGCACGTGGCGGCCTACCGCTCATCAGCCTCCAGGCACCACGTCAAAATCCCCTTCTGCGCGTGCAGCCGGTTCTCGGCCTCGTCGAACACCACCGATTGCGGGCCGTCGATCACCTCGTCGGTGACCTCCTCGCCGCGATGGGCCGGCAGGCAGTGCATGAAGATGGCGTCGGGCTTGGCGCGGGCCATCAGCCGCGCATTGACCTGGTAGCGCTTGAGCAGGTTGTGGCGGCGCGCGCCGTTGCGGTCGCCCATGGAGACCCAGGTGTCGGTAATGACGCAGTCGGCGCCCTTGACGGCTTCTTCCGGGTCGGTGCCGACGCGGATCTCGGCGCCCGATGACTTTATCCATTCGAGGAGCGGCTTCTTCGGCGCCAACTCCGGCGGGGTGGCGACGCGCAGGCGGAACTCGAACCGCTCGGCGGCTTGCAGCCACGACGTGAGCACATTGTTGGCGTCGCCGGTCCAGGCGACGGTGCGGCCGCGGATCGGACCGCGATGCTCCTCAAACGTCATCACGTCGGCCATCACCTGGCAGGGATGCGAACGCCGGGTGAGGCCGTTGATCACAGGGACGGTGGCGTAGCGCGCCAGCTCGGCGAGCGCTTCGGCGTCGAGCGTGCGGATCATGATGGCGTCGATGTAGCGCGACAGTACGCGCGCGGTGTCGGCCAGGGTCTCGCCGCGACCGAGCTGCATTTCCTCCGCGGTCAGCAGGATGGCATCGCCGCCGAGCTGGCGCATGGCGACTTCGAACGAGACGCGGGTGCGCGTCGACGGCCGTTCGAAGATCATCGCCAGGGTCTTGCCGGCGAGCGGCCGTTCGGCGCCGCGGCGCTCGGCCTTCATGATGCGCGCGTCATCGATGATCCGGCGCAGGTCGGTGGCCGGAACGTCGATGAGGTCGAGGAAGTGGCGGACGCCGCTCATCCGGCGGCCTCCTGCTTTTGCCTCCTGGCATAGGCTTGGTTCAGCTGTGCGCAGGCGCGGTCGAGGCGGTTGATGCCCTCGGCGATTTCCTGCTCGCTGATGATGAGCGGCGGCAACAGCCGCACGACGTTGTCGCCGGCGGAGACCGTGATCATCTTCTCGGCGCGTAACGCGTCGACCATTTCGCCGGCCGGAACGAGCGCGCGCAGCCCGACCAGAAATCCTTCGCCGCGCACCTCGGCGATCAGCGCCGGATAGCGGTCCTTGATCTCGGCCAGCCGCTGCTTGAAGAGCAGCGCCGTGTGCTTGACCCTGTCGAAGAAGCCGGGCGCCAGCATGACGTCGAGGGTGGCATTGACGGCGCTCATCGCCAACAGATTGCCGCCGAAGGTCGAGCCGTGCGTACCCGGGGTCATCCCCTTACCGGCTTCACGCGTCGTCAAGCAGGCGCCGACCGGAAAACCGCCGCCGAGCGCCTTGGCGAGCGCCATGATGTCGGGCGTGACGCCGGTGCGCTGATAGGCGAACAGCTCGCCGGTGCGGCCCATGCCGCTCTGCACTTCGTCGAAGATCAACATCAGGCCGTGCTGGTCGCACAGCGCGCGTAGCGCTCTGAGGAACGACGGCTCGACGACACGCACGCCGCCTTCGCCCATCAGCGGCTCGATCAGGATCGCGGCGGTCTGCGGCCCGATGGCGCGCTTGACCGCATCGAGATCGCCGAACGGCAGATGATCGAAGCCGTCGACCTCAGGGCCAAAACCGTCGAGATATTTCTTCTGGCCAGCGGCGGCCAGCGTCGCCAAGGTGCGGCCGTGGAACGAGCCTTCGAAGGCGATGATGCGGTAGCGTTCCGGTGCGCCGCTCGCCGACTGGTATTTGCGCGCCACCTTGATCGCGCATTCCATCGCCTCGGCGCCGGAATTGCAGAAGAACACGTAGTCGGCAAAGCTTGCCTCGCACAGCCGTTTTGCGGCGCGCTCCCCCTCCGGAATCTCATAGAGATTGGAGACGTGCCAGACCTTTCGGGCCTGCTCTTCGAGCGCGGCGACGAGCTGCGGGTGCGAATGCCCCAGTGCATTGACGGCGACGCCCGAGCAAAAATCGAGATAGCGCTCGCCGTCGGTCGCGATGAGCCATACGCCTTCGCCCCGCTCGAAAGCGAGGTCGACGCGCGCGAAGGTCGGCATCAAGTGCGATGTCACGGTTAGCTCGCTTTCGCTGCGCGGCAAAAACCGGCGCGGCTGAAACGACAGAGCCCGGCGCAGCCGAAACAAAATGTGCCGCCTCTCCGGGCGGCACGGTTTGGCACTCTATTTCCGCGCCCGCATTCGGTCAACACGGGAAAAGTGTGCGCTGCAAGGTCGATTTGCGCCCATATCATCCACACAGCGCCAGGAATGTGTGGACGCGTGCCGCGCCGACTCTTGCGCCCGACTCCCGCCATATTGTAGCATTTTTATTGTCAAGTACGACATCTCGTGCGGCGGACAGTCTTCTAAGCAGCGTTTGGGTGAGTAGGTGTGTGTTGGGCGGCTTTCATCGCTGCCTGGCTCGGTGGGGGATTCTTCAAGGCTCTACCCCGCACGTTCAGGGAGGAAAAAGAGCATGTCGTGGACTGACGAGCGGGTCGAACTGCTCAAAAAGCTGTGGTCCGACGGCTTGTCGGCAAGCCAGATCGCCGCCGAGCTCGGCGGCATCACCCGCAATGCCGTGATCGGCAAGGTGCATCGTCTGGGTCTGTCCGGCCGCGCCAAGAGCACGTCGACTGGCGCGCCGCGGCCGCGCAAGGCGCGCTCGCCGTCGATGATGCGCATCGGCCGCGCTTCGATCCGCGGCAATACCGCGCTGGCCCATGCCTATGAGGTCGAGGAAGCCGAGCCGGAACTGCTCGACAACATCATCCCGATCGGCCAACGCCGCACGCTCTTGGAACTCAACGAGCAGACCTGCCGCTGGCCCATCGGCGACCCGAGCAGCACCGACTTTTTCTTCTGCGGCGGCAATACGGTGACCGCGCTGCCGTATTGCGCCTATCACTCCCGCGTCGCCTATCAGCCGGCGACCGACCGCCGCCGCGACAAGCGCCCGTTGCGGTGAGTTGTCATGCCCCGCGAAGGCGGGGCATCTCATATATCAGGCAGCGCCTCGCGTCATGGAGCTGAGCCTGCACGCCAACGCCTTTGCTTTTCGCGATTGCCGCAATTCTGCATGCTGCACCACTGCCGCCGATGCGCCTTGCTTGTGTCGATGAAATAGACGTCGCAGTCCGATGCGCCGCACTTTCGGATACGACTGTGATCGGCCGTGACAAGCAAAGTTTCGACTGCGAGCGCGCAGGCGTGCAGCGGAATTTCCGGTGAGAATGGCGAGAGCCAACTGTGCCTGACAGCGCGCGGTGTTGCCGTTGCGACGAGGACTCGCGCAGCGTGAGCCCGACGCACTTCTGATGCGATTGCATCCAATGAGGCTTTGGGTACGGTCTGCCCGAGCTGGGCTGCGGCCAGGAGCGCGTGCAGGTGTTCCCTCAGCTCGCGAGCACGTCTTGCAATGCGGGAGCAATCCGGCCCGTCGAGCGACCGTAAGCGGGCCGATGTGGACGGCTCAGTGAGCCCTGCTAACTCGGCAAACCTCACGAGATCCCCATAGGTTGCAAGGTTCTCGACCGGCGCGCCCGAAAGCCGCTCGTCCAGCGTGTTCACGAAGTCCAAGGCGGGGTCGCCTCCACTCCAGTCGAACGGATTTGCACGTCTAGCCATTTAGGGCCTTGCTTGTCGCTTCTGTCGTAACCTATAATTACAATTATAGAGGTTACGTAACCGTGTTAGCACACGAGGCCGCAATCATGTCAAGCGACCGCGATGGTGTGCAATATTTACGCGGCGCGCTTTACGGTCTCGCGGCTGTGAGCATCTGGTCAGGATGGATCGTTGTTGCGCGACTGGGGCTTCGGACAAGTCTTACGCCGTGGGATATCGCAGCTCTGCGCTTCGGCGTTGCCGGCCTCCTGTTGTTGCCATACGTGTTCAGCAAAGGGCTTGCGTTTGACCGCCTCGGCTGGGTCGGACTGGCGGCTATCGTGCTTGGCGGAGCGGCACCGGTCTTCTTTGCTAACTGGGGGCTGCTGTTTGCACCTGCGGCAGATGCCGGCGCGCTCTTTCCCGGCGTAATGCCGTTGATGGTGGCGCTTCTCGCGGCAGCGCTTTTGCGAGAGGAATTCACTTCAACGAAGAAGCTTGGCTTCGCCTTCATCCTGCCTGGCGTGCTTGTCATCGTTTGGGGCTCAGGCAGCGAGTTCGGATCATGGCAGAATGTCGGGCACGGGCTTTTTCTGAGTGCCGGACTGGCGTGGGCCTTCTACACGGTTGCGATGCGGAAGGCTCGCCTCGATGGATTGCATGCCGCAGCGATTTCCGCTGCCGGGTCCATGCTTCTCTATCTGCCGATTTTCGCCTTGATGCCAGGAACGAAACTCGCCATCGCCTCTTGGAGCGACTTGGGATTGCAGGCTTTCGTCCAGGGTGTGCTCACCGCAATCATCTCGCTCCTGCTTTATGGCCGCGCTGTCGGGATCCTCGGCGCTTCGAGCGGCGCAGCCTTCGCCGCACTGTGCCCAGCGATGACAGCGCTTTTAGGAGTCCCGATCCTCGGCGAGTGGCCGAAGCCGATTGATTGGATTGCGATAAGTCTGATTTCGGCGGGAGTCTATATCGTAAGCGGTGGGCCGCTGCCTCGATTGTCTCGATGATTTCGGTGCCGGGATGATGACACCGGTGAAAGCTTCACGAGGTCCCCGCTTTCGCGGGGACGAGTTGATCTTCGATCAGCTCGCCTTGCCAAACCGATCGTCGAGCGAATAGCCGGCGCCGCGCACGGTGCGGATCGGATCGACGGCGTGGCCGCGGTTGAGCGCCTTGCGCAGGCGGCCGACATGGACGTCGACGGTGCGCTCGTCGATATAGACGTCGCTGCCCCAGACGCCGTCGAGCAATTGCTCGCGGGAGAACACTCGGCCGGGACGCTCCATCAGGTATTCGAGCAGGCGGAACTCGGTCGGCCCGAGATCGACCGGGCGGGCCGAGCGCGACACGCGCTTCTTCTCGCGATCGAGCTCGAGATCGCCGATGTTGAGCACCATGGCGACGCGCTCGGGGCTGGCCCGGCGCAACAGCGCGCGGATGCGCGCCAACAGCTCCGGCACCGAGAACGGCTTGACGATGTAATCGTCGGCGCCGGTGGCGAGCCCGCGGATGCGCTCACTTTCCTCGCCGCGCGCGGTCAGCATGATGATCGGCAATGTTTGCGTCTGCGGCCGCGTCCGCAGCCGCCGGCATAGTTCGATGCCGGAGAGCCCGGGCAGCATCCAGTCGAGCACGATGAGATCGGGGGCGGTCTCGCGCAGCCGGGTGTCGGCTTCGTCGCCCCGCGACACGGCATCGACCTCGTAGCCTTCGGCTTCGAGGTTGTAGCGCAACAGCGTGGTGAGCGGCTCCTCGTCTTCCACGATCAGGATATTGGCTCCCATCCCCGGTCTCCTATTTCTGCAGCACCGCTGCGCCAAAATTTGTCGGATCACCCTTGGGACGCTGGTCAGTGATAGGCCGGCCTTCGATCATGTAATACACGGTCTCGGCGATGTTAGTGGCATGATCGCCCATGCGCTCGATGTCCTTGGCACAGAACATCAAATGCATGCAGAAGGTGATGTTGCGCGGGTCCTCCAGCATATAGGTGAGGAGCTCGCGGAACAGCGACGTGCACATGGCGTCGACTTCCTCGTCGCCCTTCCAGACCGTGAGCGCGGCTTGCAGATCGCGGCCCGCATAGGCGTCCAGCACCTGCTTGAGCTGCACCGATACCAGAGCGGCCATGTGCTCGACGCCGCGAATGAGCTTTTGCGGATAAAAATCGCCGTCGAGCGCGACGACGCGCTTGCCGATATGCTTGGCGTGGTCGCCGACCCGCTCGAGGTCGTTGGCCACCCGCATGGCGCCGACGATCTCGCGCAGGTCGACCGCCATCGGCTGTCGCCGCGCGATGGTGAGGATGGCTTTCTCCTCGATTTCGCGCTGCAGGGCGTCGATGACCGGATCCGTCGCCATCACGCGCTCGCCGAGCTCGAGATCGCGCTCGGTCAGCGCTTGAACGGCATCGCTGATCTGCCGCTCGACGAGCCCGCCCATCTCGGCAACCTTGCGGGTGATCTCCAGGAGATCGGTGTCGAACGCCTTGGCGGTGTGGTCGATTCTGGTGGTGTATTCGGTCATTGCATTTTCTCCCGCGCTCACCCGAAGCGGCCGGTGATGTAATCCTGCGTGCGCTGATCGTGCGGCGCGGTGAACATTTTGCTGGTCGAGTCGAATTCGATCAACTCGCCAAGGTACATGAAGGCGGTGAACTCGGACACGCGTGCCGCCTGCTGCATGTTGTGGGTGACGATCACGATGGTGTAGTCGTCGGTCAGCTCGTCGATCAATTCCTCGATCTTGGCAGTCGAGATCGGATCGAGCGCCGAGCACGGCTCGTCGAACAGGATCACCTCGGGCCGCACCGAAACGGTGCGGGCGATGCACAGCCGCTGCTGCTGGCCGCCGGACAGGCTTTGGCCGTTGGCGCCGAGCTTGTCCTTGACTTCGTCCCACAGCGCGGCGCGCCGCAGCGACGTTTCCACGCGGCCGTCGAGCTCGGATTTCGGCAGCCGCTCATAGAGCCTGATGCCGAAGGCGATGTTCTCGTAGATCGACATCGGAAACGGCGTCGGTTTCTGGAACACCATGCCGATGCGCGCGCGCAGCAGGTTGAGATCCTGCTTCGGCGACAGAATGTTGACGCCGTCGAACAGCACTTCGCCGGTGGCGCGCTGGTTCGGATAAAGGTCGTACATGCGGTTGAGCACGCGCAACAACGTCGACTTGCCGCATCCCGACGGACCGATGAAGGCGGTGACCTTGTTCTGATAGAGCGACAGGCTGATCGATTTCAGCGCCCGCGCATCGCCGTAATAAAAATTGAGATCGCGGAGGGTGACCTTGTCGGCAAGGCCGGCGCGGTCGGTGGCGGCGTGGGTGACGCTGGGTACGGCGACACTGGCGACATTCATGACTGTCTTCCCGATGGGATAAGGGCGCGCGCGGAGATGCTCAAGGCAAGCACGGCGAGCGTGATGATGAGGGCCCCGGTCCAGGCCAGCGCCTGCCAATCCTTGTAGGGGCTGAGCGCGAACTGGAAGATCACGACCGGCAGGCTCGAGATCGGCGCGTTCAGGTTGGTGCTCCAGAACTGGTTGTTCAGCGAGGTGAACAGCAGCGGCGCGGTCTCGCCGCTGATGCGGGCGACCGCGAGCAGCACGCCGGTCACCATGCCGGCGCGCGCCGCGCGATAGCAGATGCGGGTGATCGACAAGGAGCGCGGCAGGCCGATCGAGGTTGCGGCCTCGCGCAGTGAATTCGGCACCAAGGTCAGCATGTCCTCGGTGGTGCGCACCACCACCGGAATGACGATGACGGCGAGCGCGACGCCGCCGGCATAGCCGGAGAAATGCCCGAGCGGCGCCACCATCACCTCGTAGATGAACAGGCCGACCACGATGGAGGGCGCGCTCAACAGAATGTCGTTGATGAAACGCACCACGGTGCTCAACCGGTCGTAGCGGCCGTATTCAGCCATGTAGGTGCCGGCGAGGATGCCGATCGGCGTGCCGATCAGGACCGCAAGCGTCGTGAGGATAAGGCTGCCGAAGATCGGGTTGAGCAGGCCGCCGGCGGAACCTGGCGGCGGCGTCATCTCGGTGAAGACCGCGACCGACAAGCCGGAAAAACCCTTCCACAATAGCGCGCCGAGAATCAGCACCAGCCAGCCCAGGCCGAACGCGGTAGCCGCGAACGCCAGCACCGTCGCGACGGCGTTGTTGCGACGGCGGCCGGAATAGCGAGAGGCCAGGATTTTGTCTGGCATGATTTTGTCCGGCATGGCGTCACCCGATCCGGCGTTCGATGCGCATCAGCATGTAACGCGCGATCGCCAGCACGATAAATGTAATGACGAACAGGATCAGGCCGAGCGAGATCAGCGCCGAGGTGTACAGGTCGCCGACCGCTTCGGTGAATTCGTTGGCGATGGTGGCGGAGATGGTGGTGCCCGGTGCAAGGATCGACGCCGAGATGCGATGCGCGTTGCCGATGACGAAGGTCACCGCCATGGTCTCGCCAAGCGCGCGGCCGAGGCTGAGCATGATGCCACCGATGACGCCGACCCGCGCATAGGGGAGCACCACGTTGCGCACCACTTCCCACCTGGTGCAGCCCAGCCCGTAAGCGGCCTCCTTGAGCACGCCCGGCACCGCTTCGAACACGTCGCGCGAGATCGAGGTGACGAACGGCAGCACCATGATGGCGAGGATCAGGCCTGAGGTCAGGATGCCGATGCCGTAGGGCGGGCCGGCAAACAGCGCCCCAATGCCGGGCAGGTTGCCGAGCGTGTTGATCAGGAACGGCTGCAGCGTCGCCTGCAGGAACGGGGCGAAAATGAACAGGCCCCAGATGCCGTAGATGATGCTGGGGATGCCGGCGAGCAGTTCGATGGCAATGCCGATCGGCCGGCGCAGCCATTGCGGGCACAGCTCGGTGAGAAAGAAGGCGATCATCAAGCCGATCGGAACCGCGATCAGCATCGCGATCAGCGAGGTGAGGATCGTGCCGTAGATTGCCGGCAGCGCGCCGAAATTATCCGTGACCGGATTCCACCGCTCGCTGACCAGGAAGCCGAAGCCAAAGGTCCGAAGCGCCGGCAGCGAACCGCTGATCAGCGAGACGATGACGCCGCTGAGCAGCAACAGCACGCCGATGGCCGCGGCACGGGTCAACTGGTGGAATACGACGTCGCCAAGCCGCAACCGGTCGAGCGCCTTGGTGCGTGCAAGGGCCTCGGCCGGGACAAAACCTTGGCCAGACAACGCCATATCGACCACTGACTGCCTCCGCGCCGGTTGCATGAGCTCTCCTTGTGCCCGGTCTTTCAGGAGAGCCACTCAAGCGGCCTTAAGGTCGCGATACAAGCCGCTATTCGCCGTAAGTGGAAAAGGAAAAGGCGCCTGGCTTGGCGCCTTTTCCGTACGCATCGATCTCAGTAAACCGGCTTGCCGTCGGAACTTTTGATCTTGTCTTTCCAGGTCTTCTCGATCAACGCCACGACGGCATCGGGCATCGGCACATAGTCGAGGTCGGCCGCCATCTGCTTGCCGTTCTTATAACCCCAATCGAAGAACTTCAGGGCTTCGGACGACGACGCGATGTCGGTCGGAACCGTCTGCATCAGGATGAAGGTCGAGCCGGCAACCGGCCAGGACTTTTCGCCGGGCGCGTCGGTGATGATCACGCGGAAATCCTGCGCGTTGGCCCAATCGGCGCTGGCGGCGGCGGCGAGGAACGATTCCGCCGTCGGAGCGACGACCTTACCGGCATGATTGACCATCTTGGCATAGGTCAGGTTGTTCTGCTTGGCATAGGCATATTCGACATAGCCGAGCGCGCCCACGGTGTTGGCGGTGTTGTTGGCGACGCCTTCGGAGCCCTTGGCGCCGATGCCGACCGGCCATTCGACCGCGGTGTTCTCGCCGACCTTGTCTTTCCACTCGGGGCTGACCTTGGAGAGATAATTGGTCCAGATGAAGGTGGTGCCGGAACCGTCCGAGCGATGCACGACGGCGATCGCGGTATCGGGCAGCTTGACGCCGGGATTGAGCTTGGTGATCGCCGGATCGTTCCACTTGGTGATTTCACCGAGGAAGATCTTGGCGATGGTCGGGCCGTCCAGCGTCACTTCGCCCGGCTTGATCCCGGGCAGATTGAGCAGCGGAACGACGGCGCCGTTGATAACCGGAAACTGCACGAAGCCGTTCTTGGCGACATCTTCCGGCTTCAGCGGCATGTCGGTGGCGCCAAAGGTGACGGTCTTGGCGGTGATCTGCTTGATGCCGCCGCCCGAGCCGATCGACTGATAGTTCAGCCCGACGCCGGTATCCTTCCTGTAGACGTCGGCCCATTTGGCCAGGACCGGATAGACGAAGGTGGAACCGGCGCCGGTGATATCGGCGGCGAACGCGGGAAGCGCCGTCGCGGCCAGCAAGCCGGCTACGGCGATCGTTGTGAGATGTTTCACGAGGTCTCTCCTGTTAGAGGAATTTCGGCGTGGTGGATCGTCGACCCACGACGGCTGTTCGTCCCTGCTTGGGCGTTTTTTCTGTTCAACGTCTGCTGCGGCGGTTTGCGGTTGGATTTTCCCGTCAAGGCTGACCCGCAGCGACGGCATGGTTAGGTTTGGCACGTCACTGTTGTATGTCCGCCAGATGACAGCGAAATGACAGCGCAAGCCCCGGGAAAGACACGGCTTTACGCGGTGGACGCGGTTCCGGCGGTGGGCAGATGCACCGTGAAGGTGGCGCCGGCGCCGGGCGCGCTGTCGATGGTCAGCCGGCCGCGGTGGCGATTGAGGATGTGCTTGACCAACGCCAAGCCAAGCCCGGTTCCGCCTTGG
>DATHHM010000436.1:0-16445 GCA_035317145.1 Xanthobacteraceae bacterium | reverse complement strand
AGAAGGGATGACAAAAGCAAGGGACTAGAGTAGCGGATATCGCGTGCGTCCCAACCTACTGTCGATTTCAGCGCCGACACTGGAATAGGTAAGCAAGCCGATTATCAGGGAAAGTTTGTAAATTCAGGTTGGGTATAGCCTGATACAACGTGGCGGAACTCGGAGGTGGCCGATGGGTATGGGCAGACATCTAATTGAAGCGGTCATAAGAGAACATCTCCATAAGCCGATAACAGGAGATGTTCTATTAATTGGACGGCAAACCACTTACGCGTCTCCCGACGAACTTATCCAAATCATTGGCGAGTACGGCATCAAAGCAAACGCTGACCCCAGCCAATTCCAGTTGGACAAGACAACGCTCGACCGCAAGAGAGGAGATGCCGAGATGCTGGTGAGCGATGCGGCGCTTTTCACATTGCTCGGGGCTCCTTCCGTTAAAGCGCTAGATCATAGTCCGTATGAAGGCGCCGAGGTGATACACGATCTGCGAATGCCGGTCCCCGCGCATCTTCAAAATATTGCCGATTTCATCGTGGACGGCAGTACATTGGACAACGTGTTCACACCGTCGATCGTTTTGCAGAATTATGCGAAGCTCTTACGGCCTGGTGGTCGCCTTCTGATGGTAAATGCGTTCAGCGCGCACAACACGGCTTACGTAATGATGCCGCCAATGTGGTACCTTGATTATTTCGTGATGAACAGGTTCGTTGATTGTAAAATATATGTCGTCCTATTTCTTGAGGATAATACCGGCAAGGTGATGGACAACGTGTTTTGGGTAGATGTGGACGCCGTCTCGGAGTCGCGCAGGGGAATGCACCGTTTTTTGTCACCGTATGAGATGGTGACCATTGTGTTTGCCGAGAAGGGCGAGAACTCGACGGTCAACTGCCTTCCGAACCAGCAGGATTACAGATCGGCGGAAGAGTGGGAGGAATACCTAGCGAATCTGGATGTGATCAGGCAATGTCAGCGTCACCATTTGGTGCGGTCCAGAACCGGGGGAGTCTTTATGCCGGCTGTTCCAGGGCATCCTTTTGTAGACAGAGAGTTCTGTACCCGATCCTAAACCATGTCTCAGCCCACCCCGCCCGTACAGAATTTAATTCCTAAGAAACACCGCTTGCCCGCACTTGACGGCGTACGGTTCCTTGCGGCGCTGTCAATTGTGTTGGGGCACGCATGGGGAGAGATACTTAAATTCGACGACTATCCATCCATCTCATCGTTCGGCGGAATAATTTCATTATATGGTATGCCGATATTCTTCGTCCTTAGCGGCTTTGTCATTCACTACAATTATGCCGAATCGTTCAAGACGATGCGAACGCGATGGGCGATTTGCGAGTTCTTCAGTGCCCGCGTGGCGAGAATCTACCCGCTTTTTATTGCTTCCGTATTTGTCGGGTTCTCCATCCAAGGCATTTTCTTGTGGCTCGGCCGTTACGATATGCCCTTTGCTTTGTTGACATTACATAATCTCACGCTCACGCAATCTTGGTTCTATCAAATTATGTTTGAAAGGCTAATGCTGTACTTCGGGTTCGGCATGGGCTGGTCAATTTCCAATGCGCTGTTCTTCTATATTACATTCGTTGTATTGGTTATTCCGCTCGGTCGATGGACAAGTCCACGTCGCCTGCTTATTGCAGTCTGCGTATATGTAACGGCGGTCATCGGTTTGTTAATTTCGATCCGGAATCCCATTACGCATATAAGTGCTTCGTACCTTCATGTGGCTACCGAAGGACCAAGTGGATTTCCCCGGTGGTTTTTCTATTTCTCACCGTATGCGAATGTCTTTGAGTTCGTCCTAGGATGTATCACGGCGCAAATGTATCTAATCGTCCATGATCGTGAACCCTCATCGTGGGAAATCAACGCGGGATTCGCGATCGTTCTCTTTAGCCTAGGGCTGATGCTTCTTGCAGCCAGTAGTTACTCTATCGACCCAAGCCAGCCAATCGCGGCAATAGCAAATCATCTAAAGGAAAACTTTGGCCTAGCTGTACCGATTGCGGTGATTATTTTTAGTGTTGTGTTCTATCCGAGCCCGCTAGCAACCATGTTGGCGTCCAGACCGATGGTGCTGTTAGGGGAACGCAGTTATTCGATATACGCCGTCCATGTTTTGATGATAATCCTCTTCGCGCGACCTGCTTCGGCATTCACGCAGGTAGCTCTCTTTGAAGCTTTCATACGGCTTTGCCTTGTAATCACGTTCACGCTAATTCTCGCTTCGGCCACTTACCGGTTGATCGAAGTTCCGGCGCGGGCTGGACTGCGCAGATTTTTTGAACAACGCATAATTTCTGGCTTCGGTACGCGAACCGAAAATGTCGGTAAAGGTGAGCACCAGTGGGCAACCGTACTGCGGCTGGCACTTATATTCGCTGCCGTCGTTGCGCTTTGCATCTGGTATCAATTCAAAATCATTCCGCTATACGGCACGATAATATAGATCGCGCGCCAAAGACCATTCCGCCCCATTGCCGCTGCTGTTCGTCACCGTGCGGCTCATTGCCGGGTTGGAACCGCTCCTTCGCCGACCGCAGGCCGCGGCGGGGCCTGTCGTTCACTCGGCGCCGTCGGGCCCGGTGGCGAACACCAATTAGCCGCGCCGGGCTCGGCAATGCGCCCTCTCGGGTGGGCGGCATGAGCCGGGAAAACACGCCGTAAAAGCCTTGCGGAACCCGGCTCTTAGCCGCCGACCATCTGTGCTTGAAATTACTGGCTTTTGAACGCATAAGCTCGCGCCCGACAGAGGAGGGGTGGTGGCACCGCCAACAGGAATCGACTTGGTGACGGGCGGCGCCGGTTTTATCGGCAGCCACCTCGTCGACCGCTTGCTGGCGCAAGGCCGCGCGGTGCGCGCGTTCGACTCTTTTGTCGTCGGCCGGCGCGCTAACCTCAAGAATCATAACGGGAATTCGAACCTGGCGATCATCGAAGGCGATGTCGCCGATGCCGCCGCCATGGCCGCGGCCACCGCCGGCGCCGAGCGGGTGTTCCATCTTGCCGCCCGCGCCGACATCGTGCCCTCGATCCAGGAGCCGGAGGCCTATTTCCGCTCCAACGTGGACGGCACCTTTTGCGTGCTGGAGGCGGCCCGCCGCCACGGCGTCAAGCGCCTGGTCTATGTCGCCTCCTCGTCCTGCTACGGCATCCCGGCGCTTTATCCGACCGCCGAGACGGCCGCGGCCGATCCGCGCTACCCCTACGCCTTAACCAAATATCTGGGCGAGCAACTCGTCATGCATTGGGCCCAGGTTTACCGGCTTCCGGCGGTGTCGGTGCGTTTCTTCAACGTTTACGGGCCGCGGGCGCGCACCAGCGGGACTTATGGCGCGGTGTTCGGTGTTTTCCTGGCTCAACTCTTGGCCGGCCAGCCGCTGACCGTGGTCGGCGACGGCGAGCAGACCCGGGATTTTACCTTCGTGGCCGATGTGGTCGATGCGTTGATCACGGTCGCCGAGAGTGACAAAATCGGCGAAATCTACAATGTTGGGAGCGGGCGGCCTGTCAGCGTCAACGAGCTGGTGAGGCTTTTGGGGTCGCCGCCGACCGTGCGCATCCCCAAACGCCCCGGAGAACCGGATTGTACCTGGGCCGACATTGCCAAGATTCAGCGCGACCTGGGATGGCAACCCAAGGTCGGCTTTGCCGACGGCGTGAAGGTGATGCTCGAGAACATCGACTATTGGCGCGACGCGCCGGTCTGGACGGCGTCACGCATTGCGGAAGCGACCAGCGACTGGTTTCGCTTTCTCGACGCCGAGCCAGTGACGTAAGAGGGCGGGAATGGACTCAAGCGTCGCAAAACTGATCCCGCAGCCGCCGGTCGGCCGGCCGCGAAGCCCGCGCGACAAGGTACGCACCTTGGCCGAGGTCGCGGCGGCCTGCGAACAGGCCCGGCGCGCCGGCCAGACCGTGGTCCAGGCCCACGGCACGTTCGATCTCCTGCATCTCGGCCACGTCCGCCATCTCGAAGCCGCCCGCAAGCTCGGCGACGTGCTGATCGTCACCGTCACCGCCGACCGTTTCGTCAATAAGGGTCCCGGCCGCCCGGTATTCAACTCCGAATTGCGCGCCGAGATGCTGGCCACGCTCGAATATGTCGATTGGGTCGCCATCAACGACTCAGCCGACGCGGTGAGCGCCATCGAGCGCATCCGGCCGTCGATCTACATCAAGGGCCAGGACTATCAGAACCCGCAGGGCGACATCACCGGCAAGATTTCGATCGAGCGCGATGCGGTCGAGACCTATGGCGGGCGCATCCATTTCACCGACGAGGTGTCGTTCTCGTCGAGCGAGCTGATCAACCGCCACCTCAATGTCTTCGAGCCGCATATTCGCGAGCACCTCGACACGTTGCGCCAGGACGGCGGCCTCGACCAGCTCTGCGAGCTGATCGAACGCGTCGCCGACTACCGCGTTCTCATCGTCGGCGACGCCATCATCGACGAGTACCAATACGTCTTGCCGATGCACAAGACGCCCAAGGAGAACATGATCGCGACCCGCTATCAGGATCGCGAACTGTTCGCCGGCGGCGTGTTCGCCGCCGCCAATCACGTGGCGTCATTTTGCAAGCAGGTCGACATCATCACCTGCATCGGCGATTCCGAAACCCACGACGACCTGATCCGCCAGAGTCTCAAGCCGAATGTCGGCTTGCGGGCTTTTACGCGGGTCGGCGCGCCGACCACGCTGAAACGCCGTTTCGTCGATCCCTCGTATATGCGCAAGCTGTTCGAGGTCTATTTCATGAACGACGAGCCGCTGACGCCGGACGTGCAGAGCGACGTCGATCGCGCGATCGTCGACCGGGCGGCGGACTACGATGTCGTCATCGTCGCCGATTTCGGTCACGGCTTGATCGCGCCGTCGTCGATCGAAGCGCTGACGTCCAAAGCGCGCTTCCTGGCCGTGAACACGCAAAGCAACAGCGCCAATCTCGGCTATAACCTGATCACCAAATATGGCCGCGCCGACTACGTCTGCATCGACGCGCCGGAGGCCCGCCTTGCGGTCAGCGACCGCATCGCCAATGTCGGCGACATCGCGCGCCGGCTCGCCGAGAACCACATCGACTGCTCGAAGATCATCGTCACCCAGGGCAAGCACGGTTGCGTCACCTTCGAGGCCGGCGGCATCACCCACACCATCCCCGCTTTCGCCAAAAACGTGGTGGATACGGTCGGCGCCGGCGACGCGTTCCTTGCGGTGACGGCGCCGCTGGTTGCGGCCGGGGCGCCGATGAACCGCGTCGGCTTCATCGGCAATGTCGTCGGCGCGCTGAAGGTCGAGATCGTCGGCCATCGGCGCTCGATCGAGAAGGCCGCCCTGATCAAGGGCATCACGGGCCTGCTCAAATAACACTGGAGCCGGGGACAAAAATGCGGGAATTGCTGGATCGTTGGATCGGCTCTTTGGCTAACGCCATGCGCGCCGCCGAAGTGACCGACTTGGCGTCAAAAAAGCTGACGCTGGAATCGGGTTGCGAGTGGGTGCGCAAGGCCGCGCACGAGGCGCACAATGCCGGCAACAAGATCATTTTCATCGGCAACGGCGGCAGCGCCGGCATAGCGAGTCACCTGGCCATCGATTTTTCCAAGAACGGCGGGCTTCGCGCGCTCGCCTTCAACGACCCCTCCGCGCTCACCTGCCTTGGCAACGACCTCGGCTACGAGAACGTGTTCGCCAAGCAGCTTGAGTTCCATGCCCGGCCGGGCGACCTTCTGATCGCGATTTCGAGCTCCGGCATGTCGCCGAACATCCTCGGCGCGGTGAAGGAGGCGCGGACGCGGGGCTGCAAGGTCGTGACCTATTCGGGGTTCGGCGAAAGCAACGCGTTGCGGCGCACCGGCGACGTGAACTTTTACGTCCGGGGACAGGACAAGGAATACGGCTTCGTCGAAGTCGCGCATCTGGCGCTGTGCCATGCCGTGCTCGACATCGACATGGGTTGGGGAACAAGCTGGGGCACCGGCTTGGCAAAGACCGCCAAGGCGCCGGCCGCGTAATGACCAAAGGACATTGGAAAGCGTGATGGCTAATCGGTTCAAGCGCGTCCTCGTAACCGGCGGGGCTGGTTACGTCGGTTCGAGCCTCGTGCCCAAACTGCTCAACGCCGGCTATGAGGTCGCCGTCCTTGATCTGTTTATCTATGGCGAGGTTTTTGCCGGCCTCAACGACGGTGCGAAGCTCAGCCAGGTCAAAGGCGACCTGCGCAATCCCGCGGATGTACGTAACGCGGTTGCCGGCTGCGACGCCGTGATCCATCTCGCCTGCATTTCCAACGATCCGTCCTTCGACCTCAACCCCGATCTCGGCAGGTCGATCAATTTCGATTGTTTCCGGCCGCTGGTGCAGGCGAGCAAGGATGCCGGCGTCAAGCGCTTCGTCTATGCGTCCTCGTCCTCGGTCTACGGCATCAAGGACGAGCCCAACGTCACCGAAGAGCTGCCGCTCAAGCCGCTCACCGACTATTCCAAGTACAAAGCCATGTGCGAGGATGTTCTGGAGGAAGAGCGCGAGCCCGGTTTCGTCGCGGTCACCCTGCGTCCGGCCACGGTGTGCGGTTACGCGCCGCGGCTGCGGCTTGATCTGACGGTCAACATCCTCACCAACCACGCCATCAATAACGGCCGCATCACGGTGTTCGGCGGCGAGCAGTTGCGCCCCAACCTCCATGTCGAGGATATGACCGACCTCTATTTGATGCTGCTCGAGCAGCCGGACGAGGCGATCAACGGCAAAACCTGGAACGCCGGCTACCACAACCTCAAGGTCCGCACCATCGCCGACATGGTGCGCGAAGAAGTCGGGCAAAAGGTCGACATCGTCGTCACGCCGAGCGACGACCATCGCTCCTATCACGTCTCCTCGGAGAAGATCCGGCGCGATCTCGGCTTCGTCGCCGGCCGCACGGTCAAGGACGCCATCGTCGATCTGAAGACGGCGTTCCTCGCCGGCAAGGTGCCGAATTCCATGTCGGACGACCGCTATTACAACATCAAGCGGATGCAGGCGCTGAAGCTGAAATGAACAAGGTCGAATTCCTGCCGCCCGACGTCGATAGCGGCCGCCGCCCGGTGGTGTCGCATGAATTGCGCGCGCCGCCGAAAGCGGCGAAGCTTTTGCTTTGCGTCTGGGGCTACAGCTACGTCCGCCAGTTCCTCGAATGCGGCCTGCCGACGCTGCTGGCGCCCGGCAACGTTCCGGCGCTCGCCACGGCGCTGCCGACCGAGTTCATCATCCTGACCAGCGCCGACGACGAATCCTTCATCGTCGAGCACCCGGCATTCAAGCAGCTCGATTCCGTCTGCAAGACGACGATCCATCCGATCGATCATCTGATCACCGATGGCAATTATTCGACCACCATCACGCTGGCCTTTACCGAGGCGGTGCGCGAAGTCGGCGAGGACATGGTCGACACCTGCTTCTTCTTCCTGGTGTCGGACTACATCGTCGCCGACGGCTCGTTCGCCAACGCGCTCAAGCGCATGCAACAGGGCACCAGCGCCGTCGTCGTCGGCAATATGCAGGTCGCCCGCGAATCGGCGTTGCCGTGGTTGCAGGAGCGGCTGGCCGGCAACGAGCTTGGGCTGGCATTGGCGCCGCGCGAACTGATGCAATGGGCGCTCAACAACCTGCATCCGCTGGTGCTCGCCAACATCGTCAACCTGCCGTTCAGCCACAACACCGACAGCAACCGGCTGTTCTGGCGCGTCGACGGCAACACCATGATCGGGCGCTTCTACCTGATGCACATGCTGTGCGTGCGCCCGGAGGTCACCGATTTCATCATCGGCTCGTCGTGCGATTATTCGTTCATTCCCGAAATGTGCCCGTCCGGCAATGTCGACGCCATCACCGATTCCGACGAATACCTCGTCATCGAGATGCAGGCGCGCATGCACGAGGCGAAGTTCCTGCGTCCCGGCCCGATCCAGGTCTCGCCGCTGGCCAAGAGCTTGAGCGAGTGGACCACCGTCACTCATCGCAAGAACGCCGACCACTCGTTGGTCTTTCACGCCGAAGAGCTGTCGCCCGAGATCAATCGCAGCGTCGAGGAAGCGGACGGCTTCATTGCCGACATTGCGAGAAATCTCAGCCGCAAGCCGCAGCCCTATCGCGGCCATCCCTACTGGCACGGCGCCATGGCGGCGTTTCACGAGGTCGGCGGCCGCAAGCTCAACAACGAGGAATGGATTTACGCGCTCGGCTTGCCAGAGACCCCGAACAAGCTGACCAATTGGCTGCTCTGGCATTCCAAATTTGCCCTGATGGGCAAGCCGCCGCACGTGCTGCCGTGGCATCCGGCCTGGCCGGACTTCCAGACCGTGATCCGCGAGATCGATTCCTTCTTCACCGATCCCAGTCAGCGCATGCTGCTGTTGTCGAACGAGCCGACCGCGTTCAGTGTGGCGCTGGCCGACAACGGCGAGCGCACGCATCGGCTGCGCTGCCGCCCGTTCCTGAAGAATCCGCCGGAGCGCTACGAGCGGCTGCACGGCAAGTTCGATCTCTGTCTGCTCGAGCTCAGCGAAACCGACATGGAGGACGGCGGCGAGCTGACCGACCGGATCGTGCCGCTGTTGAAGAATGGCGGCCGCATCATTCTTTTCGTCCTCAATCGCCGCGTCGTCGACAAAGACGGCGAGTTCGGCCACAGCGTCACGTTCCAGGCCTCCCGCTTCATCCGCTCCAGCGCGGTGCCGACCGAGATTCATTTCGTGCCGTCGAACGCGTTTCGGCAGTGGGGCCGCCGCGGCATGTCCAAGTTGCGGCGCATGATGAACAGGATGCTGTGGTTGACCGCGCCGTTGACCGCAGTTTGCGCCGGCTTCCTGCTGTTGTGCTCGTTCATCGGCAACATCGATGCGTGGCGGTCGACGCGGCGCGTCGCCGGGCGCGGCCACCAGTCGAGCTTCGTCATGCGGCTCACCGTCGACGCGCCCAAGATCGCGACGTCGCAGGCCTATTGGCGTTCCGAGGTGGCGCGCGAGAAGCGCGAGGCTCTGACGAAAACGGCGAGCGGGATGCAGCCCGCCGTGACCAAGGAGACGCGCGAGCCGCAATACAATCGCTGCCTCGAATTGCGCGATACGATCGGGCTGGCCTCGCTTGGCCTAATGACGAACCAGGTCTGGTACGACGATCCGCGCCGGCTGACGTTCCTGTTGGCGCGCTATAAATTCGTCGCCAAGATGCTGGCGGGCCGCCGCAATGTGGGCGAGGTCGGCTGCGGCGACGCCTTCGGCACGCGCGTCGTGCTCCAAGAGGTGTCGGACGTCACCGTCTACGATTTCGACCCGCTGTTCATCCAGGACGTCCGCGCGCGCCGCGACGAGCGTTGGCCGCTCAAGGCCGAGGTCCACGACATCGTCGCGGCTCCCTTGCCGCGCAAGCATGATGCGCCGTTCAGCCTCGACGTCATCGAGCATATCTCGCCCATGAACGAGCACGCCTATTTGGCCAATCTGTGCGAGTCGCTTACCGAAAACGGCCTGCTCATGATCGGCACGCCGTCGCTCGAATCGCAGACCTATGCCTCGCCGCCGAGCAAGGCCGGCCACATCAATTGCAAGACCAGCACCGAGCTCAAGGCACTCCTGGAGAAGTATTTCGAGCATGTGTTCGTGTTTTCCATGAACGATGAAGTCGTGCACACTGGCTTCTCCTCCATGGCGCATTATCTGTTTGCGCTGTGCTCGATGCCGAAATGGGAAGGCGGCGATTTCAAGCGGCGGTCGAGCGGCGAACAGCGCGAATTCGCGATCTGTGAAAACCACGACGGTACCGGATACTACGTGCGTGTGACCCATCCCAACACCGAGCCGCAAAGGATCGAAGGCTTTGCCAGTGTCGCCGACGCGGCACGTTGGATCGGCATCCAGGCGCTTGATTGGTCCAAATCCGACCGCCCGACTTTCTCTTAAAGCCGGCGCGGAAACTCGCGCGCTTCGCCATGGCATCAGGTCTGCGGATTGGCATCGATTTCGACAACACCATCATCACCTACGACGATGTGTTCCGTGCCGCCGCCGAGGCAAGCGGGTTGATCGCGCCCGGTTTCTCCGGAAATAAGCAGGCCGTGCGCGACGCCATCCGGCTGTTGCCCGACGGCGAGCTCGCCTGGCAGCGCCTGCAGGGCCAGGTCTACGGCAAGGGCATCGACGGCGCGGCCATGGTCGCAGGCGTCGCGACGTTTCTGCGCCGTTGTCGGACCGAAGGCTGTGCGGTCGTGGTGGTGAGCCACAAGACCGAATACGGCCACTTCGACCCCGACCGCGTGAACCTGCGCAAAGCGGCGCTGGACTGGATGGCCGGGCAGGGGCTCTTCGGCCGCGATCACGGCATCGCCTTGGCGGACGTTTATTTCGAAAGCACGCGGGCGGAAAAGCTTGCGCGGATCGCGGCGCTGTCCTTGACGCATTTCATCGACGATCTCGAGGAAGTGCTGACCGACCCCGGTTTCCCGCCTGATGTCGAACGCATTCTGTTCGCCGATGGCGCGCAGCCGGCGTTGCCTTCATACATCCGCTGTTCGACGTGGCGCGATATCGAGCGGCAGGTTTTTGGCGGAGCAGGTCCTTGAGCACGACCGACGGCGCGCTCGCCGAAGCGACCGCGATAGCGCAGGCGCTGGCCGGCGATGCCGCCAAGGTGAGCCGCCTCGTCACCGGCGGCCGCAACAGCCGGATCTGGCGCGTGGCGAGCGGCGGACGCACGTTTGTGCTCAAGCAATATCCGTCACGCCGCGACGACCCGCGCGACCGGCTCTCGACCGAAGTCGGCGCGCTGCGGCTGATGGAGCGCCATGGCATCGACACGGTGCCGCGCGTGCTCGGCGTCGACGGCGAGCACGGCTATGCGCTTTTGAACTGGATCGAGGGCAGCGAAGTTGCCGAAGTGAGGGAAGCCGATATCGACGCGGCGATCGTTTTCCTCACCGCTGTCCACGGTCTGCGCGCGGCGCCCTGGGCCGCTGAACAGCCGCCGGCAGCCGAGGCCTGTCTCAACGGCCGCGAGATCGAACAGCAGATTAAAGCGCGCTTGGTGCGCCTGCGCGACACCGCCCGCGATGAGCATGAACTGGTTGATTTTATTGATAATTACGTCGTGCCGCGGCTCGCCGTCGAGAGCCCGAAAGCGCATGGAGCGGTGACGGCAGCCGGCCTTGCTTTTGACGCCGAACTCCCGCAGGAATGGCGCAGCCTCGTTCCGTCCGATTTCGGTTTCCACAACAGCTTGCGACGGCCGGACGGGTCGTTGGCGTTCCTCGATTTCGAATATTTTGGCTGGGACGATCCTGTGAAGCTCACCGCCGATATTTTGCTGCATCCGGGCCGGCCGCTTGAGTTGCCGCAGCGGCAGCGCTTCCGCCAAGCGGTGACGCGGCTCTACGGCGGCGATCCGGCATTCGCCAACCGGCTGTCGGCTTATCTGCCGCTGTTCGGCTTGCGCTGGGTGCTCATCTTGCTCAACGAGTTTATCCCCGAGCGCTGGCAGCGGCGCGTGCTGGCCGGCGAGACCGGCAGCTGGAGCGACGTCAAGGCGCGGCAGCTTGCGCATGCGCGCGCGTTCCTCGCGACGCTTGCAGAGAAGGTGGAGGCCTAAGCGATGGCAGCTCTGGCCGCGCCGGCGCTCAACCTTGCGACGCCACCGCTCGACGAGCGGTCAAAACATCTGCGCCGGCTCGCGGTGCGCACGCTGCACGGCGGCGAGCGCGGCCATGTCGGCTCCTCGATGTCGCTCATCGAGATCATGCGCGTGCTCTACGACGACGTGCTGCGCTATCGCGCCGACGAGCCGAAATGGCCGGGCCGCGACCGCATGATCCTGAGCAAGGGCCACGGCTGCATCGCGCAATACGTCATGCTGGCCGAAAAGGGTTTCATTCCCCACGAGACCCTCGACACCTTTTGCCGCCGCGATTCCATTCTCGGCGGCCATCCGGAAGCGGCAAAAATTCCCGGCGTCGAGGCGTCGACCGGCGCGCTCGGCCACGGCCTGTCCTATGGCGTCGGCATGGCGTTGGCCGCGCGCATCGAGAAGCGCGACACCCGCGTCATCGTGGTCATGGGCGACGGCGAGATCAACGAAGGCTCGGTATGGGAAGCGGCGCTGTGCGCCGGCAAGCACAAGCTCAACAACCTCACCGCGGTCATCGACTACAACAAGATCCAGTCGGCCGGCCCGACGCGGGAAATCCAGGACCTCGAGCCGCTGCTCGACAAGTGGCGCGCCTTCAATTTCGCCGCCGTCGACGTCGACGGTCACGACGTCGAGGCCTTGCGCAAGGTCTTTGATCGCCTGCCGCTCGCCACCGACCGGCCGAGCGCCATCATCTGCCATACCGTCAAGGGCAAGGGCATCGCGTTCGCCGAGAACGATGCCAACTGGCACCACAAGTCGAAGATCGCCAACGACGTGGTGGCCAAGCTCTACGCTGCCCTGGAGTAACGCATGCGCCAGACCTGCCTCAACATGGTCTACGATCTCGCCAAGCGCGATAAGCGCGTGCTGTTCATCGGGTCCGACCTGAGTCCGGGGCTGCTCGGCGACATGAAGAAGGAGATGCCCGAGCGCTGGTACATGGAGGGCATCACCGAGGCCAATGTCATCGGCATGGCGGCGGGCTTTGCCATGGAAGGCTACATTCCCTACGTCAACACGATCGCGACCTTCATCACACGGCGCTGCTACGAGCAGGTGGCGGTCGATCTTTGCCTGCACGAACTGCCGGTGCGGCTGATCGGCAACGGCGGCGGCCTGGTCTACGCGCCGCTCGGCCCGACGCATTTGGCTATCGAAGACATCGCCATCATGCGCGCGCTGCCGAACATGATGGTGACGGCGGTGTGCGATGCCAAGGAGATGGTGCGGCTGATGAATGCCACGCTGGAGTGGCCGCACCCGATCTATATCCGTCTCGCCAAGGGCGGCGATCCGATCGTCAGCCGCGACGAAAACGGCTTTGCCGTCGGCAAGGCGATCCCGATGCGGCGGGCGCGCTCGCGGCGCTCTATCGTGCTGCTGGCGACTGGCGTCATGACCACCAACTGCCTCGCCGCGGCCGATCTGCTGGCGAAAGACGGTCACGATGTATCCGTCGTGCATTTCCACACCGTCAAGCCGCTCGACGAAGAGGCGGTGCTGGAATTCTCCCGTGACGCCGAATTGGTGGCGACCGTCGAGGAAGGCACCATGATCGGGGGCTTCGGCAGCGCGGTGACCGACGTGCTGGTCGAAAAGCTCGGCTCAAGCCTGCCGGCGCTCGTTCGCATCGGCCTGCCCGACGCCTTCCCGAACAAATATGGTTTGCAGGAAGAGCTGTTCGAGGTCTACGGGCTGGCTCCCGCCCAGATCGCCGCGCGGGTATCCAAGTCTATGAAAGTAAAGGATAAAGTAGCCTGATGCTGTTGCTCTGCGGCCGGAGCGGGGGCGACACGCGGCCATGACGAAGAGCTGATGGATGTTCCTCATCGTCGGCGGTGATTCCGAAATCGGCGCGGCGGCTTGTCGCGCGATGCAGGTGCAAGGCGCAGCGGTCGCGGCGACGACGCGGCGCAGCGATCGCGTCGCGCCCGACCGGCCGTTTCTCGATCTTGCCGCGCCGCTCGGCGACTGGGCGCCGCCGCCGGGGACGCAAGCCGTCTGCCTCTGCGCCGCCATCGCGCGCCTTACCGCCTGCGCCGGCGATCCGGAAGGCTCCGCGCATGTCAACGTGGTGCAGACTTTGGCTCTCGTAGAGAAGCTCCTGGCGCGCGGCATCGCGGTCCTGTTCCTCTCCACCAATCAGGTGTTCGACGGCCGCACGCCGCACGAGCGGGCCGGGGCGCCGCATTCGCCGGTGAGCGAATACGGCCGCCAGAAGGCGCGCGCCGAAGCAGCGCTGCTGCGTCAGCTGGAAAGCGGCGCGCCGGTTGCCATCCTGCGTCTCGCCAAAGTGGTGTCCGACACGATGCCGCTGATCGGCGGCTGGATCAAAGACCTCACCGCGGCAAAGTCGATCCGCGTTTTCGACGACCTGGCGCTGGCGCCGACGCCGACCGATCTGGTCTGCACCGCGATCGCCGCCTTGCTGCAAGACCGCGCGCGCGGCATCTTTCAGCTCACCGGGCCGCGCGACGTCACCTATGCCGACATCGGCGGCTTCCTAGCCGCCTATCTCGGCGCCGATCAAAAACTCGTCAATCAAACAAGCGCGCGCGCGGCCGGGCTGCCGGAGGGCGCCACGCCGCTGCATACCACGCTTGATTCAAGCCTGTTGCGCGTGCATTACGGGCTCGAAGTGCCGGACGTGTGGGACGTTGTCGAGCGGGTGGCAACGAACACAAGAGACAAGGTGGCGAGCACTACTCATGCCTGAGGCCGCCGAGCAAACATCGCTCTCGCGAACGCTGCGCAATGCGATTCGCTTCAAGATAAGAACCAAAAAATTCGCGGCCCGGATTTTCGATGCGGTTCTGTACGGCGTGGTGTGGCCCTATCATCAGAACGTGTTCTGGGGCGATCGGCTGCTGACTTTGGACAAGACGGCGGGATTTCTCAGCGAGCCTGGCTTTGCGGCGGCGCTGGCGCAGGCCGACAGCTCCACCGGCCAAAATCAATACCGGTCGCCGCAGGGCATCGCGTGGCGCTACAACACGCTGATCTGGGCGGCGCGCACCTGCCTGGCGGTGCCGGGCGATTTCATGGAATGCGGCGTCTATCGCGGCGACATGACGTGGATGATGACCGAAATGGTCGATCTGCATCGCGCCGGCAAGAAATTCTACATCTACGACACGTTCACCGGCCTGGTGCCGCAATATTCGTCCGCGGCCGATTTCCCCGGCGCGCCGCAATATCTCGAGCATATCGACAAGGAGTATCGGGCTTCGGATATCGAAGGCTACGTGCGCAATCGTTTCCGCAACAAGGAGTATGTCGTCGTTACCAAGGGCGTGGTGCCGGACGTTTTGCATGACATCGCGCCGGAGCGGATCGCATTTCTGCATTTGGATTTGAATTCACCCCGCGCCGAAACCGCAGCGCTCGAGGTCCTGCTCGACCGCGTCTCGCCGGGCGGCATCATCATTTTCGACGACTACGGCTGGAAGCACTTTCAAAATCACAAAGAGGCCACCGATCGCTTCATGGCGGAACGCGGCCAGGTGATTATGGAATTGCCGACCGGGCAGGGTTTGATGATCAAGCGCTAGAGCATGATCCGGAAAAGTGGAAGCCGGTTTCCGAAAAGATCATGCCCCACTAAAATGCTTAGAACGGCTCCGGCGCGGCGAGCAGCTGCAGCGGCTGGGCGCCGTGCCAAATCAACCATGGCTCGACCGTCAGATAGGCGAACTGACCCTCGACCTGCGCCGGCTGCGTCAACGTAATCGACAATTCCGTCGCACCGGCCTCGACCTGAACGCTGGCTTCGCCGGTGGTCTCGGCCGGCATTGCGCCGAAGCCGCGCAACACCACCTGTGCCGTGAGCCGTCCCGGTTGCGGCGGCGGCACGAGCTTGAGGCGCAGGCCTGCGACTTTGTGGGCATTCCAGCGGATGCGCCCGCGGTTGAACGGCCGGTCGCCGACGCCGTGCACGAACGGCGCGCGCAGCACCATGAAATCGGTTTCGAAAATCGTCGCGCGATGGTAGTCGAACGCCTTGTCCCGATCGTAGTCGGTCGCCGCGGTGCCAAGCTCCTGCCAATCCGGATTGGCCGCGAGGAAGTCGCGGGCTGCGAAGAACGGCCCGGCCTGGGCAACGTTATCGATGACAATAAAGCCACCCGGGGCGATGGTGCGGGCGCCGCAGGCGATATCGAACGCGGCGAACTCGTAATCGTGGTTGCCGTCGACGAAGACGAGCGCCGGCTGAATATGCTCCCGATCCATGTCGTTGAAGAACGCCATCGAATCCTTGGCGTGTAGCCGCACGTGACGAAACAATTCCGGCGGCCAGAGTTTTAGCACCGCGGCGATATACTCGCCACGGAACGGATCGACGGCGTGGGCGATGCCCTTGCCGTTCGCATAAAGGGCACGGCAGATCGCCTCGGTGGTGCCGGCCTTATAGGTGCCGATTTCGTAGACGTGGTCAGGACGGAGATTGCGAACAAGACTGTACAGCAGGGCCTGCGATTGCGACGAGATCAGCGAGCGGGGGCCGGCCGGATTGTCGTAAAAATAGGTCTTGGTCGCCTCAATCTCCGGCGCCGCGATGATCTGCGCAACCGGATCCTGGCTGGCGGCCAGATCGATCTTAGGAAAAGCAACGTCGGACAGCGGCTTGATGTCGAGGCCTTTATGCAAGCCGTCGAGGCGGATTTCGAGCTCTCTGGCCTTGCGCCGCATGGCTTCGGCGGCCGTGGCAGCGACGCGTGCGCCGCCAAGTTGCGCCAGACGAAGGCCCAGCGCGGCAAGCTTCCGCG
>DATHHM010000435.1:0-5777 GCA_035317145.1 Xanthobacteraceae bacterium | reverse complement strand
CGACCAGGGCAGCATGAACTTGGCCTCAAACACCGCGCCGGTGCTCTCGACGCGGCCGTCGAGTGTCGCCGCCATCCACTTCAGCGCGCCGTGCTTCACATGCCGCTGCACATCGATGATGACCTGGCTGGTATTCAACCTCATACCACCGCCGATTAAGCTCCTCAGTGACCGTTCCAAGCTGGACAATGAGGCTCCTGGACAGGTCTTCCGGTTCGACCCCGCCTCGCTTCTCCCGCCACAACCGCACCAGGGCGACCTCGTCATTGCCCATGATGATCCGGGCGTCGGAGCCGCCAATGGCCAACCCACTGGCCGCGCTCATCAACGCGGTGCTCACGGTGCAACATGCGGGCTTAGGCCTGCAACGAATTGAATCCAAAAGTGTTCAAGTTCCATACCGGCTCCCGGTCGCCAGCCGGCGCCGACCGTGCTAGGGGAAGGCGGGGCGTTGGGGCGAGGGGACCTTTATGAGTGAGGCGGCAAAAGCAGGCGCGGACGGCGCATTGCGGATCGGCGTGATCGGCGTCGGCACGATGGGGTCGAACCATGCGCGGGTGCTGGCGGAACTGCCTGGCGTCAAGCTGGTCGGGGTCGTCGATCCCGACCGCAAGACGCGCGAGCACGTCGCCCGCCACCTCAAGTGTACAGCCTTCGCCGACCTCGACAGCCTGATCGAGCGCGGCGTCGATGCCGTCACCATCGCGGCGCCGACCCACCTGCATCGCGACATCGCCGTCGACTGCGCCGCGCGCGGCATCCACATCCTGGTCGAAAAGCCGATCGCCTCCACCATCGAGGAAGGCCGCGAGATCGTCGCCGCGGCGCGGCGTGCCGGCGTCACGCTGATGGCCGGCCATGTCGAGCGCTTCAATCCGGCGGTCGAGGCCATCAAGCGCGCGATCAAGGGCCAAAATATTCTTTCCATCGGCATCACCCGGGTCGGACCGTTTCCGCCGCGGATGTCGAATGTCGGCGTCGTCATCGATCTCGCCGTGCACGATATCGACCTGATCCGCTGGTTCACCGATTCCGAGATCGTCGAAATCCAGCCGCAGACCTCGAGCGCGGTCGCCGAGCGCGAAGACATCGCGCTGTTGCAATTCCGCACCGCCTCCGGCGTGCTCGCCCACATCAACACCAACTGGCTGACGCCGTTCAAGGCGCGTACCATCCATATCGCCACCCGCGACAAATATCTGATGGCCGATCTGCTGACGTTGCAGGTCACCGAATGCTTCGGTTTCCAGCCGGACGGTGCTTATTCGATGCGGCACCTGTCGGTCGGCTACGCCGAGCCGTTGCGCGCGGAACTGGTCGCCTTCATCAGCGCCATCCGCAGCGGCGAGCCGCCCGCGGTGACCGGCGAGGAAGCCGTCGCCAGCCTCGAAATCGCGATCCGCTGCCTGAGCGCGCGCACCGCGCAGTCGAGCGCGCCGCGCAAGGGACCGCGCCGCGTTGTCGGCTGAGCGCGCGTGCAAGACAAGATGAATCAGCATACCCGCCTCGACGGCAGCCCGATCCCATTCATCGACGTCGCCGCCCAGCGCCGCCGTCTCGGTAGCGCGATCGACGATGCGGTCGGCCGCGTGCTGGCCCATTGCCAGTTCATCCAAGGGCCGGAAGTGCGCGCGCTCGAGGCCGATCTCGCGGCCTTCTGCGGCGCCAAACACGTCATCGGCTGTTCCAGCGGCACCGACGCGCTGCTGCTGGTGCTGATGGCGTGGCAGATCGGACCGGGCGATGCGGTGATCTGCCCGGCCTTCACGTTTTGCGCCACCGCCGAAGTGGTGGCGCTGCTTGGCGCGACGCCGGTCATGGCCGATGTCGCCGCCGACACTTTCAACCTCGATCCGGCAAGCTTTGAGCGCGCGGTGACGACGGCGCAGCGGCTCGGCCTGAGGCCGAAAGCGGTGATCCCGGTCGATCTGTTCGGTCTGCCGGCCGATCACGATGCCATTACGGCGATCGCCGCCGCGCACGGCATAAAAGTACTCGACGACGCGGCGCAGGCGTTCGGCGCCACCTATCGCGGCCGCAAGCTCGGCGCGTTGTCTGACGCGACGGCGACGAGTTTCTTTCCGGCAAAGCCGCTCGGCTGTTACGGCGACGGCGGCGCCGTGTTCACCGACGACGATGCACTGGCGGCGCGGCTGAAAAGCCTGCGCGTGCACGGCGAGAGCACCAACGACAAATACGATGCCCTCCATATCGGCATCACTGGCCGGCTCGATTCGATCCAGGCGGCGGTGCTGATCGAGAAGCTGAAAATCTTTCCCGACGAGATCGCCGCGCGGCAGGCGGTGGCGGCGCGCTACGCCGAGGGCCTCGCCGGTGTCGCGACGACACCGCGCACCGGCAATGAATCGACGTCGGTATGGGCGCAATACACCATTCGCCTCGAGCCCGGACGGCGCGACGCGCTCGGCGCGGCGCTCAAGGGGCAGGGCATCCCGACCGCGATCTATTACGCCAAGCCGTTGCACCGCCAGGCGGCCTATCGGCACTATCCGGTGGCCGACGGCGGCGTGCCGGTCAGCGACCGGCTGGCGGAAGAGGTGATCAGCCTGCCGATGCACGCTTATCTCGAGCCGCCGGTCCAGGATCGTATCATCGAAGCGGTGCGGCGGGCGCTCGCGGGCTAGCTCCCTCCCCCTTGTGGGGGAGGGTCGGGGAGGGGGGTCGGGAGGGCGACGCGCTGGCGTCGACACTGGTGTAAAACCTCTCGACCCCCACCCCTGCCCCTCCCCACAAGGGGGAGGGGAAAAGGCAACAATGCTCGATCGGATTCTCACCGTCGGCGGCTATACGCTGCTCTCGCGCCTGACCGGCTTCATGCGCGACATCATGCTGGCGGCGATCATCGGCGCCGGTCCTGTTGCCGACGCGTTCTTCGTCGCGTTCCGGCTGCCGAATCATTTCCGCGCCATTTTCGCCGAAGGCGCCTTCAACGCCGCGTTCATTCCGGCCTATGCGCGCATCCGCACCCAAGGCGGCGCGACGGCGGCGGCACTGTTCGGCGACCGCATCTTCACGCTGCTGCTGGCGACGCAGATCGTGCTGCTGGCGCTGGCGCTGCTGCTCACGCCGCAGGCCATCGATCTGCTCGCGCCCGGCTTTTCCCGCGACCCGCAGCAATTCGCGCTCGCGGTCAGCCTGACGCGGATCACGTTTCCTTATCTGCTCCTGATCACGCTGGTGACGCTGTGGAGCGGCATCCTCAACGCGCTCAACCGCTTCGCCGCCGCGGCCGCGGCTTCGACGCTGCTCAATGTTTCGATGATGGCGACGCTGGCGGTGGCCTGGCTGTTTCCAAGTCCCGGCCACGCTGCCGCCTGGGGCGTGCTGATTTCGGGCGTGCTGCAAGCCGCCCTAGTCGGCGGCGATGCCTGGCGGGCCGGCGTGATGACGTCGTTCCACGCTTTGACCTGGGACGACGACGTGCGCCGCTTCTTCAAGGCGCTGGTGCCGGCGACGGTCGGCTCGGCTGGGACGCAACTGGCGCTGTTCGCCGACACCATCATCGCGAGCTTCCTCACCACCGGCGCGTTGTCGGCGCTCTACTACGCCGATCGCATCGACCAATTGCCGATCGGCGTGATCGGCATTGCGGTGGGCACCGTGCTGGTGCCGGAGATGACGCACCGGGTCGCCGCCGGCGACCACGCCGGCGCCCGCTCGGCGCAAAATCGCGCCATCGAATTTGCGCTGCTGTTGGCGCTGCCTTGCGTCGTCGCCTTCCTGGTCATTCCCGGCACCATCATGCGCGGCCTTTTCATGCGCGGCGCGTTCACTGCCGAGGACGCGCACTCAGCCGCCATGACGCTCGCGGCCTATACCGTCGGTCTGGTGCCTTTCGTGCTCATCCGCAGCGTCGTCGCGCCGTTTTTGGCGCGCGGCGATACGCTCACGCCAGTCAAGGCGGCACTGACCGGCACCGCGGTCAACATCGCTTTCAAAATCGCGCTGATGGGCTCGCTCGCCCAGGTCGGGCTGGCGCTGGCGACCGCGATCGGGGCCTGGATCAATTTCATTCTGGTGTTGTGGTTCGCCGGCCGCGCCGGCCTGATCGCCGCCGATGCGACGCTCAAATCGTCGCTGGTCAAGCTCGCGGCGGCCGGCGTTGCTTTCACGGTCTTCCTTTTGATCGCGTCGCCCGTCGTCACATCTCTGTTATCGTCGATGTCCAGGTTCCGCCATGAGTCGGAATTGCTGGTGCTGGCGGTGCTTGGTGGCGCCTTTTACGGCGGACTCGTCGTCGTGCTGTTCGGCCGGCGTTGGCTGTCGCTGATGCGCGAGCAGGCGCAGACTGCGCCGTCGGCGCCGCTCGACGCGTTCGAAGGCACTTCCACGCCGGCCGCCGGGCCGGACGAAATTTAGCTGGGGCAAAAAAGCGATGCGCGTGACCATGATCGGCGCGGGTTATGTGGGGCTGGTGTCCGGCGCCTGCTTTGCCGATTTCGGCCACCACGTGACCTGCATCGACAAGGACGCACAGAAGGTCGCCGCGCTTAATCGCGGCGAAATCCCGATTTTCGAACCCGGCCTCGCCGATCTGGTCGAGGCCAATGTCCGGGAGCAACGCTTGCGCTTTGCGGTCGACACCGCATCCGTGGGCACTGCCGAGGCGATGTTCATCGCGGTCGGCACGCCGTCGCGCCGCGGCGACGGCCATGCCGATCTGAGCTTTGTCTATGACGCGGTGCGCGAGATCGCGCCGCTGTTGTCCGCCACCGTGGTGGTGATCACTAAATCGACCGTGCCGGTGGGAACCGGCGACGAGATCGAGCGCATCCTGCGCGACGCACGCCCCGATGCCGATATCGAGGTGGTGTCGAATCCGGAATTCTTGCGCGAAGGCGCCGCGATCCAGGATTTCAAGCATCCCGACCGCATCGTCGTCGGCACCGACGACATGCGGGCGCGCGCCGTGGTCGCGGAGCTCTACCGGCCGCTTTATCTCAACGCGTCGCCGATCTTCTATGTCAACCGGCGCACCGCCGAGCTGATCAAGTACGCCGCCAACGCCTTCCTCGCCACCAAGATCACCTTCATCAACGAGGTCGCCGATCTGTGCGAGCAAGTCGGCGCCGACGTCAACGAAGTGGCGCGCGGCATGGGCTTGGACAACCGCATCGGCGGCAAATTTCTGCACGCCGGGCCCGGCTTCGGCGGCTCGTGCTTCCCGAAAGACACCACGGCGCTGCTCAAGACCGCGCAGGATCACGGCGTGGCGCTGCGTATCGTCGAGGCGGTCGCATCGGTGAACGACCAGCGCAAGCGCGCCATGGCGCGCAAGGTGGTGGCGGCGCTCGACGGTTCGGTGCGCGGCAAGACCGTTGCCGTGCTCGGCCTGACCTTCAAGCCGAACACCGACGATACCCGCGATTCGCCTGCGATCCCGCTGATCACCGCGCTGCAGGACCAGGGCGCCACGGTGCGCGCCTACGATCCGGCCGGCATGGAGCAGGCCAAGCCGCAGCTTACGGGGGTGCAGTATTGCAGCGGCGCCTATGCGGCGGCCGAAGGCGCCCACGCCATCGTCATCGCCACCGAGTGGGAGCAGTTCCGCGCCCTCGATCTCGATCGCCTCAAAACCGTGATGGCGCAGCCGGTGATCGTCGACCTGCGCAATATTTATCGCGCCGACGAAATGAAGCGGGCGAAGTTTCGTTATGTCGCGGTGGGGCGGCCGGGGGTGGACTAAGACGTGCGCTCACAATCGTGGTTGGTGAGCGCCAAAGGAGTGCAGCGATGACCATGACGGCGACGCTTCA
>DATHHM010000434.1:0-3421 GCA_035317145.1 Xanthobacteraceae bacterium | reverse complement strand
CGGCGCGTTATCTGGCCACCGCGGTCGGCGGCTTGCGCTATCCGACCACCTTGGCGAACCGCATCTCGCTGCTCGGTGCGGGCGGCGACGACCTGCCGGCGGTGTCGAAGAGCGTCAAGGACGGCGGCGATCAGATCGAATACGAGGATCAGGACCCGCGCATCCACCGCATCTGGCTCGAAGACATGCGCAAGAACGGCGCCCCGCCGAAGATGGAAAAATTCGTCCCGACGCCCGAGGATTTGAAGGCGACCGTAAAGGCGTGACAATGACGCGTGTCCGGTTGCTTGGCGTTGCGTTCGCCGTCGTCGTTGCATTGGCCGCGCGGAACGCGTCGGCGGCCGACGCGGCAATGATCGAGGCGGCCAAGAAAGAAGGCCAGGTGGTCTGGTACACGACGCTGGTCGTCAACCAGATCGTCCGACCGCTCAAGGACGCGTTCGAAAAGAAATATCCCGGCATTACGCTGCAATATACGCGTGCCGACGATCTGGTGACGGCAGCGAAAATTCTGGCCGAAGGCCAGGCCGGCCGTATGCAGGCCGACATCCTCGACAGCATCTCCGGCATGTTCGCGCTGCAAGAGGCGGGACTGTTGGCGCCGTTCACGGTGCCGAATGCGGCCGACTATCCGGCCGAGCTGAAAGCCAAGGACGGTTATTGGATCGCGGTGATCATGTATGTGTTCACGCCGGGCATCAACACGACGCTTTTGCCGAAGGATCAGGCGCCGAAGACGTTCGCCGACCTGCTCGATCCGAAACTGAAGGGCAAGATGGCGTGGAACGGCAGCTCCATGGCCGGCGCCTTCGGCTTCGTCGCCAATATTCTGACCACCATGGGCGAAGACAAAGGCATGGATTATCTGCGCGCGCTCGCCAGGCAGCAGGTCGTCAATGTCGATGCCTCCTCGCGCGCCGTGCTCGATCAGGTCATCGCCGGCGAATATTGGATCAACCTGATGGCGTTCAATCATCACACCGTGATCAGCGCCCGCAAGGGCGCGCCGAGCGACTGGCTCAAGATCGAGCCGGCGCCGGTGACGCTCGATGCCGTGGGCCTGGTCAAGGGCGCGCCGCATCCGCACGCCGCGCGGCTGCTGCTGGAATTCTTGCTGTCCGAGGAGGGGCAGAAGGTGTTTCAGCAGAACGATTATCTGCCGGCGCTGCCGAGCGTTCCCGCCATGGTCGCCGGCCTGCGGCCGAACGACGGCGGCTTCCAGGCGGACTTTTTGCGGCCGGAGGAAATTCACCGGCAATTGCCGCATTGGCAAAAGGTCACGCAGGAATTGTTCCGATGAGCGGCATCGCGGTCGAGGCTTCATCGCGCGGCATCGCCACGATCACGCTCGATCGTCCCGAGCGCTCCAATGCCTTCGATCAGGCCATGCTCAACGCGCTGGCGCAGCAATTCGCCGAGCGCGCGGTCGACGCAGCAACGCGCGTCGTCGTCATACGCGGCAGCGGCAAGCACTTTTGCGGCGGCGCAGACCTGGTGGCGCGCGGCATGGAGCCCGCGCCTGAGGCCGGACAGGTCTCTCTGGTCGATGCGCTCGCCGCACTCGACCGGCTGCCGAAGCCGACGGTCGCGGTGGTGCACGGCGCCGCGGTCGGCGGTGGCGCGGCGCTGGCGGCGTGCTGCGACATCGTGCTGGCCGCGGACGGCGCGTTCTTTTCCATTCCCGAAGTGCGAGTAGGCATGGCGCCGCTCGGCGTGGCGCCGTTCCTGATTCGCGCCATGGGCCATCGCAGCTTCCGCCGCTATGGCTTGTCCGGAGAGCGCTTCGGTGCCGCCGAGGCGTTGCGCATCGGTCTTGTGCACGAAGTCGTGAGCGCCGACAGGCTCGAGGCGAAGCTGATCGAACTAACCGATGCACTGCTCCATGCGGCGCCCGGCGCGGTGCGCGAGATGAAGACCGCCATGGAGCACGACGTGACGCCGTCCATCACGGCGATCCTCGCCCGCCGCGCCGCCCACGGCCCACCGCAATCGATGGAGGCCAAAGAAGGCGTCGCGGCGTTCAAGGAAAAGCGCAAGCCGAGCTGGTATCCGAAATGACGCGTCTTGCCGTTGCATCCCTCTCCTTGATCGCGGCAGTGCTGCTTGCTTGTCCGCGCGCGCAAGCTGACGATGCGCTCTATGACGCGGCCAAGAAAGAAGGTCAGGTCGTCTGGTACACCTCGTTGATCGTCAACCAGGCGGTGCGGCCGCTGGTGGAGGCGTTCAACAAGAAATATCCCGGCGTCGAGGTCAAATATGCCCGCGGCGATTCTGGGCCGAATGCCATTAAGGTCATCAACGAAGCACGGGCCGGCAGGGTTGAAGGCGACGTGTTCGACGGTATCGCCACCACGGCGCCGTTGCTTAAGGCCGGGCTGGTCGAGCCATTCACGCCATCGGAAGCGAACAAATATCCGCCGGCGCTACGCGATCCCGATGGCCGCTGGAATGCCTTGGTGGTTTATTTCCTCACCCCCGGCATCAACACGCAGCTGGTCGGCGCCGACGAGATCAAGACGGAGCAGGATCTGCTCAATCCGAAATGGCAGGGCAAGATCGCTTGGAGCACGGAACCGTCGTCGGGCGCGCCGGTCTATGTCGGCTCCGCCTTGCAGACCATGGGCGAGGACAAGGGCATGGCGTTCCTGCGTGCCCTCGCCAAGCAGGACATCGTCAATGTCGACGCCACCAACCGCGCCATCCTCGACCAGGTGATTCTCGGGCAGTACGCGATTGCGCTCAGCATCTTCAATCATCACGCCGTGGTCAGCGCCAAGAAGGGCGCGCCGGTGGCCTGGCTCAAGGTCGAGCCGATCCCGGCGCCGTTCCATTCCATCGGCCTGGTCAAGAACGCGCCGCATCCGAATGCCGGCAAGCTGTTGATCGACTTTCTGCTGTCCGAGGAGGGTCAGCGCACCTTCGCCGACGTCGATTACCTTCCGGCGATGCCGTCGGTGGCGGCGAAGACGCCCGAGGTGAAACCCGAGGCCGGCGGTTTCTCGGCCAACTTCATCTCGCCCGCCACCGCTTCGGAGAACATCGACCGTTGGGTGAAGATCAAGAAGGAGCTGTTCAACTAGCTCCAACACGAAACAGTGAAATGTCCGTCGCCCGTTCCAGCACATTCGCGTTTTTCGCCACCGCGCCCGATCCGACGCGGACGCTGGTCGTGGTGCTGGCACTTGTGCTGCTGCTTTTGGTCGTGCCGCCGCTGATTTTCCTGCTCAACGGCAGCCTCCACACCACGACGGTGACCGGTGCGCCTGGCGATTTCACTTTGGCGTATTACCGGCGGCTGCTGTCCGATCGGCATTTCTTCGGCAGTCTGGCAAACTCGCTGGTGTTCAGCTTCGGCAGTATGACGATCGCGCTCGCCTTCGGCGGCCTGGTGGCGTGGTTGGTCGAGCGTACCAATGCGCCG
>DATHHM010000433.1:0-19573 GCA_035317145.1 Xanthobacteraceae bacterium | reverse complement strand
TAACCGTGCGCGCAATGGATTTCGAGCATGTCGAAACCGGCGCGCGCTGCCATCTCGGCCGAAGCAACGAATTGATCGCGGACCAAATCCATGTCGGCGCGCGTCATGGCGTGAGCCACCTGGTTGCGCGGCGACCAGGCGATTTCCGACGGCGCCATTACCGGCCAGTTGCCGGACTGCAGCGGCGCGTCCATTTCTTTCCAGCCGACTTGCGTCGAGCCCTTGGCGCCGGAATGGCCAAGCTGGCAGCAGATCTTTGCATCGGTCTCGGTGTGGACGAAATCGACGATGCGCTGCCACGCCGCTCCGTGCGTGGGCGCATACATCCCGGTGCAGCCGGGCGTGATGCGGCCTTCCGGACTGACGCAGGTCATCTCGATGCAGACGAGACCGGCGCCGCCCTTGGCGCGCTCGCCGTAATGCACGAGGTGCCAGTCGGTCGGGCAGCCGTCGACAGCTTTGTACTGCGCCATCGGCGATACCACGATCCTGTTTTTCAGCCGCATGTCGCGCAGCCGGAACGGCGCGAACATCGGCCGGCGCACCGTGTTGTCGCCGGCGCCGGCGAGGCGCTGGAACCAGGCTTCGGCGCCTTCGAGCCATTCCTTGTCGCGCAACCGCAAATTCTCATGGCTGATGCGCTGCGAGCGCGTCAGCAGCGAATAGTTGAACTGCACCGGGTCGAGATGCAGGTAGCGCTCGACGTCCTCGAACCATTCCAGCGAATTGCGTGCCGCGCTTTGCAGGCGCAACACTTCGGTGCGCCGCGCGTCCTCGTACTTCGCAAACGCCGCGGCCATGGTCGGCTCGCTGCGCAGATAATTCGCCATGGCGATCGCGCTCTCCATGGCGAGCTTTGTCCCGGAGCCGACCGAGAAATGCGCGGTGGCAGCGGCGTCGCCCATCAGCACGATATTTTCGTAGGACCACGTCTCGCACAGCACGCGCGGAAAATTCAGCCACGCCGAGCCGCGCACATGTGCCGCATTCGACATCAACCGGTGGCCGCCGAGATATTTGGCGAAAATCGTCTCGCAGGCGCGGCAGTTCTCGTCCTGGCTCATGGTGCCGAAGCCGAATTTCTGCCAGGTGTCGTCGGCGCATTCGACGATGAAGGTCGCGGTATCGGCGTCGAACTGATAGGCGTGTGCCCAGATCCAGCCGTGCTCGGTCTCCTCGAAAATGAACGTGAAGGCGTCGTCGAATTTTTGGTGGGTGCCGAGCCAGACGAATTTGTTCTTCCGCGTCTCGATACCGGGCTTGAAGTGGGCGGCGAATTCGTTGCGCGTCCGTGAATTCAATCCGTCGGCGGCGACGACGAGGTCGTGGGTCTTGGCCAACTCCGCGGCGCTGGCGACCTCGGTCTCGAACCGCAGCGCGATGCCGAGCCCCCGCGCGCGCTGCTGCAGGAGTTGCAACAGCTTCTTGCGCGCGATGCCGGAAAAGCCGTGGCCGGTCGAGACGATCTTCTGGCCGCGATAATGCACGGCGATATCGTCCCAATAGGCGAAATGACGGCGGATTTCGCCGGCGCTGAGCGGATCGTTTTTCGCAAGGTTCTCGAACGTCTCGTTGGACAGCACCACGCCCCAGCCGAAGGTGTCGTCCGGCTTGTTGCGCTCGAACACGGTGATGTCGTGCGCGGCGTCGCGCAGCTTCATGCTGATCGCGAAATAAAGGCCCGCCGGGCCGCCGCCGAGGCAAGCGATCTTCATGGATGCCGCCGTCCTGCTTGACGCACGGCAATCATGGCATCGCAAGCGATATATTTCAAGCTTGAAGATTTAAGTTTGAAGCTTTATCCCAAGCCTTCCGCGAGCTTCGGCGCTGTGCAATCATAGTATTGTATTGTCTAGGGTTTTCGCGCTGGTCGGCAGGGGAGGCAGCACTCATGAGCGGTAATCCAACGGTCGCGTCGGTCGTCGCGCAGGACCTCGCCGGCTACGGCGCGCGGCGCTGCTTCGGCCTGCTCGGCACCGCCAATTTCAAGATCTCCCATGGCCTGGTCGAAGCTGGCGTCGAGCTGATTTCCGCGCGCCACGAAGGCAACGCCGCGGCCATGGGCGACGCCTATGCCAAGGCGACCGGCGAACTCACCTTGGTGAGCGTGCATTCCGGCCCGGGGCTGACCAATGCGCTGACCGGCATCGCCGAAGCCGCGAAAAGCCGGACGCCGCTCCTGGTGCTGGCGGGCGATGTCCCCAATGGAGCAGTGAAGAACAATTTTTATATCGAGCAGGCCGAAATGGTCCGTGCCGTCGGTGCGGTGTCGGAGCGGCTGCATACGCCGGGCTCGGCGCGCGAAGACATGCTGCGCGCCGTCACCCGCGCTTTGCGTGATCGCCAGACCGTGGTCTTGAGCATGCCGCTCGACGTGCAGCACACGCCGCTCGCCTCGAACCTGCCGCCGCTCGAATTGCCGCCGGCGCCCGGCCGGCTGCATCCCGATCCGCGCGCCGTCGAGCGCCTCGCCGATGCATTGGCGCGCGCGCAGCGTCCGCTCATCCTCGGCGGCCGCGGCGCGGTGATCTCCGATGCCGAGCAGGATTTGGTTGCGCTCGCCGACAGCGCCGGCGCGCTATTGGCGACGTCGGTATGCGGCCACGGATTGTTTTCGGGAAATCCCTGGTCGGTCGGCATCAGCGGCGGTTTTTCGTCGCCGGTTGCCGATGAGCTGATCTCCGAGAGCGACTTCATTCTGGCGTTCGGCGCCAGCCTCACGCAATGGACCACGAAGAAAGGCAAGCTGATCGCGCCCGGTGCCGTGGTGGCGCAGGTCGATGTCGACGTGCCGAAACTCGGCTATCAGATGCCGGTGCAGCTTGCGGTGCACGGCGACGCCAAGGCGACGGCGGAAGCGCTGCTGGCGGAATTAAGTAAACGGGAGAGTGGCAAAGCCGGACGTCGCAACAACGCCATGCGCGAGCGCATCCGTTCAGGCGACAATCATCACTTCCTACATTCGGATGAATCGAGCAAAGAGTTCATCGATCCGCGCACCTTGAGCAAAGCGGTCGACGCTATCCTGCCGGTAGATCGCGTGGTGGCGTCGGACTCCGGACATTTCTGCGGCTGGGTGCCGCGCTATCTGCGCGTGCCGAACGCGCGCGCCTCGTGCCTGAGCCATTCGTTCCAATCAGTCGGCCTCGGTCTGCCTTCGACCATCGGCCTGGCCATCGCCAATCCCGGAAAGCTCGCGGTGCTTGGCACCGGCGACGGCGGTTTTTTGATGTCGATGGCCGACATGGAAACCACGGTCCGCCTCGGCTTGCGGATGTGCATCCTGGTCTACAACGACGCGTCTTATGCCGCCGAAGTGCATTACTTCGGCCGCCAAGGCTTTTCGACCGACATCGTCAAATTCCCCGACACCGATTTCGCCGCGATCGCCCGCGGCTACGGCGCCCGCGCCGCCACGGTGCGCACGCTCGCCGATCTCGATCCGGTCAAAGCCTGGGTCGCCGAAGGCGCGCCCGGCGTGTTCGTGATCGACGGCAAGATCAATCCGAATCTCGAAGCCGACTGGCACGCCGAGCATTTTCCCTCCTAACCCTCTTCCTTCTAAACCCTCCCCCTTGTGGGGAGGGTAGGGTGGGGGTCGGGAGGTGACGCGCATTCGCGGACGGTTGCGCTACGTTGCAGGATTTACCGCACGAACATTCGTCTGCGTTGTGTGTGACCTGCCGACCCCCACCCCTGCCCCTCCCCACAAGGGGGAGGGGAAGCGCTAGAGATCGCCGCCCACGCTGCGCGCCGGCAGATAATGCAACACACGCCGCTCGACTAAAATCACGCCGAGATAAGCGATGGCGCCGACCACGGTGAGCATAACGATCGAGACGAACACCAAGGGCGTATTGGCCTGGCCTTCACCGAAGGTGAGCAGATAGCCCAGGCCGACATTGCCGCCGACCAGTTCGCCGACCACGACGCCGACGACGGCGAGCGTGGCGCCGATGCGCAGGCCGGCGAACATCGGCGGCATCGAGGTTGGGAATTCGATCTTCCAGAAAATCTGCGCCCGCGTCGCCTTGAAGGCGCGGGCGAGATTGATCAAGTCGGGATCGACGGTACGCACCGCGGTCAGTACGTTGACCATGACCGGGAAGAACACGATTAGGATGGCGACCAGGATTTTCGGATAGACCGTGAAACCCATCCAAAGAATGAACAGCGGCGCGAACGCGACCTTGGGTGCGATCTGCAGCGCCAGGATATAGGGCGACAGTGCGAGCTCTGCCGTGGGCGACATGCCGAGCATATAACCGGCGAATGCGCCAAGCAGGCTGCCGAGGATAAAGCCGGCCAACACTTCGGCGACGGTGACGCCGGTGTGCAGCAAGAGGTGGTCGAACCGCCAGGCATGGTTGAACTCGGCGGCGACCGCGGACAATGGCGGCACGATGAAGGATGGGATGCCGAGCAGGCCCGGCCCCCATTGCCACGCCGCCAGAAAAACCACCAGCATCGCGACGCTGGCTGCGGTTCCCTTGCGCATCTGCGCGGAGCGTGCGTCGCCGGTCACGCGCCACCTCCCGCCGCCTGCTGCTCGAGCGAGGCGTGGCCGATGTCGAGACGATCCATGAGCCGCGCGACGTAATCGTTGACTTTTGGATCGTGGCGCCGCGCGATCGGATTGTCGCGTCCCGCCATGTCGATCACGATTTCGTCGATGATAGTGCCCGGCCTCCGGCTCATGACTAGCACACGGTCAGACAGCGTCACGGCTTCCGCAAGATCATGAGTGATGAGGAGCGCGGTCTTGCGCGCCCGCATGAGCGTCTGAGCGAGGTCGCGTTGCAGCACGATCCGTGTCTGAGCGTCGACCGCGGAAAACGGCTCGTCGAGCAGCAGCACATGGGGATCGACGGCCAGCGTGCGCGCCAGCGCCACGCGCTGGCGCATGCCGCCCGACAATTGGTGCGGATAGTGATTGGAAAATTCCGCGAGGTTAAAATTTTCAAGGAGCGCCTGCGCGCGCTGCCGCCGCTCGGCCGCCGCAACACCCTGGATCTCGACGCCGAACATGACGTTCTCGGCGACGGTGCGCCACGGCAGCAACAAATCCTTCTGCAGCATGAAGGCGACGTGGGCATTCGGTCCGGCAACGCGCTCGCCGTCGACAAAGGCTTCGCCCTCGCTCGGCGCCGTCAGGCCTGAGCCGATATTGAGCAGCGTGCTCTTGCCGCAGCCGCTCGGCCCGATCAGCGACACCACTTCGCCGTCGCGCACGGAAAAACTCACGCCGGACACCGCGGTGAGCACGCCGCGGTTGCCGGTCGCCGCAAAACGCATCGTCACGTTGCGGTATTCGAGGCGGACGACGTCGGACATGAACGACCGGTGTTTGTTGGGCCGATTGCGCGCATATCGCCGCCCAGGAAGGTCAAGTATAGTGGCAAAGACTGGGATCGCCGATAGGGCGGGGGCCCGTGCGGCAATCGTGCCGCCGCCTGCGCGCACGAAGGAGCAATTTATGTTCGACCGCGTCAACAGGTTATCGCGACGCCATTTGCTGCAAAGCGCGGGAGGCATCGCGCTCGGCCTTGGTGTTTTGGGTGGCGCGCCGGCGCGAGCAGACGAGACCATCACCTATCTGTTTCCGGCGCCGCCGCTCCTGCCGGCGTTCGGGCCGATCCGGCTCGCCCAGGGCAAGGGCTATTTCCAGCAAGCCGGCCTCACCGTCAATTTCGCCACCGGCCGCGGCGGCGTCGACGTCGCCAAGCAGGTCGGCGCCGGCAACGTGCCGCTCGGCGGCATCGTCGCCGATGCGCCGATCGTGGTGCGGCAGAACGGCGTGCCGGTGAAGATCGTCTGCCTGTTCGGCGGCAAGGGTTTCATGCAGCTCGTGGTGCGCGCCGATTCCGGCATCGAAAAGCCGGCCGATCTCAAGGGCAAGACCATCACGGTGATGTCGTTCCAGGACACCACGTTCTATGCGCTGCTCGGTCTCCTTGCGAGTGCGGGCCTGACCAAGGACGACGTCGATATCCAGTCCGCCGGCCCGGTCGGCGTCTGGCAAATGGTCGCCACCGGCAAATCGGTCGGCATGGCCGGCGTGCCGGATTGGATTCCGCCGGTCGAAGCCGCCGGCGTGGCCATCAAGGTGATCCCGACCGACGAGTTTTTTCCGCACATGGCGCAAGCCATCGCCGCGTCCGATCAGATCATCAAGGACAAGCCGGATCTGGTGCGCGCCTTCGTCAAGGCGGCGCTGCGCGGCATGAAGGACATCATGGACGATCCGAATGCGGCGGCGACCGACTTCGTGAAATTCGTGCCGGAGTGGACCGGCAAGGAAGACCAGGTCAAGGAAGCTTTCGCCTATTACGACAAGCTGATCTATCCGGGCCAGAAGCAGCTTGGCGCGGTCGATCCCGAGCGGATGGCCAAGCTGCAGGATTTTTATCTCAAAGCCGGCATCATCGAGAAGAAGTCGCCGGTGGATGATCTGTTCACCAATCAGTTCATCAAATAGCAAAACGTAGGGTGGGCAAAGCGAAGCGTGCCCACGCCGTGCCGAGCCGCGTGGGCACGCGCTACGCGCTTTGCCCACCCTACGATGCTACGCCGCGTCACTTCTTCCCGTAACTGTCCGTGCCCTGCCAGCCGTTCTTGGAAATATCGAAAATGACGCCGTCGGGGTCCTTGAACTTGCGCTCGAAATTGCCGTGACGCTCGTCGCCGAGATCGAAGAAGAATTTGCCGCCGGCCGCCTCGATGCGTTTCTGGGTCTCGACGAGATCGTCGACCTGGAAGCCGAAATGGTGCGCGCCGACGAAACCTTTGGGGTTTTTCAGGTCCGAGGCCGCGGTGCCGGCGCCGGTCGAGAAATTGAGCAAAGCGAGATTGATTGTGCCGTCGCTCATGTAGATGGCCGAGCCGATATCCAGATCCTCGCGCGCAATGCGCTTGAGATCGAACACGGTCTCGTAGAATTTCGCGGCCTTGTCGAGATCGCTCACGCAGACGGCAAAATGGCGCAGACGGGCCATGGATAAATCCTCCGTTCGGGCTGGCTTCACCCGGTTCGCGGCCATGATAGTAATCCTACCGCCATGAGCAAGCGACCATGACCAAGCGACACGCCGAGATCGTCGGCGCCGGCTTTGCCGGCCTCACCGCGGCCTGCGCATTGGCACAGCGCGGCTGGAGCGTGCGCGTGCATGAGCGTGGCGACCGGCTGCGCACCACTGGCGCGGGCATTTACATCTACGAAAACGGCTTGCGGGTGCTTGAGGCTGTCGGCGCCTATGAGGCCGCGGTCAAGGGCGCGCCGTTTGCCCATACGCGGGAGGTGCGGGACGGCGACGACCGGCTGATCTCGGTGCACCGCTGGCAAGGCAGCCGCGTGTTCAGCATCGTGCGGCAGAACGTCATCAACGCGCTCGCCGCCGCTGCGACGCGCGCCGGGGTCGAGATCGTCGTCAATTCGACGGCGGTGAGCGCAACGCCCAATGGCGAGCTTCTGCTGGAGGATGGCCGCCACATCAAGGCCGACCTGATCGTCGGCGCCGACGGCAGCAATTCGCGGCTGCGCGACGGACTCGGGCTGTTGGCGAAGCGCAAATATCTGGTCGATGGCTGCACGCGGCTGTTGATGGACAAGACCGCGGTGGAGCGCACGCAAACCGATGGCGCCAAGACCATTGAATACTGGTCTGGCACGCGGCGCCTGCTCTATACGCCATGCAGCGAGACCGACATCTATATCGCGCTGACCATGCTCGACAGCGACGAGGTGGCGAAAGCGGTGCCGGTGCGCAAGGACGAATGGAAGCGCGCGTTTCCGCATCTTGGAACGCTGATCGACCGCATCGGCGAGCAGGGCCGCTACGATCGCTTCGACCTGATCAAGCTGAAGCGCTGGTCGGCGGGCAAGGTCGCTATCATCGGCGATGCCGCCCATGCCCTGCCGCCGAATATCGGCCAGGGCGGCGGCTGCGCCATGATGAACGCGCTGTCGCTCGCGGTTTATCTGGCGCGTGAAGACGATGTCGCCGCGGCGCTCGAAACCTGGGAGCGCGACGAGCGGCCGATGACCGAGCACACCCAGCGCATCTCGTATTTTCTCGGCCTGCCGACCACCTGGCCGCCGGCACTGCGCGCCTTCACGCTGGGCATGGTGGGCCGGTCGAAATGGCTCACGGCGCAACGCACGCGCACCGCCTTGCACCGGCCGACGGGCACTTAAAACCCTCCCCTGCCAGGGGGAGGGCGATCCGCGCAAAGCGCGGATCGGGTGGGGCAGTGACAAGTCTTGCACTTCCCCACCCGCTCGCTTCGCTCGCCTCCCTCCCCCTGCAGGGGAGGGTGAAGATCAAAACGGAATCGTAATTCCATCCAACGGCGCGTCGCAATTGACCAGGTCGACGCGCTTCCAGGCGATCATGATGCGGCCGTCGGCCTGCACCAGGCGGTGCAGCGCGGTGCCGCCGAACAGCCGCTGCTGCTCGCGGCGGTATTCGATCATGATGAATTTGGAGCGGACGGCGGCGAAGCCTTTTCCCGTTTCCTCGATCGTCACGTTGCCAATCATCCGGCTGGTGCGCGAGCGCGGCTCTTGCGAATACATGCGCGGGCTGGCCAGCCGCCGCACGCGGGTCTCCAACAGGCGGCGGTCGTCGTAGATCAGCGACACGGTCTCGACCGGATCGGCCTGATCGGGCTCGCTCGGCACCCAGTACCAGGCCTCGGGCGTGAACAAAGCGAGCCAGTCGTCGAATTTGCCGTCATCGAGGAGGCGCGCTTCGTACAGCAAAAATTGCTCGCAGTGCTGGAGGTCAAGCGATTGCCGTGCGGAAAGCCGCGCCGTCCTGCCGCGTGACGCGATCGGGCGTCGCGAGCGCGCCGCTGGTCTGGAAACGCGCTTGGGCTTTCTTGCCATCGGCCTGCGTTACGACGCGGCTCGCATGGCGGCATGGCCGTTGGTCATATAGCCGAGCCACGCATCGAGCATGTTGCGAATGTAAACTTCGCTGGTCGAATTCTGGCCGCGCCGGCCGCCGTGGGCATCGGGCACGTCGCTCTCGAATCCGCGGCCGATCTCGATCCATTCGGCGCCGGCGCTGGAGAGACCCATGCCGATGCGATTGTAGATTTCGAGATCGTCGGTCAGCACCAGCGAGCCGGTGCCGTTGACCGTGTTGGCGAAGCTGATGGTGTTGCGGAACATTTGTTCCGGCGCGCCCCTGAGGCGGAAATTATAGGTGTGGACCACGGTGCGGTTGACGGCGACCGGATGCACGACGCGCAATTGCTGGAACTGGCTCATGAAGGAGAGGTTCGGATAGACGTTGCTGTTCCAGCGCCGCACGTCCAGCACGCGCCGGGTTTCCGCTTTGCCTTTCTTCTTCTCCATCGCCGCGATGTAATCCCGGAACACCGGGTCTTTCAGCGCCGCGACCAGCTTGGCGTCGTCGTGATAGTCGCCGAGATAGGAGTGACCGTTCGGATAGGTCCAGATGCCGACCTGGGATTCCCAAAAGCTGTAGGGCGCGCCGTTCTGGCGCATCTGGCGGATGGCGATCTCGCCGGAGCCGTCGGAGTGAACGTCGTCGGGTTGCGAAAGCGCGGCATCGATCGACGAGCGGTGGGTGAAGATCGGATGCGCCGCGTCGCACAGGTTTTCCAGATAGAGCTTCCAGTTGGCGTCGTAGGCGTGCCGGAACACGCCGCCCGCGATCTCGACCTCGCCGTCGGGCGCGCGATCGAGCATGTCGTCGAGCGAGGTGGTCATGTGGCCGAGGAAGTCCTCCAGGCTCGGCCCGTCTTCGGCTTCGCTGGCGAAGACAAAACCGCGATAGCTCTTGACCCGCGCCATCGGCGTCATCGCGGTTTTCGGGTTGCTCGGATCGAAATCGCGCGGATAGCCGTGCTGCAGCGGTACCGCCTTGAGCCGGCCGTCGAGATGATAGGTCCAGCCGTGGTAGCAGCACTGGAATTCCGCCGCGTTGCCCTTGTCGTTGGCGACGACCATGGAGCCGCGATGGGCGCATTGATTGTGAATGACGCGGATTTGACCTTCGGCGTCGCGCACCAGCACCACCGGTTTGCGGCCGATGAAGGTGCGGAAATAGTCGCCGGGATTTTTCACCTGGCTTTCATGGCCGACATAGATCCAGGCGACGCCGAAAATGCGTTCCAGCTCGAGCTCGAAGATCGCCGGATCGGTGTAAATCTGCCGGTGCACGCGGCCGGGCTGGATGAACTGCGACAAATCCTGGCTCATGGCGCATCTTACGCAGTTCACTCCTGACGGGCAATTCTCGTTGCATCGGCCGCGCATTGTGTGTGAGAGATTTGCCGTGCAGGAAACCTCATATGCTGCGCGTCATCGCTTTCCTCATCGGGCTTTTTGTCATGACACAGGCCGCCGCGGCGCAACCGGTGCAGCTTTATTCGGCCGGCAGCCTGAAGGGCGCATGGCTGGAAACGATCCAGGCGTTCGAAGCCACCACCGCAATCCGAGTCCAGCCGCGGTTCGGCCCATCGGGCGTGCTGAAGGACGACATCGTGGCCGGCGCCAAGGCCGACGTGTTTACGTCAGCCAACATGGAGCACCCGCAAGCTTTGGCCGCGGCGCGGCTGAGCGGACCGGTCGTGCTGTTCGCCCGCAACCGCCTGTGCGCGATTGCGCGGCCCGGCTTGGACGTCGCGCCGGCGACGCTGCTCGACCGGATGCTCGATCCCGCGGTGAAGCTTGCAACCTCGACGCTGAAGGCCGATCCCGCCGGGGATTATGCGTGGACGGTGTTTCGCAAAGCCGACACCGTACGGTCGGGGGCCTTCGCGCAACTGGACAAGAAGGCGCTGCAGCTTGTCGGCGGACCGAATTCGCCGCCGCCACCCGCGGATGGCCGCAGCGCCTACGGCGCGCTGGTCGCGCAAGGCGCAGCCGACCTGTTCCTCGCCTATTGCACGGCGGCCAAGGTGGCGCAGCAGGAAAACCCAACGCAGCGCGTGATCGCGTTGCCGCCGGAACTCGCGGTCGGCGCCGATTACGGGCTGACGGTGTTGAAGGGTGCGCCTGCCGAAGCCTACCAGTTCGCGATATTCATCCTGTCGCCCGAAGGACAGGGCGTTTTGGCCAAGGCCGGTTTCGATGCGCCGGCGTTGCCGCAACCGCCGCAGTAGTAGTCGAAGCGCCGCGCGTTCAATTGCCGAAATTTGCCGCCAGATAGTCGCTGATAGTTTTCGTTTCTTCCGGCGTGGCGGTGGCGCCGCGCTCGACCATGTTGGCGACGATGGCCGGCCACGCCTTGCTGCTGCGCTTGATGGCGGCGACCCGTTCGAGGTCATGGCACAGGCCGCAGCGCGTCTCGACCAAATCCTTGCCGTGGCCGTCCGGCAGCTTCACCGGCTTTGCCGGCGGCAGATTGGCGCCGGGGCCGAGATTGAGCGAGAGGTAATTCACCACGGTTTCGATTTCGGGCGGCGTCAATTGTGCGCCGCGCAGCACCATGTTGTTGACGTAGAAGCGCCAGCCGACGGCGCCGTCGCGGATCTTGGCGATGGTGCCGAGATAATGGCATTGCGAGCACGCCACCGAAACGATGTCGCGGCCGTCGCCGGCCGGCAACGGATTGGCGTTTTGCGCGAAACTCGGCGCCGCACTGGTGATGACGGCGAGAGTGAGAAAACTCGACAACGCGATGCGCATGATCACACCTTGCGCGTTCGCAGATCGGCGAGCGAATAGGGCGGATGCCATTCCGACACCGCACCAATTCCTTCGCGCTTGATATGAATATCGAGGAGATATGGCCGGCCCTCGACTGTCGCGGTTTTGGCGCGGGCGAATGCGCCCTTAAGCTCGCCCGGCTCCTTGACGGTTTCGCCTTCGACGCCGAACGCGCCCGCGGCCTTGGTGAAATCGATATCGGGATCGCCGTTGTAGCAGGTCATGTCGCGCGCGGCCTCGAACTGCCGGCCGGCCGAGTTCCAGATGCGATTGCGCTCGTTGTTGTAGCTGTGATTGTTGAGCACGATGACGGTGACCGGCGCCTTGTAGCGCGCCATGCTCCACAACGGCTGCGGCCCTGAGAAACAGAAACTGCCGTCGCCGACCACGGACACCACCGGCACGTCGGGCCGTGCCAGTTTGACGCCGAACGCCGCCGCCATGCCCCAACCCAAAACATTCGGGCCGGTGCCAAAGTATTGCTTGTCGTCGCCGCCGAATGCCATCAGCGGGTCCATGGTCTTACCGGAATCGACGTCGGCGACGTAGCAGGTATCGCGGTCGAGATTGGCTTCGAGCTCAAGCCCCAGCCGCTCCATGCTGACCGGCGAAGAATCCGCCAAGCCGCGCGCGATCGCCAGCCGCGCATCCGCCATCTGCGCCGAATAGGCCCGTGTCTTTGCCGCGCGCTGCTCGGCGATATCCTTGAGTTTTGACGCGGTCGCCATGCTGCGGATCGCCGCGTTGAGATCGGCGATGGCGAGCCGCAGGTCGGCCACCATGGCGAGATCGACCGGCGCGCTGCGCGCGAGGCTGGTCGGATCGAGTCGGATCGAAATCAGTTTGGTGCCGGGCGCCGCCAATTCGCCCCAGCGATTGCCGAGGTTGAGCAGCACGTCGGGTTTTCCCGGATAGCGCATGGTGCGCAGGTGCGTGCCGATGAACAGCGGATGCCGGGTCGGGAACGGTTTCGACCAATAGCCGAGATTGCCCATCTCGCCGGCGACCGGCGCGCCGAGCAACTCGGCGAGCTCGATCAATTCCTTCTGGCCGCGGCTCCAGGTGACTTCGTCGCCGACGCTGATCAGCGGATTCTGCGCCTCGATCAGCATGCGCGCGGCTTTCTCGATATCGTCCTTGTCGGGACGAATGCGCATCGGCACGTCGAACTTGCTGCGTTCCCAGACCTGCGCCTTGGCACGGCCGTCGAGCGTGTTGGTCGGCAGCGACAAAAACACCGGCCCGCACGGCGGGGTGGAAGCGAATTTCAAGCCACGCCGCGTGGTCTCGGCGATCGCCGCGGTCGACTGCGCCTGCCAGAACCATTTGGTGATCGGCTCCGTCATCAGCTCGTGATGATCGGTTTCCTGCCACTGGTCGCGGCCGAGTGCGTCCTGATCGACGGAGGCGACTGCGACCAGCATCGGAATCTGGTCCTTCCAGGTATTGACCATCTGGGTCATGGCGTTGGGCAGGCCGATATTGGCGACGACGACGACGCCGGTGCGGCCCGAGGCGCGCGCATAGCCATCGGCCATGGCGATCACGGCGCCTTCCTGAATGCCTTTGATGAGGTTGATCTCCGGCACGTCGACCAGCGCGTCGAAGATCGGATGATCGCCGGTCGAGGGATTGAAGAAGATGTGCTCGACGCCCGCCGCCTTGAGCTGCTCGACGAACAGCCTGCCGCCGTTGCCCTCGACTTCGCGGATTGCGGCGGGAACTGCCTCAGCCGCCGGCGCGGCGCTTTGGGCGGCCGGGGTAAGATTTTGCGCCATTGCCTTGGCCGCCACGGTGCTCATGCCGAGCGCGCTCAATCCGGAGACAAGTTGCCGGCGCGATAGCCCTTGATCGAGGTACTGCTTGATCAGGTCCTTCATGACACCCTCCCTTGCCGCGGCGCGCTCATGTCGGCGGCCGTCATCGCCTTGTCGGCGTGTGTTGGGAGAAGGTTAGCACTGGCCGGCCCGCGGCCAAAGAGCACGGCGCGTAGAGCTTCAATGCGTGGGCGCCGAAATGTGTTGACGGCGGCCCGGAACTTGCATGGTTATTGCATAATTATTGGGCAAATCTGGGCGTAGCGCGTAACAGCATGTCGATCCTCGTCGGCCTCCATCACGCCACGCACTACACCTATGACCGGCCGATCAGCCTCGGCCCGCAGACCGTGCGGCTGCGGCCGGCGCCGCATTGCCGCACCCGCATCCCGAGTTATTCGCTCAACGTGACGCCGGCCCAGCATTTCGTGAACTGGCAGCAGGACCCGCACGGCAATTGGCTGGCGCGTTTCGTGTTTCCGGAAAAGACCACGAAATTTTCCATCACCGTCGATCTGCTCGCCGACATGGAAGTGATCAATCCGTTCGATTTTTTCGTCGAGCCCTACGCAGAGAAGTGGCCGTTCAAATTCGCCGACGACCTGCGCGAAGATTTGGCGTCCTTCGTCGATCCGGAGCCGGCGGGCCCGCGCCTGAAGGAATTGGTGCGGTCGATTTTGCGCGAACCGCGCAACACCGTCGACTTTCTGGTCGAGCTCAATCAGCGCCTGGCGCACATGATCCGCTACATCGTGCGCATGGAGCCGGGCGTGCAGACGCCGGAGGAGACGCTCGCCGCCGGCGCCGGCTCGTGCCGCGATTCGGCGTGGCTCTTGGTGCAAATCCTCCGCCACATCGGATTGCCGTCGCGCTTCGTGTCCGGGTATCTCATTCAATTGCGGCCGGACCTGAAACCGCTCGACGGACCCGCCGGGACCGATCTCGATTTCACCGATCTACATGCCTGGGCCGAAGTGTATATACCCGGCGCCGGCTGGATCGGCCTCGACGCCACGTCCGGTTTGCTGTGCGGCGAGGGCCACATTCCGCTCGCCGCGACGCCGCACTACCGTTCGGCGGCGCCGATCACCGGCATGGTCGAGCCGGCAGAAGTGTCGTTCGCCTATGACATGACCGTCAAGCGGCTCGCCGAGCGGCCGCGCGTCACCGCGCCGTTTTCCGACGAGGCATGGCACGCGCTCGATGAGCTCGGCGAAAAAGTCGATGCCGATCTTGTTGCGCACGACGTGCGGCTGACTATGGGCGGCGAGCCGACTTTCGTTTCGGTCGACGATTATCAAACGGCGGAATGGAATACCGCGGCGCTCGGGCCGAAAAAGCGCGTCCACGCCGATGAGCTGATCCGGCGCTTGCGCGACCGCTTCGCGCCGGGCGGCTTCCTGCATTACGGCCAAGGCAAGTGGTATCCCGGCGAGCCGCTGCCACGCTGGGCGTTTGCGCTGTACTGGCGCCGCGACGGCGTGCCGATCTGGCGCGATGACAGCTTGATCGCCCGCGAGGCCGTCGGCGCGCAGGCTTCGCGCGACGACGCAAAACGTTTTGCCGAGGGGATTGCCGCACGCTTGGGAATCACGGCGGACTACGTGCAGCCCGCTTACGAGGACCCGGCCGACCGGATGCTCAAGCAAGGTCTGATTGCCGACAACATCGATCCCAGCGATCCGCAGGTCGACGATCCGGCCGAGCGCGCGCGCATTCTCAATCTGTTCGACCTGACCCTGTTCGATTCCCATCTTGGCCGGCCGGCGGGTTACGTCCTGCCGCTGCAACGCTGGAGCGCGCAGGCAAAACCCGGATGGTTGAGCGAAATGTGGCGCACGCGCCGCGGCAAATTGTTCCTGACGCCGGGAGATTCGTCGCTCGGCTTCCGGCTGCCGCTGCAGTCGCTGCCTTATCTGGCTCCCGCCGACTATCCGCATCTGGTGCCGGCCGATCCGTTTGCCGACCGCACGCCGCTGCCGCCGGCCAACGACAAGGCGGCGCTGGCGGTGGCACCGAAGGCGCCGGTCAAACGTCAGGAGCCACGTACCGGCCCGGCACCGCCCGCCGGCAGCATGCCGGTGCGCACGGCGTTGTCGGTCGAGGTGCGCGATGGACGGTTGTGCGTGTTCATGCCGCCGGTCGAAACGCTCGCCGATTATCTCGAACTGATCGCGACCATCGAAGCGACCGCGGCCGAACTCGGCCTGCCGGTCCATGTCGAAGGCTATTCGCCGCCGCCCGACCCGCGGCTCAATGTGCTGAAAGTCACGCCCGATCCCGGCGTCATCGAGGTCAACATCCAGCCGGCGGAATCCTGGCGCGAAGCCGTCGACATCACGCAATCGGTCTACCAGGACGCCCGCGCCTGCCGGCTCGGCACCGACAAATTCATGATCGACGGCCGCCATACCGGCACCGGCGGCGGCAATCACGTCGTGCTCGGCGGCTTGAGCGCCGCCGACAGTCCGTTCCTGCGCCGGCCCGATCTGCTCAAAAGCCTGGTGCTCTATTCGCTGCGGCGGCCGTCGCTGTCTTATTTGTTCTCCGGCCTGTTCGTCGGACCGACCAGCCAGGCGCCGCGCATCGATGAGGCGCGCCAGGATTTGCTCTACGAGCTCGAAATCGCAATCTCCAAAGTGCCGCCGCCGGGCGGCGCGGAGCCGGTGCCGCCGTGGCTGGTCGATCGCTTGTTCCGCAACATTTTGGTCGATGTCACCGGCAACACCCATCGCACCGAGATCTGCATCGACAAATTGTTCTCGCCGGACGGTCCGACCGGTCGATTAGGACTTGTCGAATTCCGCTCGTTCGAGATGCCGCCCGATGCGCGCATGAGTCTCGCCCAGCAATTGCTGCTGCGCGCGGTCGTTGCCTGGTTCTGGCGGGCGCCGCGCGACGGCAAGCCGGTGCGCTGGGGCACGGCGCTGCACGACCGCTTCATGCTTGAACATTTCGTCTGGGAGGATTTTTGCGAAGTCTTGGACGATCTCAAAGCCGCCGGCTACGCTTTCGATCCGGCTTGGTTCGAGGCGCAGCGGCAATTCCGTTTCCCGCTGTGCGGCACCGTGCATCACGGCGGCGTCGAGCTCGAACTGCGCCAGGCGATCGAGCCCTGGTACGTGCTGGGCGAGGAGGGCAATGCCGGCGCCACGGTGCGCTTCGTCGATTCTTCGGTCGAGCGGCTGCAGGTCAAAGTTTTGGGCTTCAACGAAGACAGCCATGTGGTGACCTGCAACGGCCGCCGCGTGCCGCTGACCTCAACCGGCCGCTCCGGCGAATATGTCGCCGGCGTGCGCTTCAAGGCATGGAAGCTCGATTCATCGTTGCAGCCGACTGTTCCCGTCCACGCGCCGCTGACCTTCGACATCGTCGATACCTGGAACCGGCGCTCGCTCGGCGGCTGCGTCTATCACGTGTCGCATCCCGGCGGCCGTAACTACGAGACCTTCCCGGTCAACTCCTACGAAGCCGAGGCGCGCCGCCGCGCCCGCTTCCAGGATCACGGCCATACCGGCGGCTTGATCGACATTCCGCCGCGCGAATTTTCGCTCGAATATCCGCTCACCCTCGATCTGCGCCGCCCGGTCTGAAAGATCCCGCCATGTCCGCGCAGCTCGACACCGCAGCCGATCAACAACAAGCCGCGTTGCAACAATTCGTTGCCGGCTATCGGCGGCTGCCCGGCGTTTTCGACGAGATGATGGATGGCGACGGCCGGGTGCGCGCGCACTGGCAGCCGCTGTTGTCGATGCTCGCAGGCCTCGGCAGCGACGAGATCAATCGCCGCTTCGCCGCCGCCGATCGATACTTGCGCAATTCCGGCGTGTTCTATCGCGTCTACGAGGATGCGGCGGGCATCGAGCGGCCGTGGCCGCTCAGCCATGTGCCGCTCATCATCGAGCCCGGCGAGTGGACGCAACTGGAGGAAGGCCTCATCCAGCGCGCTGAACTGCTCGAAGCGATGTTAGCGGATTCATACGGTCCGGCGACGCTGACCGGCGAGGGGCGCCTGCCAGCGGCTTTGATCGGCGGCAATCCGGAATTTTTGCGGCCGCTGGTCGGCGTTCTTCCGCCGGGCGGCGCGCATTTGCGTTTCTATGCCGTCGACGTCGGCCGCGGCTCCGACGGCAAATGGTGGGTGCTCAACGATCGCGCGCAAGCGCCGTCCGGCGCCGGCTACGCCATCGAGAACCGCCTGGCGCTGTCGCGCGCCATTCCCGATATCTATCGCACCGCCCGCGTCGAGCGCGTCGCGCCGTTCTTTCAGGCCTTCCAAGCTGAATTGGTCTCGCTCAATCGCCAGGACGACGCGCGCACCTGCCTGCTGACGCCGGGGCCGATGAACGAAACTTATTTTGAGCACGCTTATCTGGCGCGCTATCTCGGCCTGCTGCTGGTCGACGGTGAAGATCTCATCGTGCGCGACGACGGCGTTTTCATCCGCACCGTGTCGGGGCTGCGCCGCACCGAAGTGATCTTGCGGCGAGTCGATGCCGACTTCGCCGATCCGCTGGAGCTCAACGCGGCGTCGCGCCTCGGCGTCGCCGGTCTCCTGCAAGCGGTGCGCGACGGCAAGATCGTCATCGTCAATTCGCTCGGCGCTGGCCTGGTTGAGGCCCGCGCCATGCTGGCGTTCCTGCCGGCGCTGGCGCCGACCGTGCTCGGCGCCGAGCTGAAAGTGTCGAATGTCGCGACCTGGTGGCTCGGCCGCGCCGACATGCGCGAGGCGATGATCGAAAAGCTCGACAGCATGGTCATTGCTTCCGCCTTCACCGAATCGTTTACCGACGGCCGGCCGGGCAGCGAAATTCTGGTCGCCAAGCTCGATGGCGCGCAGCGCAAAAAACTCATTCAGTCGATCCGCGATCGTGGCATCGACTACGTCGCGCAAGAGGCGGTGACGCTGTCTAGCATGCCGGTGTGGCGCGACGGCCGCTTGCAGCCGCGGCCGTTCACCTTGCGGCTGTTCCTGGCCAAGATCGGCAAGCGCTGGCAGGTCATGCCCGGCGGCTTCGTGCGCATCGCCGAGAATGCCGATGCGCGGGCGGTGAGCCTGCAGCGCGGCGCTGCGACCGCCGATGCCTGGGTGCTGAGCCACGGTCCGGTCGGCGAGACGACGCTGTTGCCGACGCCGGAGCGCATGCAGGTGCAGCGCGCATCCGGCCTGTTGCCGAGCCGCGCCGCCGACAATCTGTTCTGGGTCGGCCGCTATGTGGAACGCGCCGAGGCGACGCTGCGGCTCATTCGCGCCATGATCAATCGCAGCGCCGAGGCCGACGATGCCGCCGCCCCGGTGCTGGGCAGCATCGGCGCGCTACTCAGCGCCTGGAACGCGATCCCGGACGACATGAACCAGGCGCTGACCGCGCCGACCGCGCGCGCGGTGTTGACCCGGAGCGACCTCGAAGGATCGCTGCCCTACCTCGCCGGCGCCGCGCGTTCGTCGGCCTCGATGATCCGCGACCGGTTTTCTCCCGATGCGTGGCGGGCGATCAACGATCTCGCCATCATGATCGGTACGCCGCTGCCGATGGGCCCAGCCGAAGCTGCCATCACCGACCGGGTCGAGGCGGCGTTGCGCATCATCTCGTCGCTGTCCGGTCTCGCCCAGGAGAACATGACCCAGCTCGCCGGCTGGCGCTTTCTCGAGCTCGGCCGCCGCATCGAGCGGTCGCTGTTGACCTGCCGGCTGGTGCGCTGCTTTGCGGAAGCGGGCGCACCGGACGGCGGCCTCGACGTAATGCTCGAGCTCGCCGACAGCCAGATCAGCTATCGGCAGCGCTATGTGATGATCGCGGCGCTGGCGCCGGTCATCGACCTGGTCATGCTCGATCCCAACAATCCGCGCTCGGTCATCTTTCAGCTCGACCGCATCGAGACCCATCTCGGCGCCTTGCCGCGGAAAAATTCCACCGGCCGCCTGTCGCCGGTGCAGCAGATCGCCGCTTCGATCGCGACGCAGCTGCGCACGGCAGATGCCGCCAAGATCGACGACGCGTTGACCATGGATATCGAGCTGGCGCTGATGAAGCTGTCGGATGCGATCAGCGCGGCCTATCTGACCAACAAC
>DATHHM010000432.1:0-6443 GCA_035317145.1 Xanthobacteraceae bacterium | reverse complement strand
CCGAGCTCTTGGCCGGCTTGCCGCGACGCTTCGATGAAGCGCACTTCCAGCATGATCTGCTGCGGCTGCGTCACCTGAACGGTGTTGATGATGTCCGGCGCGAACTGCTTGGCGATGGTGACCGCCTTGTCCAGCGTGACGGCGTCCGGCGAGGTACCGCTGAGCATGATGCGGCCGTCGATCGAGGACACCTTGATGCCGCCGCCGGTGAAGCGCCCGATCTCGGCAGACAGCCGCGTCACGTCGTAGGACACCTCGATGTCGAAAATGCCGACGAGCTTCTTGTCCTGGCCGTAGACCGTGACCCGCGTGGTGCCGATCTTCTTGCCGAGGATCGACAGCGCATGATCGGTCAGCGGACTGACGTCGGCGACGTCCGGATCGCCGACCATGATGTCGACCAAGGCTTGATCGGTGTGGACATCCTGGGATTTGCCGACCGTCACGGTCACCGTCACGGTGCGTGCGTTGGCGAACGTGATCTTCTGCTGCGCCCGCGCGGTGACCGGCACCAGCGCCGCGGCAAACGCGAATGCCAGCGCCAGCCAGATCGCGACACACCGCAACAGCGCGCCTATTCCCATGCCCCCGTCCGAATGTCGCCGGCTTTTGCCTGCGATGATTGTGGTATCGTACTGGCTATTCACGTCGGCCTCCCCGGCTCTCATTGTCCCCAAAACCTAAAAGTCCCATCCACTCCGCTTGACGCACCCGTGTTCTAGTTGCGCGCCGGCTGCTGATTCGAGAGCGCGGCGGAATGCGCATCGCTCTCCTCCACCGGCACGGTGTATTCGACGCGCTCGCCCTTGGACGGCCGCATGACGCCGATGGTGACGAAATGCGACTCCTGCGCGGGCGCGGTCATGAGATCGCGCGTCGTGACGCGACGCGTATCGCGACCGGTGGCCTCGCCGGCCTTGCGCAGCAGAAGCGACAGCGTGCCCACCGTGGCGGCGAGCGCGATCTTCTGCCCTTCGGTCGGATCCACTTCGATCGTGACCGCTTTGACGACAGACGGCTTGTCGGCGCGTTGGTCGGCAAGCTGATCGACGGCCAGCACGCGCACGTCCTGGATCACGACGTCGTTGACCGCATTGTTCTTCTCGCCGGTCCGCGTCAGCAAAATATCGACGCGATCGCCCGGCAGCACGAAGCCGGCGACGCCTTCGACGTCGTTGACGCGGATGGTGACCGCTTTCATGCCGTCGCCAAGCATCGCCGACAGCGTGGCGCGCTGGCCTGGCCCGGTGATCTTCGAAGCCAGCACCGCTTCATTGGTATCGATCGGCATCAGCACGACCCGCTTGCTCGACGTGAGGTCGGCGATCTTGCCGAACGCACCGGCCGGCAGAGCATTATCGGGCCACGGCATTTCGCGAAGCGCCGCCGAACTCAGCTCGTCGCCGAAGCGCAGCGGCTTGCCCGCCACGACGATGCTGCGTGCCGGCGGCGCGGCTTTGCGCTGCGCGTCGATGCTCTTCAGGCGCTCATCGGCCTGATTGTTGAGCCATATCTGCGCCAGGAATACAGCGAGCAGTCCGAACAGGACGGCGAAGCCGATCATGACGAAGCTACTGGTACGCACGCGATGTCCCCTGAATGACGCCAGGAATTCTTGTTTCGTCGCAGTGACTATTGATCCGCCGGTAGTGTGGAATTGGTGAAGCTATTGGCGCGAATTGGCCTATGCTGAAGATTGGTTGAAGCGGTATTCTTTACGCCGCGTGTATCGCTTCGATCGAAGTGAAGGGATATCCTTTACGAAACCTGCGCCACGGCGCTGTACGTGCCTTCGGCCTGCGCGAAACAAGCCGTGGGACGGGCGTTCCTTTCATCCCCCCGGCCGAAAACGGTGTTGCAAATCCCACGTGCGGCTTTTAACGAAATGCGGTAGTACGGCATTAACGACACGCGACGGACGTCGCGGAACAGGCGGAGGAAATCCCGTTGAAGAAGCCGCACATCAGCTACGTCGACCCGGCAACGGTCACGGACAAGGCGATGCTCGCCGAGTTCGAGCGTTGCGCGCGCGAGGGCACGCCACGGCCGGAAAGCCAGGCGGTCCGGGCCCATGTGCCGGCGGTGTTCTGGTCGTTCGCCAATTCCTGGCGCGACGTGTTCAAGAACGGCGTCGCCGATCACGACATCAAGGAACTGTGCCGGGTCTACGTGTCGCGCTCGGTGAAATGCGAGTTCTGCGGCAACCAGCGCTCGATGAAAGCGGCGTCACAGGGCCTGATCGAGGACGATTATCGCGACCTGATCAATTTCGAATCCTCGCAACACTATGACGAGCGCCAGAAGGCGGCGCTGTCCTATGCCGAGGCGATCACCTGGGACCTGCCGATCGACGACGCGTTCTGGGCGCGGCTGAAGAAGAATTTCAGCGAGCCGGAACTGGTCGAGATCGGCTATTTCGTCGCGCTGACCATGGGCCAGCAGCGCTGGCTGCGCACGCTCGATATCGAACACCACCAGATCATGGCCGGCACCGATGCGTCGATGGCGCCGGGTTTCGAGACCGCGGAAGCGTTGACGGCCTCGAAAGAACGCGACGATTACTGGGCGCGCAGCAACGTCACGGCGGCGGCTCGCGCCGCCGAGTAGCGCTCAGACGCGGAGGAAGCCACGCGGGATGGCGTGGAACGGCTCGATCCCGGTCTTGGTGATCAGCACCATTTCGCCGGTCTGCACGCCGGCTTTGCCGTCCGGCGTCACCACATTGGGCTGGATGACGACGATCATGCCGGCGCGGAACGGCTCATCGGGCACATGCGCGCTCGGCCGGCTTTTCGAACCGAGGATCGGCGGTAGATAGCCGCCGCCATAGCCGTGCAACAGGTCGTCGATGATGGTGAAGCCCGCCTCCTCGATCGGCCTTGAGGCCTCGATCACCTGTTGCGGTCGCGCGCCGTCCTTGAGCACGGCGGCGACCGCGTCGTATGCGGCATCGGCGACCGCGTGCAGGTCGCGGTAGAGTTTCGGCGGATCGGCATCCACGGCGAAGCTGCGCAGTACCTGCCCCGGATGTTCCCAGAACGCAGCACTGATTTCGGCAAACACGATATCGCCACGCGCGACGTCGCGGTTGCCGACGAATTGCGTCGGCACGCCGAGGCTAGGCTGCGCCATCGACGTGACGCCGAAAAAATGGATGACATTGGTGCCACCGAGCGCGATGTAGGCGCGTTCGACCAGATCGGCGAGCTGGCGCTCGCTCAATCCCGGCCGCAAGCCGTCGCGCAGCGCCGCCATACCGCGATCGGTCAGAGCGGCGCCGATGCGCATCCAATCGATTTCCTCCGCCGACTTGACTTGGCGCAGCCGCGTATAGCGGCGATTGAGATTGGCGATGGCGCCGAATTTTTCCGCAAGCGTCGCGTGCTGCTCGAAGGTCATCGAGCCGATGACGCCGACGCGATCAGCGCGCGCTCCACGCTTCTCCAACACCGCGAGGACGGCACCGATCGACGAGCCGCCGCCCCAGGCGACCTCCGCCCGGTCGGCAATCCGCCGTGCCATCGGCGCATGATTGACGTGCTGCACGAACATCGCGTCCGCTTCGCCGGGGGTGAGCACGCCGACGGCCTCGGTGGTCACCGGCCAGCCGGTTAGCCATTGCACCGCGGAGCCGAAGCGGTTGGCACCGCAGAACACGAGATGATCGAGGCCAGCTTCGCCGAGCAAATCCTCGATCGCGCGCCGCCGCCGCGCCATTTCGGCGTCGCTGAAACGCGGATATTCGGCCTCCAGGATCGCCTGCAACCGTGGCGGCAGCGGGAGAACGGCGGGTTGGCTTGGACGCTCGCTCATGGCGCCACTCTAGGGGGATGGGCTTGGCAAATCCATTTTGTTAGACCACCCATCGCCGCTGCCAGGAGAATAGCACCCATGCCCACGTCACTGATCGATTCCGCCGTATTCCGCGACATCTTCTCGACCGAGGCGATGCGGCGGGTGTTTTCCGACGGCAACCGCGTGCAGAAATATCTCGACTTCGAGGCGGCGCTGGCCCGGGCGCAAGCGCGGCTCGGCATCATCCCGCAAGAGGCGGCGGAGGAAATCGTCCGGCACTGCAACGTCGCCGAGATCGATTTCGTGAAACTCAAGACGGCGACCGAGCGCATCGGCTATCCGGTGCTGCCGGTGGTGCAGCAGTTGGTGGCGCTGTGCCGCGATGGTTTGGGCGAATGGTGCCATTGGGGCGCGACGACCCAAGACATCACCGACAGCGCAACCGTGATGCAGATCCGCGAAGGGCTCGCCCTGGTCGAGGCCGACCTCGACGGCATCGCCGACGCGCTCGCCGGCCTGGCGCGCAAATATCGCGACACGCCGATGGCCGGTCGCAGCAACCTGCAGCAGGCGGTGCCGATCACCTTCGGCTACAAGATGGCGACCGTGCTCGCCGCTTTCGAGCGCCACAAGCAGCGCCTGAAGGAGCTGCGCACGCGCGTCCTGGTCGGCGAGTTCGGCGGCGCCGCTGGCACGCTGTCGTCGCTCGCCGGCCGCGGGCTCGAAACCCAAGCCGAGTTGATGAAGGAGCTGAAACTCGGCCAGCCGGCGATCGCCTGGCACACCGTGCGCGACACCATCGCCGAGGTCGGCTGCTTCCTCGGCCTCGTCACCGGCACCTGCGGCAAGATCGCCTTCGACATCAAGCTGATGATGCAGACCGAAGTGGAGGAGGTCTACGAGCCGTTCCACGAAGGCCGCGGCTCGTCGTCGACCATGCCGCAGAAGCGCAATCCGATCTCGTCGGTCTACATCACCGCGCTCACCTCGGTGGTGCGACAACAGACCGCGGCGCTGCTCGACGCCATGGTCGAAGACCACGAACGCGCCACCGGGCCGTGGGAGATAGAATGGATCGTGCTGCCTGAGATTTTTTGTCTGAGCGCCGGCGCGCTGGCGCAGACGCTGTTCGTGCTCACGGGGCTACAAGTCGACGAGAAAAAGATGCGCGCCAATCTCGACCTGACCAAAGGGCTGATCGTTTCGGAAGCGGTGATGATGGGACTCGGCCCCTATCTCGGTCGCCAATATGCCCACGATCTCGTCTACGACGTCTGCCGCAAGGTGGTCGCCACCGGCCGGCCGCTGCTCGATCTGCTCGCGGAAAACGAGGAGATCACCAAGCACCTCAACCGCGACGCGCTGGCAAAATTGTGCGATCCGGCAAACTATCTCGGCGAGGCCGGCGCCATGGTCGATCGGGTACTGGCTATGCGCGCCCCCTGAACGGAGAAACATGCGCAACCCGCAAAGTTCGCGCATCAAGTCTCTGCTCGCGATCCCTTTGCTGGGGCGCCTGCGCTCTGGATTGAATTCATTGCTTAGAGGCCAGACGGGCCGACGCGGCGGCGCTACAGCTGCGGCTTCGACTGTGCGGCCGTTGCTGCCGATCGACGCCGCCAACCGTTTCGCTGCTAAAACGCCGGTCGACGTCGAATGGCTTTTCAGTCTGATGAATTCAGAGACGTACAAGACATTGGTGCTGCCGTATTTTTATCAGTATCCGCCGCTGTCTTTGATGGACCCCGATGAACGGGCTTTATTGTATTGCCTCATTCGCGCGCTCAAGCCGGAGAATGTCGTCGAGATCGGCACCTATTTTGCCGGCACGACCGAAGTGCTGGCCCGCGCGGTATGGGAAAACGGTGCCGGCTGTGTCTACAGCGTCGATCCGTACGGCGCCAAGCGCGTCTCGCATGCAATGGCGGAATGGCCCGAACCGCTGAAAGCAATCACGACCTGTTCGTTCGACAACTCCATGTCATTCCTCACGCAGTTGCAACAGGCCGGCACGCCTATCGACTTTGTCCTCATCGACGGCGAGCATGATTTTGAATTCGTGCGATTCGATCTGGAAATGTGCGCCCGCTTGCTGCGACCGGGCGGCATCATCGCCATCGACGACGCGGAGCAGGCCGGCCCGTTCAGTGCGGCCAAATCCTTTCTGGCCGACCATCCGCAATGGCGTGAACTGGGCGATTGCGTCGCCGCGTTCGGGCAATCGAGCCCTTTTGCCGAGCAGCGCAGCTCCGTGCCGGGAACGAGCCTGCTGTTATTGCAAGCCCCGCCGTATTTCGCGGTCGAAGGCGATCGGTTTCGTTCTTGGGGCCAGCAGGACCTGCCCACTGAACGGATTCTTGGGTTCGAACTGGACCTGGCGGCGGCGACGGGGGCCGGAATTCTCCATGTGCAGACGATCCTGCGAACTTTTGGCGCCGGCCAAACCTGGATGGAGATCAAATCCGTCGTCGCCCGGCATATCGCGTTTGCCGATCTGCCGCGCACCATTCGACACGATCTGCCTCATCCGCTCATCGCCGTGAGCGAGCAAGGTGAGCCGATCGACTTCTGCACGGCAGAAATCGAGCTGTTTTGGCACCCGGAAGAGACGAACAATGCATTGAAGCTGCGGGCACCGCCGCGCCCGA
>DATHHM010000431.1:0-10691 GCA_035317145.1 Xanthobacteraceae bacterium | reverse complement strand
CTCGGCCAGTCGGTCGTCATCGAAAACGTCGCCGGCGCCGCGGGCAGCATCGGCGCCGGCCGCGTCACGCGCGCAACACCGGACGGTTATACCCTGCTCATCGGCCCGGGATTGAGCACGAACGTCATCAACCCCGCCATCTACAACCTGGATTACAACACGGACGGATTTTGAGCCGGTCGCCTTGCTGTGCTTCGTGCCCAATATGCTCGTCTCCAAGAAAGACGTTCCGGCAGACGATCTCAAAGGCCTGGTGGCTTGGTTGAAGGCCAATCCGGACAAGGCGCTGCAAGGCACCTCCGGCGTCGGCAGCCTCGGCCACCTCGCCGGCATTATTTTTCAGAAAGCCACCGGCACCAGTTATCAGTTCATCCCGTACCGCGGGCTCGGGCCGGCGATGCAGGATCTGGTCGCCGGCCGTGTCGACCTGATGATCGATGTGCCGATCAACTCGCTGCCCTACGTCCGCGACGGCAAGCTCAAAGCCTATGCGATCCTCGGCGACCAGCGCGTGACGATTGCGCCGGAGGTGCCGACCGCGGATGAGGCCGGCGTCTCCGGGATTCATTTGCAGAATTGGTATTCGATTTACGCGCCCAAAGGCACGCCGAAGGACGTGGTTGCCAGGCTCAATGCCGCCGTCGTCGAGACATTGGCCGACCAGGCGCTGCGCGACCACTTGGGCGACCTTGGCTTCGTGGGCGTGCCACGCGAACAGCAAAATCCCGAAACGCTGGCGGCGCTGCAGCAAGCAGAGACCGCCAAGTGGGCGCCGATCATCAAGGCCGCCGACATCAAGCCGCAGTGACGGCGTCGCGGCCCGCTACGAGGAGGCCTGCGGAAACCCGAACAATTCGGCCGGATTGTCGACAAAGATAAGCTTGCGGGTTTTTTCGTCGGGCACCCAGTCCAGCATCATGTCGAGCAAAGCGACGTCGTTCGGCATCGGCTTGAAATATTGCGGATGCGGCCAGTCGGAGCCCCACAATAGCCGGGTCGGCGCATATTCGACGAGCTTGTGCACCAGCGGATCGGTGTCGGAGAACGGGAACGTCTCCTGGTTCGAGATGCGCGGCGACAGCTTTACCCAGCAGCGGCCGGTGTCGAGGCAGCGCAGCATGAACTTGAATCCGGCTCCGTCCACGCCCTTGGCCGGATTGACGCCGCCCATATGCTCGATGACGAAATTTCCGGGTGAAGCCAGGATTTGCGCATTCCAGTCGTCCTTCTCGTCCAATTTGACGAGGTAGTGCATGGACCAGCCGTGTTCGTGGGTGCGGGCCACCAGGCGCTGGTCGATGGTTTTGGCGAGCCGGTTGGTGATGCGATAGCCGACCGCTCCGGCCGCGGTGAGGATGTCGAGCTCGCCCTCGGTGATGCCCGGCCAGGGAATCACCACCGCGCGCAGGCGGTCGGGAAAGCGGCATTGACCGTGCAGCGCGATCTCATAATTGTTTTCATACATCATCGATTGAACATGCAGGCCGCGCGTCAGGCCCAACGCGTCCTGCATCGTCAGCCAATCCTCGATCGGCGTATCCTCGAATTCCAGATGGCTGAAGACGTGGTTGGGCTTCAACGGAAACTGCTTTTGCGGACCGATGAAATGGAAATGCGTATCGCACGCCCCCGGTGGTAATTTCAGTTTCGGCTTGGCATAGGTGCGATCGATCTTGGGCGAAAACGGGCGTGTCCCGGCCGTGTCATTCATGCAAGCACCTTCAGCCTTGGCGGCTTTACTGCGCGCGCGATGCGCGGGTCTTATTGGTCCAGTTCCTTGAAGTAGCGATAGATGCCCCATTGGCTGAACGGAATGCGCCGCTTCGACGCCAGATAGGCTTTGATGCGTGGGCGCTTGGCGATCCTATCGCGCAGTGCGATCAGCCCCGGCACTTTCTTCTCGAAGCGCTTCATGCGTTTGGGGAAGGCATAGCGCAAGCCCTCGACGATCTCGAACATCGACAGATCGACATAGCTCGTCCGGCGGCCGACCATGTAGGTGCCGCCATTGTTGTGCAGCACGCGCTCGAAATAGCCCAAGAATTTCGGCACCCTGTAGCGCCAGAAATCTTGCGTGCGCCGCCGCGCCGCCGGCCGTTGCTCCTCAAAATAGAGCCAGCCCGACACCGGATGGTGGGTGTCGTGGATATGGGTGACGAGGTCGGCAATGGTGAGCTGCAATTGATGCGCCCACAGTCTTCCCGCCTCGTCGCGCGGTGCCAAATTCAGCCGCGCGCCGAGATAGAGCAAAATATTCGCCGTCTGCGCGATCACGAGCTTGCCGGCCTTGAGAAACGGCGGCGCGTAAGGCGGCCGCGCGCTGCGCTTGTCCTCGAGCACTTTCATCACCGCCGGCACGCCGCGCCGGCCCGGCCGGCGCGCGATGTCGACATAGTCGGCGCCGGCCTCTTCGAGCGCGAGGCGGACGAATTCGCCGCGGCCCTGGATGCTGGGCCAGTAATAAAGTTCGTAACGCATGGCCTAGCCTCGCCCGCTAACCGACCGCGGCCTTGTACTGCTCGTCGGTGACCGGCTCCAACCATTCGACATGCTTGCCGTCGAGCGCTTCCTGCATGGCCACATGCATCATCACAGTGGTCGGCCCAGCGCCGTGCCAGTGCTTTTCGCCCGGCGGAATCCAGACCACGTCGCCGGCGCGGATTTCGCGCACCTTGCCGCCCCAGGTCTGCACCCGGCCGCAGCCGGACATGACACACAAAGTCTGGCCGAGCGGATGAGTGTGCCAATGGGTGCGGGCGCCAGGCTCGAAGCGCACCAGGCCAGAACGGATGCGCGCCGGCGCCGGTGCCTCGATGACCGGATCTTGCCAAACCACACCGGTGAAAGAGTCCGCTGGCCCGCGGCGCGACGGCCGGGAGCCACAGGGATGAATGTCCATGGTCGTTGTCCTCCAATGGCGACCGGTTTCTCCCCTTGCAAACCAAGGGACGGCAGGTCTCTGTGCAGTAAGATAATGGAAATCCCGGCGCGATACCCTTGCTATCGCCGCATTGGTGCCGCGCCGGCACCCTCGCGGTGGCTGGCCAGGCGCGGTATCATCGCGGGGGCAGTGAGAGGGATCATGGCGGACGATGTAAGGACTATGTCATGGACCGGACCGCGTGGCTTACGCCGGTCCGGCATAACCATGCGACTTCTTGCCCTGCTCGGCTTCGCCCTGATGCTTGGCGCCTGCACCAAATGCGACGTGCCAAACTGGCAGCATAGTAGCTCTGGCGACGCGCCGGTCGCATGTCACGACTCGCCGGCGCCGCAATAACACCCGAAGTTTACTTGCTGACGACCCGATGATTGTCGGCGGCGACATCGTCCGCGCCGGGCGGCGCCTCGATATCGGGAAGAAATTCGTGGCGCGAGCGCAAGTAGGGATCGGCCAGTTGCCGCGGCGACAGGCCGGCAAAGGCCGGCGCATTGCGACCGCTCCACCACGTCCATATCAGCCGGCACAGCAGCGCAATCAGCGCTAATTGAAAGACCAGCCCGAGGACCGACGCCACGCTGCCAAGTTCGCCCACCAAGCCATGACCGAACAGTAAGCCAAGCACGCCGGAGCCGAGAAAGCCGGCAGCAAAACCAGCGAGCAATCCCGGGCGGTTGAACAGACCGCCGAGCGAGCCGCCCGGATAAGGCGGCTGTGCGGCCGTCACGTGATCGTTAGCCGCCATGACCAAGAAAATTGGCGCAGCAACCGATGGCGCCAGCAAAGTTCCCTCGGCGCTCGTGCCGACGCTCGGTCCGCCTTCAAGGCGCGCGTCGGCATCCTCCGCCGACAGCAGCAGAGCAATAGCCATCGCGGCAAACGCCACAAGCGATCGCAACCACTGCATAGGCCCTCTGGTCCTTCCGATCCGTATTCAATTGGTACGCGAGGGCGAGACGTTCAGGCCTGTCGCAAAGCGTCGCACGCAAACGTGTCGCACTGCGGTGCACCGTCGCGGGCGGTATTTCGCATCATGCGTCAAGCACAGAGCAGGTGCGCGATCTTGCGGATGCAGAACAAAATGCTAATCGAGCGGCTCGACGCGCAAAATTTCCGCGCCGTGATTGTTGCCGACCCAAAATGCCACCGGATTGGTCGAATTGTCGACGAAGACGCGGCGAATGTTAGTCGAGCGCGGCAAGAGATATTCGACCGACTGCCCGCTCCGCGGATCAAACCGTAGCACGCGATCGCTCGCCATGCCGCCGCTCCATAACTCCCCGTTCTTGTCCATAAAGACATCGTACGGATAAGTGTGCGGCGTCGGCACGTCCCACTCCTTGAATGATTCGGTCCTGGTGTCGAATAGGCCGAGCTTGTTGGCGGCAAATTCGGTGAACCAGAGCCGGCCCTGATCGTCGAGCATGGTCCGGCGCGGCCGCGATTTCGGCGTCGGCGTCGGATAGATCGTCGCCACGCCGGTCTTGGCATCGATGCGGCCGATATTCTCGTCGGCGAAATCCATGAAGTAGAGATTGTTCTCTCCGTCTGACGCCATGCCGTAGGGCGCGTGCTGATGGCCCTTGGGCAAAAACTTGAACGGGTCGATCAGCTCATACGTTCCGGCTTTCAGATCGAGCCGCAGGATCGACTGTTTGGCAACGTCGTTGCTCCACACCTTGCCGTCGACGCTCAAGGCCCGCGGCATCACCATGGACTGCTGCGCGGCGTCGTTGTCGAGAGCGGCCTGCACCGGGAACATCCGAAACGTCTTCGTCGTCATGTCGAACTTGGCGACGCCGGTCTGGAACATCATGGCGAGCCACAGATTGCCGTCGCCGTCCGCCTCGAGGTCGAGCGCACCGGTCGGTGAGCCGGGTTTTTGCACCGGTATGGCGTATTCCCGATGCGCGCCGGTCTTTGGGTCTAGCTCGCCCAAAAAATTCTCGACGAAGTTCGAATACCAGACATGGCCATGCGCATCGGTACGCACGTCGTGCGGCGCAATCGTCTGGCGCGGCAGATCGTATTCGGTGATGACGACGTGGGTGGCGCGACCCTTGGGCCGCGGCAAGGTTTGCAGCTCGTAGGGCCAAGTCTCATGGGGCCACGTCGGCCCGCTGCTCAGATTGACCGTCGCCAGATAGGCGGCGAGCTTGCGCACCAGGTCGTCGTGCACCTCGCGCTCGGCGAGCCGCGCCTGCACCCGCGCCTGCGTCGTGTTGTTGGCATATTGCGCCATGCGTTTGAGCACGGGGAAAAATGCCTCGGCGTCGTAGGTCGAGCGCACGATGCGCTCGAACGTATGGCAGCTCATGCATTCGATCAGCGGCCGCTTCTCTTCCGCCGTGCCGGGCATGCTCATGAACCATTCGCTGTTGGTCAGTTGCGCCGCGAGGTCGGCGGTCTTGCGCAGCTTGAGCGCTACATCGGCCGCGGCGGCGCCAAGATCGACCGCCTGCGGGCCATCGAGCTCATAGCCGATGGCGCGAATGCGCAGCGCGTAATGCCCGGGCGCGAGGCGTCCGTCCGGAAAGCGAAAACGGCCGCGCTCGTCGCTGACGATCGTGACGGTGATGGGCGAGCCGGACGCTTGCGCGCTGACCAGCACGCCTTCCATCGCGCCTTCCTCGGCGGAGGTCACCGAACCGGTCAGGATCTGCGCATGGCCGTCGCTCGCTTGGCCAAGGGCGAAGACAAGCGCCGCCGCCGCGATGAGCAATAAACGCATCACTTGCGCTTGAGATAGCACTCGACCTCGACCGGATCCTTGGTGTCGCCGGGGTCGCGCGGCCGGCGCTGCACGCTCGCCTGGACATAGCCGTCCTTGGCACAGGTGATGGCGACCTCGTCGGGATCAATGTCCTTGCCGAAGCCGGGAATCTTGTAGACGCCCATGATGTCGGTGCGGGTCACCAGCGCGCCGCGGTCCTTCAGCGCCGCGGTGACCTTGGCATCGGCCACGCCCGGACCGTCGACCTCGCGCACGAAGCCGAAATAGGACGGACCATCATCGCCGGAATTGGCATCGTCCTCGCCGAAACCGACGCCGCCGGCGTGCGACGACGTTGGAACGACTCCAATGAGCGCAGCGACGAGGAGGACGCGCAGCCATCGGCGATCGAGCGTCATAATGGGCTTTCCCGGGCCAACTGTTCCGGCGACACGCCGAAACTTCGGCGCGCGTCAGCAATGCAATTTATCGCGTCAGGTCACCGCTGAGAAGACGCGCGAGTGCTGGACAGGGGTCACCGACGCGCTAGAATTCGGAGCATAAAAAGACGGCGCGATAGGAGGGGAGCACAATGGCCGGACTTATATCCACCAACACGTTCTGGACGCTATGGCTGTTCGTGCACCTGATCCTGGCCGTCGGCCTCCTCGGCGCGCTCACCCATCAGGCCATGGCGGTCGCGCTGCCGGTGCGCCAACCGGCCGGCGGCATCGTGACGCGCTTCCGCGCGGTGCCCGCCGCCGGCTACGCCACGGCGGTCTGCGTACTGTGGGTGCTCACCTTCCTGGTCGGCTCATACATCTATACCAAATACCGCATCTTTATCCGCATTCCGCTCGAGCAGACGGGTCATTACAAGACCGGCGGTTTCTTCGATTTCAAGGAGCACGTCGCCTCCCTCGGCTTGGTGCTGCTGCCGGCCTATTGGTATTTCTGGAAGAACGCCCAGAACCCGGAATACGACAATGCGCGCAAGGGCGTCACCCTCGTGCTCGCCGTGATGTGCTGGTTTCTCTTTATCGTCGGCCACGTGCTCAACAACACCCGGGGTTTTGCGTCATGAGCACGACCGCCTCGCGAGCAGCGCCAGCCCCATCGTCGTTGGCGGCGTCGGCCAGGTTCAAGACTTTCGCCACGACCTTTTCCATTTCCGGGCCGGTGATCTACTGCCTGATTCAGTATTTCAACTGGCCGCTGTTCACCTTCCATCCGGCGACCGATCGCCTCGTCTGGGGCTATGAGGCGGCGCGCAGCGGCGAAGGGCCGAACATGCTGTGGTACGGCTGGACCGCGACGACCATTCTGATCGCCGCCGCCTTAGGGCTCATCGCCATGATGCTGCCCGAGCGCATCAGCCGGAAAATCCCGCTGGCGCTGGTCTGGATATTTCCGATCCTGGCTGTTCCGTATGTGATCTACTCGCTGATGCCGTGGTGGACGCATCCGTGATGGTGCTTTCCAAGTTCGATTTGGCGATCGTGGTTGTCGCCGCCGCCGGCATGCTTTGGATCGAGCACGGCCATCGCATCAGCATCGCGACGCCTACGGCAGCCGAGACGCCGGCCGCTTCGGCCTGCCCCGACAACGACAGCGTTCCGTTCAGCGCCGACTGCATCGCGTTCATCGACGGCGGCGTTTCGCCCATCGCGCGCACGCGAATGAGCGTCGTAATAAGCGCGCCCACCGCATCGCCCGACGCACCCTGCCCGCCGAATAACGAAAACAGTCCCTACAGCGCGCGCTGCATCAAGTTCTTGTCCGGTTGGTACTGGCAGCCGAATCCGGCAGACCGCGCACCTTGATCGAGCGCCTAGGCTATGATCCAATTTGATTGAATCGGATCATAGCCTAGGTTTTTTGCATCGAGCATGATCTTTTCCGAAAACCGGTTGCCACTTTTCGGGATCATGCTCCAACCGCGCTCAGGCCGCCATCGTCTCCTTCACCTCTGCGACAAGCTGCTTGAGCGTGAAGGGCTTGGCGAGGAACGAGAACTGGCCGCTGGGAATATGTTTTTCAAATGCATCTTCGGCGTAACCGGAAACGAAAATAATTTTTAGGCCGGGATCGCGGCTGCGCAACTCGCGCAGCAAAGTGGGGCCGTCCATTTCCGGCATCACCACATCCGACACCACGAGGTCGACCTTTCTGCCGTACTTTTCCAAGACCTCGATCGCCTCGACGCCGTTGCCGGCCTCGAGCACGGTATAGCCGCGCGAGGTAAGCCCACGAGCATTGAGCGCGCGTAAACCTTCCTCGTCCTCGACCAGAAGGATCGTGCCTTCGCCGGTGAGGTCGGCGTTGGCCGGCGGCTTGGCCTCCGCGGCTGCCGCAAGCACACCGATCAGTGAAGACACCTGGGCCTCGGCGGCGTGTTCCGGCGCCGCGTCTTGCGCGCTGGCAATGTGCCGCGGCAGGAAGATGCGGAACGTGGTGCCTTTGCCCTCGACCGAATCGACGTAAACGAAACCGCCGGTCTGCTTGATGATGCCGTAGACCGTGGAGAGGCCGAGGCCGGTGCCCTTGCCGACCTCCTTGGTCGAAAAGAACGGCTCGAAAATCTTGTCCACGATCGCCGCCGCAATGCCGGTGCCGCTGTCGGCGACTTCGACCAGCACGTAGTCGGCGGCCGGCATGCCCTTGGCGTGGAAGCCCTCGCAGTCCTTGGCCGTGATATTGGCGGTGCGCAGGTCGAGCCGGCCGCCGCCGGGCATGGCGTCGCGGGCGTTGACCGCCAGATTCACGATCACCTGCTCGAACTGCGAAATATCGACCCGCACCGGCCACAGGTCGCGGCCATGCACCACTTGCAGCGTGACCTTTTCGCCGATCAGCCGCCGCAGCAGCATGTTGAGATCGGACAGCACCTCGCCGAGATCGAGCACCTGCGGCCGCATCGTCTGCTTGCGCGAGAAGGCGAGCAGATGCCGCACCAGGCTCGCCGCCCGGTTGGCATTCTGCTTGATCTGCATGATGTCCTGAAACGACGGATCGGTCGGCTTGTGCGCGTTAAGCAGGAAATCGGTCGCCATCATGATGGCGGACAGCACGTTGTTGAAGTCGTGGGCGATGCCGCCGGCGAGCTGGCCGACCAACTCCATTTTCTGCGTCTGCGTGACCTTGGTCTCGAGCTCGCGCTGCGCCGTGGTCTCGAGCGCGTAAACGATGGCCGCTTCCTGGTCGCGCTCGGCCTCCTTGACCGCGATGACATAGAAGCGGCCGAAGCGCTCGCCCGGGCCGGCCAGCATCGCATCGACCGGCGCGATGTCGGCTTTGCCGGCCGCCGCGGCGCGAATGGCGGCTTCCAGCGCCGGCCGGTCGCGCTCGGCGACGATGGCGCGGATCGAGCGGTCCTCGCCCTCGGTGCTGCGGCTGCCGTGGAACAGGTGCGCGAACTGCGGATTGGTGCGGATGACGCCGCCCTGTTTGTCGATGGTCGCGATCGCCATCGGGGTGTGGTGGAAAAACCGCATGAAGCGGATGTCGGCGGCGCGCTGCGGATCGGTGCCGTCGTCCCTGACGCGATTGAGCACCAGCGTGCGCGATGCGCCCGGCGCGGTGTCGGCGCCGAAGGCGAGCTTGTGATAGAGCCGCGCCGGTAGCGTGCGGCCGTTGCGGGTGCGCAGATCGAGATCGAGCACCTCGGTCTTCACCTCGCCCGGTCCGCCTTGCAGCGTCGTCAATAGCGCGGCTCCGTCGCCCCAAATCAGGTCGGTAAGCTTGAGGCCGCCGGAGCCGACCTGGGCCAAATCCTGGTCGAGCCAGTTGGCCAGGGTCTTGTTGAGATAGACGATGTCGCCCTTGGCATCGACGGAGAAAAAGCCGGCCGGCGCGTGATCGAGATAGTCGATGGCGTGCTGCAGCGCCTGAAACGCATATTCCTGCTGGTCGCGGTCGCGCGACACGTCGGTGAGCGACCACACCGTCAGGCGCGCCTCGCGCCGGCCGTCGCCGAGCGGGCGGATCTTGAAGCGCAGCCAACGTGGCGGCCGGCCATCGATGCCGGCGACGCGCACCACTTCCTGGGAGCGCATGCCTTCGCGGGCCGCCTTGAGCAGCCGGTAGATCGCTTCGGAAGCATCCGCATCGCCGATGAATACGCGCTCGACCGGCCGCATGTCGTTTGAGTCCGAGGCCTGGATCAGGTCGAGATAGGCGGCATTGGCATAGACCACGCGGCCGTCGGCATCGGTGACGACGACGCCGTCGAAGGCGCCGTCGACCACAGATTTGATCAACGGGCTGACGGCGCCAGTCGCTGACATCCGTAGAATCCCGCAGGCAAGCGCGAACAGCGAGAATACGCCGACGGTGGCAAGCACCGCGAGAAACGCCAGAATATAGGGCTCGGCATTGCTGCGGCCCAGCACGACGATGGCGGTCGCGGCGGCGACCAGCATGCCGGCGACCAGCAGCACCAGCATGACGCTGCCGCCGCGCTCGCTCGCCGCGCTGCGGTCGATCGCCTTGCGCGCGAGGCTGGCCTCGATCGGCTCCCCGCCCCGGCTGACCGTGTCCTGTGCCGTCATCCGCCGCCTCGCAAAACCGGCTCGCTTTCAGTGCCAAGCCCCGATGAATCGCGCAAGGGGATTTGCACCATGCCGTAAAATTAGTGCCTAACCACTGCTCTCACCGCGCCACCAGCCGCCGCAGCCGCATCAGGTAACCGATGATTTCGGCAACAGCGCGGTAGTGTTCCTGCGGAATTTCCTGGTCGATTTCCACCGTGCCGTGCAGCGCCCGGGCCAGCGGCGGGTTTTCGACCACCGGGATGCCGTGGGCCTCGGCGACTTCGCGGATCTTGCGGGCGATCAGGTCTGTGCCCTTGGCGACGCAGAGCGGCGCATTCATGCCGCGCTCGTAGCGCAGCGCGATGGCAAAGTGGGTCGGGTTGGTGATGATCACCGACGCCGTGGGCACCGCCGCCATCATGCGCTTTCGCGCGCGCGCCTGGCGCAGCTGACGGAGCTTGCCCTTGACCATCGGATCGCCTTCGCTCTGGCGGAACTCCTCCTT
>DATHHM010000430.1:0-7927 GCA_035317145.1 Xanthobacteraceae bacterium | reverse complement strand
CTCGGGCACGAACGGCTCGAGAATGCCCTCGCTCTTCCAGACGATGAGCTGCGAGGCGTCCGACGAATTGACGACGTCGACGGCATGGATGTTGCTGGAATATTCCTGCTCCAGGCGCTGAAACAGCCGCTCGGCGCCGGTACGCTCGACGCGCACGGCGATGCCGGGATATTTCGTCTCGAAGGCGCGGGCGACCTTTTCGGCAAGCGGCAGGTCGACCGAGGTATACCACACCGCCTTGCCTTCCTTGGTCGCGGCGGCGACGAGATCGGGCGTGATCGCGGTCGGCGGCGGTGCGGCCGCACGCGCCGGCGCGGCGAAGACGCCGCTGACAACGGCCGTCGCCGCTGTTGCCTTTAGAACATCGCGCCTGGTCAATCGTCGTTGCGCCAATTCTTGTTGCGCCATGGATTTAGTCCTTCGACTTGTCATTTTGTTTATTTGGTTGGCGTCTCAACTGGCTAACGCGCGACAGCGCTCCGGCGGCAGATGCAGCCAGACCGCGCTGCCGCGCTCCAGGTTTTCTGCCGTCGAAGCGATCACGCGAAGCTGGGTGCCGCCGTCGACCTCGACCAAATAGTCGCGGCTGCCTCCGAGAAATACCTGGCGCATGACTTTCGCCGGCACGACGTTTTCGGATTGCGCCGGCCGGTTCGCCGCAATGGCGATCTCGTGCGGGCGGATCGATACCGCCGTCTCGCCCTGCGCGGTGAGTTTTGCGCCGTTGAGGTTCAAGCGCAGCGCGGTGCCGGCGAAGGCAATATGATCGGTGTCGCGATTTCTGCCTTTGAGCACATTGCTCGAGCCGATGAAGCGGGCGACGAATTCCGAGCGCGGGCGGTCGTAAATATCTTCCGGCGAGCCGGCCTGCTCGATGCGCCCGGCATTCATGACGGCGATCACGTCGGCGGCCGTCATCGCCTCCGACTGATCGTGGGTGACGTAGATCGTGGTGTAGCGGTATTGATCGTGCAGCCGCCGCACCTCGAAGCGCATCTCCTCGCGCAGATTGGCGTCGAGATTGGACAGCGGCTCGTCGAGCAGCAGCGTTTCCGGCTCGACGATCAGCGCACGCGCCAGCGCGACGCGCTGCTGTTGGCCGCCGGACAGCTCGCCGGGATAGCGCTCGCCAAGCGCGTCTAGCTTGGTGGTCGCCAGCATTGCCTTGACCTTTTGCCCGATGGTGCCGCGGTCCATTTTGCGCAGTTTCAGGCCATAAGCGACGTTTTCTGCGACCGTCATGTGCGGCCACAGCGCGTAGCTCTGGAAGATCATCGACATGTTGCGCTGCTCAGGCGGCAGCGTGCGCGTCGCCGAGGACAACAGCTTGTTGCCGACATAGATCTCGCCCGCCGACGGTTCGACGAAGCCGGCGATCAGCCGCAAGGTCGTGGTCTTGCCGCAGCCCGAGGGGCCGAGCAGGCAAACCAGGCTGCCGTGCTCGATGCGCTGCGAAACGTCGTCGACTACGGCGAGCGCGCCGTAACGCTTGGTCAGACTTTTAAGCTCGACCGACGCCACGCGGTTTTCCCTCGCCGAACTCGCCTATCAAACACCAAAACGAGGGCCTTGCTGCCGCGACGTATTGACCCCTACGTGCCGGTGAAGACCGGCTTGCGCTTTTCCATGAAGGCTGAGCGGCCTTCGTTGTAGTCGTTGCTGGTGAAGCACTTCTCCACCATTTCGGTGGTGCGCGCGACGTTGCGCTTGGACTCTTCCCTGACGATTTCGTTGACGGTGTATTTCACCGCCTTGATGGTGAGCGGCGCGTTGGCGCAGATCATGTCGGTGATGCTCTTGACGGTAGCTTCGAGCTCGGCCGACGGTACCACGCGGTTGACGAGGCCCATGGTGAGCGCTTCCTGGGCGTCGAACTGGCGCGCGGTGTAGAAGATTTCCTTGGCGAAAGCCGGGCCGACGACGTCGACCAGGCGCTTCAAGCCCACATAGCCGTAACCCAGCCCGAGCTTGGCGGCCGGAACAGCAAAACGGGAATTATCGGTGGCGATGCGCAGGTCGCAGCAGTTCGCCAGCCCGAGCCCGCCGCCGATGCAGTAGCCGCGGATCATGGCGATGGTCGGCTTCGGAAACTCGTAGATGCTGGAATAGGCGCCTTCGGATTTGGCGTTATAGGAGCGCGCGGCTTCGAGATTGGCGCGCTCGCTCTCGAATTTCGAAATATCGGCGCCGGACACGAAGGCCTTGCCGCCGGCGCCGGTGACCACCACGACGCGGATGTCGTTGTCGGCGGCAAAATCGTCGAGAATGCGCTTGGTCGCCTCCCACATGTCGAGCGATACGGCGTTGAGCCGCTCGGGATTGTTGAAGGTCACGATGCCGACGCCCCCGTCCTTGCGGGAGAGCATTTTGTCGGTCTGGGTCATTTTGTTTCCTTTTGAATGTTGCGGATCACACCGCTTTGGCCTTATGCAGCGCGGCGATGTCGCGCTTGCTGAAACCGAATTCCTTGAGCACCGCGTCGGTGTGCTCGCCGAGCTCAGGCGGCCGCGCCACCAGCCGCGACGGCGTGCGCGACAGCGTGACGCCCTGGGCGACGAGCCGCATCTTGCTCTTGTCCTTCTTGGTCACGCTCTGCGCAATGCCAAGATGCTGCACCTGCGGATCGGCGAACATCTGGTCGATCGCGTAGATCGGCCCACAGGGCACGCTGGCCTTGTTCATGCGTTCGATCCATTCGGCGCTGCCGCGGCCGGAGAGATAGCGATTGATCTCGGCGTCGAGCGCATCGCGGTTCTTCGAACGCGCCGCGGCGTTCGCGTAGTCCGGATTTTGCAGGAGCGCGGGCGCCTCGATGACCTCGCAGAACCGCTTCCAGATCGTTTGCCCGGCGGTGGCGATGTTGATGTGGCCGTCGTCGGTCTTGTAGACGCCGGTCGGGGCGCTGGTCGGATGATTGTTGCCGGCCTGTTTTGCGACTTCGCCCTGCACCAGATAGCGGGCGGCCTGAAAGTCGAGCATGAAAATCTGCGCTTGCAGGAGCGACGTCGCGACCTGCTGGCCTTTTTTGGATTTCTCACGCTCCAGCAATGCGACCAGGATGCCGGTTGCCGCCAGCAACCCGGCGCTGAGATCGGCGACTGGAATGCCGACGCGCACCGGGCCTTGCCCGGGCAGGCCGGTGACCGACATCAGCCCGCCCATGCCTTGCGCGATCTGATCGAATCCCGGCCGGTTGGCGTAAGGTCCATCCTGGCCGAAGCCGGAAATGCTGGCAAAGACGATGCGCGGATTGATCTTGGCGAGCGCCTTGTAATCGATGCCTAGCCGCTTCTTCACGTCGGGGCGGAAATTCTCCACCACGACGTCGGCCTTTTTCACCATGCGCTTGAACGCGGCGAGCCCCTCGGGCGCTTTCAGGTTCAGCGTCATGCTGCGCTTGTTGCGGTGCAGGTTCTGAAAATCACCGCCTTCGCGCGGCCCGCCCATCGGCTCTTCGAGGCCGGGCGGCGTCTCGATCTTGATGACGTTGGCGCCCCAGTCGGCGAGTTGACGGACACAGGTCGGGCCCGACCGCACGCGGGTCAAATCGAGCACGGTGAAGCGCGCTAGCGCCTTCGAAGCGCGGGGAAAGGGCATTGCGGGCGCCTCCAACGCCGGGTTCCGCAGGCTCTGTTGCGGCCTGCGGAATTTTTGCCGGCCGCAAAGGTAACCATAGGACCGGAAGGGCCAGAACTTTGCCGATCTGATCGCTGTTGTCTACCGGCTACTCAACATGGGTTTAGCCATCGTATTGGCGCGCCTACATGGATAAAATGTTAGCCAGGACAGCCATCTTTCCGGCACTTTCACGAGGCGATCATGAACGAAGAAGCACTGAATGTGAGCGTGCGCAAATTTCTCAAGAAGGTCGGCATCACCTCGCAGCGCGAGATCGAGCAGGCGGTGCGGGCCGCCGTCAGCGGCGGCAAGCTCAAAGGCAATGAGGCTTTGCCGGCCAAAGTGGTCCTCACCGTCGACGGGATCAGCCTGTCGGTGGAGATCCAAGGCGACATCGAGCTCGAGTGAAGCGTCGCACGGCCGCCAAAGTTCCGGGAAACGAACATGATCGATCTACGTCGCGTTGTTGTCGCCTTCATGCTGGTCGCCATGGCCGGCGCCGCAGTGGCCCAGGACCGTCCGGGACGAGGCGGCGGCGATCGGCCCAGTCGTCAAGAACAAAGCCAGCAAGGTGGCCCCGACCATGAGCAGGGCGGCCCGGGCGTCCTCTCGCTGCTGCCGGGCGATGCGGTCAGCGAGCACAGCATCGACACGCCAAGCGGCAAGCTCGCCTATACGGCGACCGCCGGAACGTTCTCGCTGTTCAATCAGTCGGGCGATCGTTCGGCCGCGGTGTTCTACACCGCCTATGTGGCCAAAACCGATAATCACGCCGCGCGGCCGCTGACCTTTGTCTTCAATGGCGGGCCCGGCGCGGCTTCGGCCTTCCTCCATCTCGGGGTGGTGGGTCCGCGTATCGCCCAGTTCGGCATGGCTGGGCATGACGGCGCCGACGTCCGCCTGGTCGATAATCCTGACACCTGGCTTGCCTTCACCGATCTGGTGCTGATCGATCCCATCGGCACCGGTTGGAGCCGGCCGGCCAAGCCCGACGGCGGCAGCGCTTTCTGGGGCGTGCACGGCGACGCCAGCTCGATGGCGAAGGTCATCGCGCTTTACGTGGCGAAGAACGGCCGCGTCAGCTCGCCGAAATTCATCCTGGGCGAAAGCTACGGCGGCTTTCGCGCCGCCAAGGTCGCGCGCACCGTGCAGAGCGAGCAGGGCATCGTGATTTCCGGCATCTTGATGCTGTCACCGCTGCTCGAAGGCGCGTTCCAGTTCGGCGGCGACCGTTTTGCGCTGGGCGCCGCGATGCAACTGCCTTCGCTCGCGGCCGCCGAAATGGAGCGCAAAGGGACTTTCAGCAAGGATGCGCTCGCCCAGGCCGAGCATTTCGCCTTGACCGATTATCTGTCGGCGCTCGCCGGCCCACCGTTGCAGGGCGATGCGGCCAAGAGCTTTTACGCCCGCGTCGCGCAAATGACGGGGATATCGGCGGACGCCATCGCGGAATCGCGCGGCTTCATCCGCGACGATTATGTCAAGAATCTTCACATGGGAGACCACAAGATCGTCAGTCACTACGACGCCACGTTCGCATCCGACGATCCGTACCCGGAATCGCCATCGGCGCGCGGCCCCGATCCGATCCTCGACGGCGTCGTGCGGGCCTACGGCAGCGCCTTCGTCGCCTACGCGCGCGACGAGCTCGGCTTCAAGACCGATATCACCTACAATCTGCTCGCGTCCGATATTTCCGGCAAATGGGACTGGGAGGGCAACGCGGGCCACGGCCAGCCGAGCGCCGCCGACGATCTACGCGTGCTGCTGGCGCTGACGCCGTCGTTCCATCTGATGGTCGCCCATGGCTATAGCGACATGGTCACGCCTTACGCGGTGAGCCGCTACGTGCTCGACCATCTGCCGCCGGTGGACGGCGAGGAACGCACCCAGCTAAAACTCTATCGCGGCGGCCACATGTTCTATCTCGCCCCGGAGTCCCGCAAAGCCTTCACCGCCGACGCGCGCACCATGTACGCGTCGCCATGACCGACGTTGCCTGGCACATATTTCCTGCACATATTTTCCGCACAGGGCCGCCACGCCGCCGACTGCGGTTGGCATGGAAATGGATTTTGCGGTTACCGGCGCCCTGGGCAAGCTCGAGGGTTTGAGCCTGTTTCGGCGCCAGCAAGAGCGGCTCTTTGTCTCACCGTTTAACGGGGCGCTCGCCCAACCGCACGGCGTATGGGGTGAATTCTTTGCAAGCCGCGATCAAATGTCGGAAAACGGGAATGGAAGGCCAGGCTCCGGGGTTATTGCCTAGCCGGGACCGAAGGCGCAGGTGGCGCCGCCATGCGACCTTCGTTTGATTGAACGGGCGCAGTCATATAGGCATAAGCAACCCGCGCTCAGAAACAACTGAAGAATACCAGGAGGGAACACACGATGTCTTTAAGCCTAATCGGCCGCCCCGTGCAGCGGCGCGCCGTGCTCAAGGCCGGTCTCGCCATCGGCGCCATGCAAGTCGCCAGCCCGTTCGTGGTGAAGTCGCTCGCCGACGAGCCGATCAAGATCGGCCTCGACAACCCGCTGACCGGCACCTTCGCGGCGCTGGGCAAGAACGAATTGATCGGCGCGCAGCTCGCCGTCGAACAGATCAACGCCAAGGGCGGCATCCTCGGCCGTAAGGTCGACCTCCTGGTCGAGGACTCGACCTCAGGCGACGCCGCCACCGCCGTGCAGAAGGCCACCAAGCTGGTCGAGCGCGACAAGGTCGATTTCCTCATCGGCAACATCAATTCGGCTCTGGCCCAGGCGATGGCCAACTACTCCTTCGAAAAGAAGGTGTTTCATATCGTCCCCGGCGGCCATATCGACTCCGTCACCGGCACGCAGTGCCACTGGAACGTCTTCCGCGTCTGCAACACCACGCGCATGGAGACCAATTCGGTCTCCAAGCTGCTGCTCTCTTCCTACGGCAAGAAGTGGTACTTCATCACGACCGACTATGCCTTCGGCCACGGCCTGCAGGCCGGTTTCGAGGCCAGCCTGAAGGAAGCCGGCGGCACCGAGCTCGGCAACGATTTCACGCCGCTCGGCACCACCGACTTCTCCGCCAATCTGATCAAGGCGCAGTCCACCAATCCGGACGCGATCGTGTTGTTGCTCGCCGGCGACGACATGATCAATTGCCTCAAGCAGGCGGTGCAGTTCGGCCTCGACAAAAAGACCCATATCGCCGGCGCGCAGCAGGAGCTCGAAGTTCTGCTTGGCCTGCCGCCCGAAGCGCTGATCGGCGACTGGTGCTTTGAGTGGTACTGGAAGCAGCCCGGCGTGCCGCACGTGGAGCAGTTTGTCGCCGATATCCGCAAGCGCAGCGGCAACAAGGTGCCGACGGCGCGCACCTGGTTCGGCTATGCGGCGATCTGGTCGTGCAGTCTCGCCGCGGAAAAGGCGAAATCGCTCGAGCCGCTCAAGCTCGCCAAGGCGATGCAGGGAATGGTACTGCCGCCCGAAGTGGCGTTGATGCCGAACAATCCATTCTACCGCGAAGGCGACAACCAGCTGATGCCGACGCTGTTCGTCGGCAGCTCGCAGGCGGCGCCCGCGGGCGGCGATCCGAATGACCTGTTCAAAGTCACCCAATTGGTCAAGGGCGCGGACGCGGCGCTGTCGGTCGAGGGCGTCGGCTGCAAGATGGTGTGGCCGTCGTAACGATGCGGCGCGGGGGCCGCGTCATCGCGGTCCCGGCGCGTTACGTGTTTCGTTATCGTGTGAGAAGGGGTTCGCACGCTGGACGATTGCTGGTATTTGTTGGCCCGCCGGTGCCATGTGGCGGGCCGATTCTTGACCGGCCCGGTGGTGGTTTTGGGGGTTCTGTGATCGCCGCATGACGCAGCTGATCGTCTTCAATATCTTCAATGGCCTGATCATCGGCGCGTTTTACGCGATGATGGCGCTCGGGCTGTCGCTGATCCTCAACCTGTCGGGGGTGATCAATTTCGCCCACGGCGGGTTTCTGGCGATCGGCGGCTATCTGGCCTACACGCTGATCCCTTATCTCGGGTTCTGGGGCGCGCTGATCGTGGCGCCAGTTCTGGTCGCCTTCATCGGTATCTTGGTCGAGCGCGTCTTGATCCGCCGCCTCTACGGCCGCGATCCGTTGTACAGCCTGCTGCTGACCTTCGGCCTCGCCTTCATGATCGAGGACGGCACGCGCTTCATCTGGGGGGCGCAGAGCCTGCCCTATCAGATTCCGAGCTGGCTTTCGCGCCCGCTCAGCACCCAGTTCTTCTTCCTGACCGGCTATCGCCTTTTCATGGTGCTGTTGGTCACGGCGGTCGTCGCCGGACTGTTTCTGATCCTC
>DATHHM010000429.1:0-10392 GCA_035317145.1 Xanthobacteraceae bacterium | reverse complement strand
CTTCGCCGCCGATCGCTACACCATCGCCGACATTGCGCTCTACGCCTACACCCACGTGGCGCATTTGTGCGACTACGACCTCAAGGCGTTTCCGGCGATCCACACCTGGCTCGATCGCGTCGCCGCCGAGCCTGACCATGTGACCATGGAGCACAATCCGGCCGCCGCCATGCCGGCGCTGTGAGTGGCGGCAAAGCCACAGCGGTATTTTATTGCCGTCGCGGCCCGCGGCGTTAACACTCCATTAACCAAGAAGGCCGAATCGCCTTTATTTCTCAATAGCTTCGACAAAGTCCCGGACCACTTTGGGACAACGCAACGAACTGATTCGCGAAGGATTACGATCATGACTGAGCTGACCGGGAAGGTCGGTTTTGCGTCCCCCGTTTCCGAAAGAAGATTGTCGCGGCGCCGCATTCTCGGCATCGAATTGATAGCCGCCGTGGCGCTCACCGTTTGCCTGATCATTGCCGTCACCGCGGTGTCGATCGGCATGGCGCGCGCCCAGGCTCTCGCCAATATCGACCGGCACGACCACACACCGTTTGTGGTCGCGCTATTCTTCGGCGCGTTGATGGTCGGCATGGGTGGCTTGACCGCCATCGCCGCGGGCGAACGCCAGACGCCGGAAGATTAGCTCTTCCTCGTCACAAACAAACAAACAAACGAACAAAAAATCAGTCGCCGGCTTTGATGCCGGCCGACTTGATGATCGGCCACCACTTGTCGAGCTCGGCCTTGTGGTAGGCCGCGAGCGCTTGCGGGTTCTGCTGATCGGCCGGGAATATGACCTGGCCGAGGGCTTCGATTTTCGCCCGCGTGGCCGGATTGGCCAGCGCCGCCACGACCGCGGCATCGAGGCGGTCGACGACGGCCTTGGGCGTGTCCTTGGTGGTCCACAAGCCGTGCCAGAATGAGATGCTCAATCCCGGCACGCCCGATTCGATCATGGTCGGCGTCGACGGCGATTTCGGCCAGCGCTGTTCGCCCATCACCGCATAGGCCTTGAACCGTCCCGCTTCCACATTAGCCATTGTCTGCGATGCTTCAAGGCAGGACAGGTCGATCTGGCCGCCGATCAAATCCTGCATCGCCGGCGCGCCGCCGCGATACGGCACGTATTGCAGCCGTACGCCGGTTTTCTGCGCAAAGAACAGGCCGCACAGATGCGCGGCACTGCCGGAGCCTATTGTTCCGAAAGTCGCCGGGTCCGGCCGCGCCTTCAACCAGGCAATCAGCTCAGGCGCCGTTTTCGGCGGCAGATCGTTCTTGCCGACGATCCACAGCGGCGAGGCGGCCAACAGCGCGACCGGCTGCAAATCCTTGAAGATGTCGTAGTCGAGCGGGTAGATCGCCGGCGAGCCGACGTGGCTCGTCCAATTGCCGATGCCGATCGTATAGCCGTCCGGGCTGGCGCGGACGACGCGCCCGCTTGCAATCGTGCCGCTGGCGCCGCTGGCGGTTTCGACGACCACGCTCTGGCCGAGCGAAGGCTGCATCGCGTCGGCCACGATGCGCGCCAGCGTGTCGGTCGGACCGCCGGGCGGAAAGCCGACCAACATGGTGACCGGGCGCGTCGGATAGGCCTGCGCTAGCGCTGCCGCGGTAAATGCCAACAGCACGATCAGCCCGCCGACCAAACGTTTCATGGCAATCCCCTTGGTGTTTTCCCCATCATAACGATGACACGGACGCCGGCTGCCTTAAAGATGAGAAAATGCCGTCGTGACGAAGCGCCGCGCGTGTTTTCCGTGCCAACCTGCCCCGCTGCGGCGCAGCGCTGGAAGGGGTTGGAACGTCGATTGACGCTTCCCACATAAGCCCTGTAACCATCCGCAAATGTTTGCATTTTTCGAACGATTCCTGACGCCGACGGCGGCGCCCGAGAACCCGGAGCCGCCGGGCGGGCTCATTGCGTTCTTGTGGCACTTTGCCCGCCAGGCGAAGTGGCTGTTCGCGGCGCTGTTCGTCATCGAGCTGTTCGTCGCGCTGTCCGACAGCGCGGTGCCGTGGTTCATGGGCCGCGTCGTCACCATGGTGACCAAGACGCCGCCCGATCAGTTCCTCGCCACAAGCTGGCCGTGGCTTCTCGGCATGGCGGTCGTGATCTTGATCGTGCGCCCGACGGTGACGCTGACGCGCTACCTCATCACCAACCAGGCGATCGCCGCGCCGTTCACCGGCCTGATCCGCTGGCAGTCGCACTGGCACGTGGTGCGCCAGAGCTGGGCGTTCTTTCAGAACGATTTCGCCGGCCGCATCTCCAACCGCGTGATGCAGACCGGGCCGTCGGTGCGCTCGACCCTGACCGCGACCATCACCACGGTCTGGTACATTCTGGTCTATGGTTTTTCCGCCATCGCGCTCACCGCGTCGGCGGATCGCTGGCTCGCGCTGCCGATCCTGTTGTGGTTCGCCGGCTATGCGGCGCTGCTGGTTTATTTCGTGCCGCGCATGCGCGAGCGCTCGAAGGTGTCATCCATCGCGCGCTCGACCTTGATGGGCCGCATCGTCGACAGTTATACCAACATCCTCACCGTAAAGCTGTTCGCCCGCGCCCACGAGGAAGACCAATATGTGCGCAACGCGGTCGATCGGCACGTCGACCTGTTCACCAAATCGCAGCGCCTGCTCACCGCGTTTGTCGCGCTGCTCGACGTGCTCAATGCGCTGCTGATCGCCGGCTCGGGCGCCATCGCGCTGGTGCTGTGGCGCTACGGCGCCGTCGAAGTCGGCGCCATCGCCATGGTGCTGCCGCTGACCTTGCAGCTCACCAACATGTCGCGGCAGATCGCCATGCGCATCACCGAAATCTTCGAGGATCTCGGCGTGGTGCAGGAAGGCATGCTGACCATCGCGCAGCCGCTGCAACTGCCCGATCCAGCCGGCGCGCAGCCGCTTACCGTGAGCGAAGGCCGCATCGATTTCCAAAACGTCAACTTCGGCTACGGCCGCGAGACCGGCGTGCTGCAAAATTTCAATCTCGCGATAAACCCCGGCGAGAAGATCGGCCTGGTCGGTAGCTCCGGCGCCGGCAAATCCACCGTGGTCAATCTCCTGCTGCGCTTCTTCGACCTCGAAGACGGCGCCATCCGCATCGACGGCGTCGACATATCGAGCCTGACCCAGGAATCGCTGCGCGCGCAGATCTCGGTGGTGACCCAGGATACCTCGCTGCTGCACCGCTCGATCCGCGCCAATATCCGCTACGGCCGGCCCGAGGCGAGCGAAGACGACGTGGTGCGCGCGGCAAAGCTCGCCCACGCCCACGACTTTATTCTGGATCTCGAAGACTGGAACGACCGGCGCGGCTACGACGCCCATGTCGGCGAGCGCGGCGTAAAGCTGTCCGGCGGCCAGCGCCAGCGCATCGCCATCGCGCGTGTCATTCTCAAGGACGCGCCGATCCTGGTGTTCGACGAAGCGACCTCGGCGCTCGACAGCGAAGTCGAAGCCGCGATCCAATCGAGCCTCGGCACCTTGATGCAAGGCAAGACCGTGATCGCCATTGCCCATCGCCTCTCCACCATCGCGCAGATGGACCGCCTCGTCGTGCTCGAGCACGGCCGCATCGTCGAGCAAGGCTCGCACCGCGAGCTGATCGCCCGCGACGGCCGCTACGCCGCCATGTGGCGGCGCCAGGCCGGCGGTTTCATCGACGATGCCGGCGAGATGCAGGCGGCGGAGTAGGCAGGCGTCCCGCAAATACGTGCCCTGCAAAACAGCGGATTACGCGTTCAGGTAACTCGCCGCTGCGTGCTCACAAATCTTCCAAGCGTACGCCGCGCCCCGCCCGCAGGCTTTTGCGCGCCTTCTCGATCCGCCGCAGAAAGCGCGGATCGTTTTCCAACCGATATTCGAACCAGTCGTCCTCCGATTCAAACCCAATCAGCACGCCGGCCGGTTTACCGTGCCGTGTAATAACGATGTCGCCCTTGGCCGCTTCGCGCAGCAAATTCGACAGGTCGTCCTTGACCTCGGAGAGCGGGATTTCCCTCACGCGGGGCTTCCGAATCGAGCCAGCCATGTTGCGGCCTCCGACTTGTTTACGATCGCCAAAATCTCGACGGTTGAATTCGACACGTCGTAGAACACGCGGACGTCGTCCACGCGAAGCCTGTATTGCGGACGACCCATGCCGCGAAGCCGCTTGATCCGGCTCCGGCTCGTCTTGGTCGGCTCATGCCTCAAGTAGATATCGAGCGCCGCCCGCACCACGGACCGAACGTTGGCCTTCAGACCCTTGAAGTCCTCGACGGCCTCTGGGGCCAATATAATCGAAAAGGCCATTCTGGCCAATATATAGCCAGATTATATTATCGTCAATTTGGAGCGAATAGCCGGATAGATCGAAGCCAATGCGGGTATGTCGGGGATGTCATTCCCGGATTTCGCTGCCGCTCAATCCAGGCTACGCTTGCCGCCCGTACGCACACGGCGGAGTAACCCCAATCGACTTCGCGCTCACAGACCTGCAGCAATCGGTGCGCGCGGCGATCGAAAAGATCTGCGCGCGCTTTGGCGACGATTATTGGCTCGAGCGCGACCGCGACGGCAAGTTCCCCGACGAATTTCATCGCGCGCTGGCAGGTGACGGCTGGCTCGGCGTCTGCATTCCGGAAGCCTATGGCGGCTCGGGTCTCGGCATCACCGAGGCCGCGGTGATGATGCAGACTATCGCGGCGTCGGGCGCCGGATTTTCCGGCGCCTCGGCGGTGCACATGAATATCTTCGGGCTCAATCCGGTCGTGGTCTATGGCAGCGACGAGCAGAAGCGGCGCATGCTGCCGCCGATCGTCGCCGGCGAGGAGAAGGCGTGCTTCGCGGTGACGGAGCCGAATGCCGGCCTGGAAACGGCGAAGCTGCAAACCCGCGCCGAACGCCGCGGCGACCGTTATGTCATCACCGGCGCGAAAATCTGGATCACCACGGCGCAGGTCGCCGACAGGATGCTGATCCTCACCCGCAGCGCGCCGATCGAGAGCGGGCGCCGGCCGACCGACGGCCTCACGCTGTTCTTCACCGCGCTCGACCGCCGCTTCGTCGAGGTGCGCGAGATCGAGAAGATGGGTCGCAAAGCGGTCGATTCCAATCAGGTGTTCATCGACGGCCTGGAAGTGCCGGTCGAGGACCGCATCGGCGAGGAAGGCCGCGGTTTTGAATACATTCTCGACGGCTTCAACCCGGAGCGCATCCTGGTCGGCGCCGAAGCGGTCGGCCTCGGCCGCGCCGCGTTGCGGCGCGCGGCGGCCTACGCCAAAGAGCGCACCGTGTTCGGCCGGCCGATCGGCCAGAACCAGGCGATCCAGCATCCGCTCGCCGAATGCTGGATGGAGCTGGAAGCGGCCGAGCTCATGGCGTTCAAGGCGGCCTGGCAATACGACAACGGCCTGCCATGCGGCCCGGCGGCGAACGCCGCAAAATATCTCGGCGCCGAGGCCGGCTTCAAAGCCTGCCAGACCGCGATCATGACCCACGGCGGCTACGGCTACGCCAAGGAATATCACGTCGAGCGCTATTTCCGCGAAAGCATGATCCCGCGCATCGCGCCGGTGACGCCGCACCTCATTCTCTGCTTCATCGCCGAGAAAGTTTTGGGACTGCCGAAATCGTACTAAGGTCCTACCTCGTCATTGCGAGCGGAGCGAAGCAATCCAGTACTGCGGCACCGCCTGGATTGCTTCGTCGCGGAGCCTGTCATCGGGCCGGCCACTTCGGGCCGGACCCGTTGGCTCCTCGCAATGACAAATGATCGGCAAAGAGGCGGCGATGGCATTCGAGTTGGGGCTCTATACGTTCGGCGACCTGATGCCGAACGCGCCGGCGGGTAAAACGGTCGGCGCCCAGCAACGTTTGGCGGAAATCCTCAGCGCTGCAAAACTTGCCGACGCGGCGGGTCTCGACGTCTTCGCAGTCGGCGAACATCATCGGCTGGATATGGCGGTCTCGGCCACGACCGTCGTCTTGGCGGCGATCGCGGCGGTGACGGAGCGCATCCGTCTGGCGAGCGCGGTCACCATTCTCAGTACGGCGGATCCGGTCGTGGTGTTCGAGGAGTTCGCCACCGTCGACCTGATCTCCGGCGGCCGCGCCGAGATCATTGCTGGACGCGGCATTTTCACCGAATCGTTTCCGCTGTTCGGTTATGACCCTGCCGACTCCGACGATCTGTTCGCGGAAAAACTCGAGCTGCTCATGCAGCTCAACGCCGCCGAGCGCGTCACCTGGCAAGGACGCTTCCGCTCGCCCCTGAAGGATGCGCCAATTCCGCCGCGGCCGGTGCAAGGCCGCCTGCCCATCTGGGTCGGCACCGGCGGCACGCCGAGCAGCGTCACGCGCGCCGGCGCGCTCGGTCTGCCGTTGGCGCTCGCCAATATCAGCGTGCCGCCGGCGAAGCTCGCGCCGCTCGCCGAGCTCTACCGGCGCGCCGGACTGCAAGCCGGGCACGCCGCGGACACGCTCAGGGTCAGCATCGCCACCCACATGCACATCAGGGAAAATTCGCAAGACGCGCTGAACACGTTTTATCCGTATTATGCCGGCTACTTTTTCACCCACACCCCCTCGCAATACCGCGCGCAGGAGATCACGCGGGCCGATTATGAGGAACGCGCCGCTCCGCATGGCGCGATTTTCGTCGGCAGCCCGCAGCAGATCATCGACAAGATCTTGTATGAGCGCGAGTTGTTCGGCCACCAGCGTTTCCTGGCGCAAATCGACATCGGCGGCGTGCCGTTTGCCGAAGTGGCGCGAGTGATCGAACTGTTCGCCACCAAGGTCGCACCGGTCATACGCGTTTCTTGATTTGTCATGCTCCGCGAAGGCGGAGCATCCTGTAGACGCCGTAGCGGCGATTACTGGATCATCCGCCTACGCGGATGATGACAAGGAAATGACATGGCCCACAGAGCGGATATCGTGTTGCGGCGCCAACGGAAATGGTAAGCTCAGGCCAGCGTGATCACGATGAATAATGGGAGGATATGACAATGAAGCTCTACATGCACCCGGTCTCGACCGCATGCCGTCCCGTACGATTGCTCATCGCCGAGAACGGCATCGCATGCGACGAGGAGACGATCGATATTCTCCAGGGCGCGCACTATCAGGAGCCGTACGCCTCGCGCAATCCCAACCGCATGGTGCCGTGGCTCGAGGATGGCGATTTCCGCCTGACGGAAGGCTCGGCGATCCTCAAATATCTCGCCGACAAATACGACCTGCCGTCCTATCCGAAGGACTTGAAGAAGCGCGCCAAGGTCAATGAAGTGATGGACTGGCTCAACACCCAGTTCTATCGCGACTTCGGTTACGGGCTGGTCTACCCGCAGCTGTTTCCGCACCACAAGCGGCGCAGCGACGAGGCCCATGCCGGCGCCGTCGCCTGGGGACAGCAGGGCGCCAAAAACTGGCTGCAGATTCTCAACGACCACTGGATCGGGCCGAAAAATCAATATCTCTGCGGCAACGAACTGACCATCGCCGATTATTTCGGCGCCGCCATCGTGTCGATCGGCGAGCTGATCGATTGCGACTTCGCAGCCTACCCCAACATCAAGCGCTGGCTCGACAACATGAAGAAGCTGAAGTCGTGGCACGAGGTCAACGAAGTGTTCAACGGTTTCGTAGCCGGCAATAAGGGCAAGGAGTTCGTGCGCGCGTGAGCGCGGCGTCATTTGCGGTAGCCGGCTTTTGGTTTGGGGGAAGCGATGCGTCGGAGGCTCAGCGCTGTTGCACTACTGGTGAGTCTTGCACTTGCCGCGACGGTGTTGCCACAGATCGGCGTCGCCGCGCCGCTGCCAGCGGCGCAAGGCGAAAGCCAAAACTCTCTCGTGGCCAAAGCGCAGGCGGCGCTCGACGCCAAGCGGTGGCCGGACGCTGAAGCGGCGTTGAAGCAATTGTTATCGTCCGCGCCGCGCTGGGAATATTCAGAGGCGTTAGGCGTCGCGCAAATGAACCAGGGTCACTACGCGGACTCGCTCGATTCCTATCAACGCGCGATCGAGCTCGCGGGAAAGAACGCCAGTCCGGCGGCCATCGCTCAGATGTATACGGCGATTGGCAACGCCAACTTGAAGCTGAAGAAGAACGACGCGGCCATTGCCGCTTACAACAAGGCGGCGGCGCTCGATCCCAATCCGGCCGTTGCCTATTTCAATCTCTGCGCGGTCACGTTCAACATGGGCCAGCCGGCGGCGAAGACCGTTCCATTCTGCGACAAGGCGATCGCCGCCGATCCAAAAAAGGCGGATGCCTATTTCGTCAAAGGCTCCTCGCTGTATGGCGAGGGCGCGTTGGACAAAAGCAACAAGTTCGTCGTGCCGCCCGGCACGGTGGAAGCGCTGAAACAATATCTCGTTCTCGCGCCCGGCGGACCGCACGCGCAAGATATCAAGCTCATGCTTGATGCTTTGAAATGAGCCGCTCGCGACTGCCGTAGCGGTTCGCCGGCACCGCCAGGCCATATGCGACGCAGGCCAGTCCTCACCGGCCGCAGCGGCGGCGAAAATCCACCAGGCTGCGGCGGGCTGCCGCACCGCGGTCGCATTTCGCCGCTAAACCGCCGCCATAGTGCTGAAGTTTTTGCGCCGACACCGAACCGGGAGCCTCTGTAATGCGCCGTTACTCTCTTGCCCCGACCTTGATCCTCGCCGTTTTGGCCACCGCCGCCCTCACGGTCGCGCCGGTTCTGGCGCAAGGCCAGCAGACACCGCAGATCCTGCCGCTCAAGCCGCCACCGCCGCCGCCGATCACGCCGTATACGCCGGTCGCGGCCAAGCCGCCGGTGGCATACGACGACGCGGCCTTCGTCGCCTTCCGCAAGCAATTGGCCGACGTCGTCGCGAAAAAGGATCGCGCCGCGCTCGCCAAGCTGGTCGTGGCCCAGGGGTTCTTCTGGATCCAGGACAAGGACATGGCCGACCCGAAAAAACCCGGCATCGACAATCTCGCCAACGCGGTCGGTCTTGCCGCCAAGGACGGCTCCGGCTGGGCCGTCATCGGCGGCTATGGCAACGAGTCGACCGCGGCCGAATTGCCCGACCACAAAGGCGTGTTCTGCGCGCCGGCCGATCCGACCATCGATCCGCAGGCCTTCGAAGCACTCGGCAAGGCGACGCAGACCGATCCGTCCGAGTGGGGCTATCCGCTCAAGGACGGCGTCGAAGTGCACGCCGCGGCCCAACCGAATTCTCCGGTCGTCGAAAAGCTCGGCCTGAACCTGGTGCACGTGCTGCCCGATACCGCGGCGCCGAACGATGCCAATTCGCCGGCCTTCCTGCGTGTGGCGACGCCGTCCGGCAAATCCGGCTTCGTCGCCATGGACGCCATCGCGCCGCTCGGCGGCGACCAGATGTGCTACAGCAAGGACGCAAGCGGCTGGAAAATTACCGGCTTTCTCGGCGGCGCGAACCAGTAGACGAGGGCTTCATCGCGCCAACGAACCATACAAACCACCAGACAAGGCATCATAATACTACTCCCGCAAATACTACCCCCCGCATGTCGCAGACGCCGCGATCACGCATTCGGGTATTGAAACGTCGCGGCGTCAGGAACAGAGTACGATCATGATTTGGTTGGGATTAAAGCGAGGGCGGGATAGCTTGGTGGCGCTGATCGGCGTGGCGATGCTGTGCGCCGTGTCGGTGAGCGTGCCGGCGCAGCCGGTATTCCAGTATCCGGAGACGATGAAAGACGTCGATCCCGGCATCGACCACGGCAACACCGACGCCGCCCTGCCGGACGAATACAAGAAGCAGCGGGTGTTCTACCGCTCGCAGCAGCCGCCCGGCACCATCATCATCGATACGTCGGAGCGCCATCTCTATCTGATCCAGAACGAGACCTATGCCATCCGCTACGGCATCGGCGTCGGCCGCGACGGCTTCACCTGGCAGGGTCTGTTGCAGATTTCGCGCAAGGCCGAATGGCCGGATTGGCATCCGCCGCCGGAGATGATCACGCGCCAGCCTTACCTGCCGCGCTTCATGGCCGGCGGCCCCGGCAATCCGCTCGGCGCCCGCGCCATGTATCTCGGCAACACCGTCTACCGCATCCACGGCACCAACGCGCCGGAGACCATCGGGCAAGCGGTGTCATCGGGCTGCTTCCGCCTGGTCAACGACGACGTGGCCGATCTCTACGACCGGGTGAACGTCGGCACCCACGTCATCGTGCGGCAGAACTAGAGCATGATCCCGAAAAGTGGAAACCGGTTTTCGGATAAGATCATGCGTAAACGAAAATGCTGGACTATGATCCGATTCAATTGAATTGGATCATAGTCCAGCGCCTATTCGGTTCCCGCAATTCCGGCCTGCTGCACGATCTTGCCCCAGCGCGCGATCTCGGTTTTGACGAAGCTTTGCATGTCGTCGACCGACGGTGTCG
>DATHHM010000428.1:0-4911 GCA_035317145.1 Xanthobacteraceae bacterium | reverse complement strand
CCAGCCGCTCGCCCGGGCCCCAGCGCCGCGCATCCATCTGGGCGTGGAAGCGCACCGGAAATTCCCTCTTGTAGTAGTGCGTGAACAGCTCCGGCCGCAGGTCGATGTCGCGTTGCGCCCGGCGCAGCGCCCGGAAAAATTTGCGCACGTCTTCCGGGTCCGGCGTGCCGGTAACCATCGACGCCATCATGAAGGTGGTGTCGATGACTTTGCGGAAGCCGAGCTGCTCGAGGAAATAATACGGCCCCGAGAACAACGACGCCGCCTGAACCTTGCGGTCGATCAAAAGCTCCATACGGCTGAACAGGAGCCCGTCGTTGAACGACAGCTTGATCTGATCGGGCTTGAGATATTGATCGAGGCCCTGGATGGTCGCGTAGTGGCTGCCGGATTGGTAGCCCACCGAGATCGGCACGCCGGCAAGATCGGCCGGCGTCTTGATCGGCGACTCCGGCGGCACGAACACGCCAGCCGGCGACACCGAATAAGCGTCGGCATAAAGCTTGCCGTGGCCGTTCGAGGCGGCGACATTCATGGTCCAATGGCAGGCGCCGCTGACATTGCAGGTGCGGCCCGCTTCCAGCGTTTGATAGGCGCCGACCTTGTTGCCGATGTGATGGCCGCTGCCCGAAGTCGAATCCATGGTCTCGCGGAACTCGTAGTCGAGGCCTTCGGCGGCGAAATAGCCTTTCTCCTCGGCGACCCATTCGTGCAGCCGGAAATGCGGCGCGACGACGAATTTCGACATCGGGTTCCTCCTCTTTCTCGCTTTTGGAGCGGCGGATGTTTCACTCATAGCGGAGAAAATCGAATTGATAATTGGGACCACACGAAATAGATTGTCCACGTTTAGTTGACAATCTCTGAGCGCGCCATGGATCGCTTTGAAAACGCAAGGGTTTTTACGACCGTGATCGAAGCTGGCGGGTTCACCGCGGCAGCCGAGCGGCTTGGCCTGTCGCGCGCCGCGACCAGCAAGCATGTGCTGCAGCTCGAGGAACGGCTCGGCGCCCGCCTCCTCGACCGCACCACGCGGCGCGTGAGCGCCACCGATGCCGGGCGGCGGTTTTACGAACAATGCCGGCGCATTCTCGCCGAACTCGACGAAGCCGAACGCTCGGCGAGCGAACTGCACAACGAACCGCGCGGCGAGTTGCGGGTGATCGCGCCGACCAATTTCGGTCTCACCGAATTGGGAACGGCGATCACCGATCTGGTCGTCGCCTACCCGAAGCTGCGCGTCAATCTGACGGTCAATGACCACGTCACCGATCCGATCGAGGCCGGTTACGACATCGCCATCAGCGTCGGCATGCCGCGCGGCACCGCGTCGAGCCTGATCGCGCGCAAGCTCAATACGGCGCGGCGGATCTTATGCGCGGCGCCTGACTATCTGGCGCGCCGCGGCACGCCGCAAATCCCCGAAGACCTCACCCAGCACGATTGCCTTTGCTACAGCTACATCGTCGAACCCGACGAGTGGCACCTCATCGGCTCGGACGGAGAGCGCGTGGTCAAGGTGAGCGGGCCGATCGTCACCAGCCAACGTCAAGTGTTGAACACGGCCGCCGTGCGCGGCCTCGGCATCGCCTACGGCCCGGTCATCTTTTTCCGCGCCGACATCGATGCCGGACGTTTGCAGCAGGTGCTGCCGGACTATCAGCTGCCCGAGGCGACGATCTACGCGGTCTATCCGGCGAGCCACCAGCTGTCGGCCAAAGTCAAAGTCTTCAACGACTTCATGGCGCAGCATTTCGCCGCCAGCACGATCTTCCGATAAAAAGAGCCGCTTATCCCCTTGGTTCCGGTCTGACAAAGCCTTGTGTCAGATCGCCGATGGTCTCTAGGCAACTTTGAAATTTGAACGCAAGCGCGCGGCGATCTCGCGCAGCACGTCCTCACTGCTGCTGAACAGGGTGAGGTAGCTGAGCGAGTGTTCGTAATAGACCCGGATCTTCGAATTGCCGAATTGAAGGATGCCCTCGACGAAGTCCTCCCGTTCCTCGTAGTCGGGCAGCCGCAACGCGGATAGACGTTCGCGATTTAACACTTCGGCAATTTCGGCAAGCGCTGCGCGGAATGGCGTGGTGTAGTCGAAAGCGTTCCCCATCCAGAACGTGAGCCCCCACCCGATCTTCGGGTCACGCTCAATTGCGGGTAAGGAGCGAACTTCGATCATGGTCGCGTTGTACCAGCCGAGACGCTGATCTTACACGAGCTACCCCACTAAGTCGCGGTAAGTAAGCCGCTAAAAAGATCCCTAGCGACTACGCAGCCAGGCAACGACCTCTTCGGCGTTCTTGTCCGGCGGAAACACCGGATAGAACACTTTGACGATCTTGCCGTCCTCGATGACCAGCGCCATGCGCGCCAGCAACGTCATGCCCGACGTCAAGAACATCGGCAGGTGCAAGCTGGTCGCCAGATTCAATTCGGCGTCCGACAGAATTGGAAACGGCAGGTGCAGGCGATCCGCGGCCTCCTGCTGGTAGCCGGTGTCTTGCGCCGACAGGCCGAAAACCTGGGCGACGCCCAGCGTCTTCAGTTCAGCAAAATGATCGCGAAAGCCGCACGATTGCGGCGTGCAGCCGCGTGCGCCCGGAATTTGATCCCAGCCCGGCGGCGCGTCGACGCCGGGCACGCCGGTGCGCGGATAGACGTAAACCACGGTGCGGCCCTTGAGCTTCGACAGGTTCACCATGCCGCCGCCGGTCGCCCGCAGGGCGACGTCCGGCAGCTTCAGGCCGGTCAGGTGCCGTGCCCGGCCATCGTCCTGAGGCGCTGGCAGATCGGGTGGCAGGATGTTCGGATCGTGCATGCCGGGCGCTTCAGCCATTTTCTCTCCCGCGTACGACATGAATTCCATCAGCGAGCCGTCGGGATCGCGAAAATAGACACTGGTGCCAGCGCCCTTGGCGCCGAAACGCTGCATCGGGCCGCTTTCGATGCGCACACCGCAGCGGCCGAGATGGTCGATAGCGTCGGCGATCGGCCCGATCCATTCGAAGCACAGATCGCTGTTGCCGGGCGCGACCGGCAGCCGCGCCACCTCGGCGGGTTTTACGCCGGGCCCGTGGACGTTGAGCTGCTTGTCGCCGAAGCGGTAGGCATAGCCCGCCGGCCGCGCCACCAGCTCGGCGCCCAGCACCGTGGTGTAGAACGCATTCGAGCGCTCCCAGTCGGTGATGTGAATGACGCAATGGTCGAGCTTTGTCGGCAACATTCTTACCCCTTCTGCCGCATCAACCGCCCGCGCTCGCGCTCCCATGAGCGCTTCTTCTCGGTCTCGCGCTTGTCGTAGAGTTTTTTGCCGCGCGCCAATGCCAGCTCGACCTTGGCGCGGCCCTTTTCGTTGAAATAGAGTTTTAGCGGCACCAGCGTCATGCCCTCGCGCTCGACCGCGCCGATCAGCTTGCTGATCTGACTTTTGTGCAGCAAAAGCTTGCGCGGCCGCTTCGGCGCGTGGTTGAAGCGGTTGGCCTGCAGGTATTCCGGAATATTGGAATTGATCAGCCAGATCTCGCCACCGCGGGCATCGGCATAGGATTCCCCGATCGTCGCCTTGCCCAAACGCAGCGACTTCACCTCGGTGCCGGTCAGCGCGACGCCGGCTTCCATGGTCTCGTCGATGAAATAATTGAAGCGCGCTTTACGATTGTCGGCAACGACGCGGAACTTCCTTTCGGGCTTTGGCGCCATACTGGTGTCCTGCCGCCGTCCCTAAAATCTCAACGGCTCTTGAGCAGGTCGCGGATCTCGGTCAGCAACTGCACTTCTTTGGAAGGCGCAGCCGGCGCCGGCGGCGATTCCGCGCTCTTCAGCCGGTTGATGCCCTTGATGCAGAGAAACAGCACCCAGGCGATGATCACGAAGTTGATGACAAGCGTGAGGAAGTTGCCCCAAGCCAGCACCGCACCCTGCTTTTTCGCATCCGCCAAAGCCGTTGCCGTAACTTTCGACGATAACGGTAGGTAATAATTGGAGAAATCGAGGCCGCCGGTCGCCGAGCCGATAAGCGGCATGATGATGTCACCGACCAGCGAGCTGACGATGGCGCCGAAGGCGGCGCCGATGATGACGCCGACCGCAAGATCGACGACATTGCCGCGCATGGCGAATTTCTTGAATTCTTCGAGCATCGATCCCTCCCTTGCCGATAAATCGACACGCCTTCCGCAGCGCTGACGCCGCGTAGCAATTGATCTGCGAAGAGCGCCCAGCTCAGTTGATCAGGCCGGCATGCACCATGGCTTCGCGCACCGCGGCGCGCGTCTTGTCGGCAACCGGCACCATCGGCAGCCGCACGGTCTCGGCGCATTTGCCGAGGACAGAGAGCGCGTATTTCGCCGGCGCCGGATTGGCCTCAATGAATAGCGCCGTGTGCAGCGGCATCAGCTTGTCCTGCAGCTTGAGCGCGCCGGCATAATCGTCTTTGAGGCAGCAGGCCTGGAATTCCGCACACAACCGCGGCGCCACGTTCGATGTCACCGAGATGCAGCCGTGCCCGCCATGGGCCAGGTAACCCAGAGCGAGCGCATCGTCGCCCGAGAGTTGATTGAAGTCGGGGCCCATGGCGCCGCGCTGAAGCGAGGCGCGAACGACATTGCCGGTGGCATCCTTGACCCCGGCAATGTTCTTGAGCTCGAACAGCCGCGTCATGGTGTCGACCGACATGTCGATCACCGAGCGTGGCGGAATGTTGTAGATGATGATCGGAATGCCGATGGCGTCGTTGATCGCCTTGAAGTGCTGGTACATCCCCTCTTGCGTGGGCTTGTTGTAATAGGGCGTCACCACCAGCACGGCGTCGGCGCCCGACTCTTGCGCGTGTTGGGCGAGTTCGATCGCCTCCTTGGTGGAGTTCGAGCCCGCCCCGGCGACCACCGGCACGCGGCCCTTCGCCTGCTCGAT
>DATHHM010000427.1:0-13613 GCA_035317145.1 Xanthobacteraceae bacterium | reverse complement strand
AGATGGCCGAGGCCGCCGCCATGACGGAGGCAGCTGAAGGTACCGGCGAAATGGCGGCGAAGATGGCCGCCGACGCCGTCCCCGATCCGGGGCGGCAGATCTACCTCAACGAGGTAAATATCCGCACCGCGGCCGCGCTCGGCGCCGAAATAGGATTTGTCGAGCGGCTGGTCTGGTTCTGGTCCAATCATTTCTGCGTCTCGATCGACAAGATCCGGAGCATGTCCGGCGCCTATGAGCGCGAGGCCATCCGTCCCCATGTGCTTGGCCGCTTTGCCGACCTGCTGCTGGCGACCGAGGGCCATCCGGCCATGCTGTTCTATCTCGACCAGACCATTTCGATGGGCGCCAATTCGATCGCCGGCATCAACCGCACCCGTGGCCTCAACGAAAATCTCGCCCGCGAGATTCTCGAACTGCACACGCTCGGCGTCCGCAGCGGCTACAGCCAGGCCGATGTCACGAGCTTCGCCAATGTGCTCACCGGCTGGACGTTCATCGACACGGCCGTGCCGCTGCACGGCGGCGAATTTGCATTCTTAAAGCGCTTCCACCAGCCCGGCGCGCAAACCGTGCTCGGCAAACGCTATCCCGACACTGGCGTCGAGCAAGGCCGCGCCGTGCTCGCCGACCTGGCGCGGCACCCGGCGACAGCGCAGCACATCGCGCAAAAGCTGGCGCGGCATTTTGTTGCCGACGAGCCGCCGCCGTCGCTCGTCGCCAAGCTCGAAGCGAGGTTCAAAGACACCGGCGGCGATCTGAAAGAGGTCGCCAAGACACTGGTCACCGCCGACGAGGCTTGGATGCCGCAGCGCGGCAAGCTTAAAGCGCCAGCGGTATGGGTCGTCGCCGTGCTTCGCCTGACCGGCGTAATGCCCGGCAATGCCATCGGCCGCGTGCTCGGCGCGCAAGCGTCGCTCGGCCAAACGCTGTGGCGGCCGCCGGCGCCGAACGGCTATCCGGATACGGAAGCAGCCTGGATCGACGGCATCCCGCGCCGGCTCGATATCGCCAACGAGTTCGCCAGTCACGCCGCGGCCAATACCGATCCGCGCGCGCTGTTGGACGCAGGCCTCGGCCCCCTCGCCTCGGCCGCGACCCGCGACACCATCGCGCGCGCGGAAAGCCGCGCCCAGGCCTTGGCGCTTCTCGTCATGTCGCCGGAATTTTTGCGGAGCTGACCATGAGCCTCAACGCACCGTCGCGTCGCGAATTGCTGGTCGCCTCCGGCACGTTGTTCGCCTGGGCCTATTTGCCGAAGCTCGCCTTTGCCGAAGGCCGCGATCCGCGCTTCCTCACCATCGTGCTGCGTGGTGCGCTCGATGGGCTGGCCACCGTCGCGCCGGTCGGCGATCCGGACTGGGTTGCGCTGCGCGGCGACAATGCCTTGACGCCGCAGAGCAAGACACCGGCGCTCAAGCTCGATGATTTCTTCGCGCTCCATCCGGCGATGCCCAACCTGCATCGCATGTTTGCCGCCAACGAGGCGATCATCGTTCACGCCAGCGCCACGCCGTACCGCGAGCGCTCCCATTTCGACGGCCAGGACGTGCTGGAAAGCGGCCTGCCCAAGCCCGCGGCGAGCGACAGCGGCTGGCTCAACCGCGCGCTCGCCGGCCTTGCGCCCGGCGGGGCCGTCAATCCGCGCGGCAGCAAGGCGTTTGCGGTCGGCCCGGTCACGCCGCTTGTGGTGCGCGGTGCGGCGCCGGTGCTGTCATGGTCGCCGCAACGCATCTTGCCGGCCAGCGAGGACACGATGATGCGGCTCCTCGATCTCTACCGGCATTCCGACCAAAAGCTCGCCAACGTGCTCGAGGAACACGGGCGGCTGACTGCCATCGAGCAAGCCGGCGACATGGCAGCGACGCCCGGCCAAAACGCGCCGCCGGCGCCGGCGCAAGTGCGCGCCTATTTCGCCGAGGTCGCCGGCACCGCCGCGAAATTCCTGGCGCAGCCCGACGGCCCGAGGGTCGGCGCGCTCGCGCTCGACGGCTGGGATACCCATTTCAACGAAGGCATCGCCAATGGCCGCCTATCGCAATTGCTCGGCGCGCTCGACGCGGCGCTGGCCGCGGTCGAGACCAATATGGGAGCGGCCTGGCGCGAGACCGTCGTCGCGCTGGTCACCGAGTTCGGCCGCACCGCCCGCATCAACGGCACCGAAGGCACCGACCATGGCACCGGCACGGTCGCGCTTCTCGTCGGCGGCGCGCTCAAAGGGGGCCGGGTGATCGCCGATTGGCCCGGGCTGAAAAGCGCCGATCTTTATGAGAACCGCGATCTCAAACCGACGACCGATCTGCGCGCGGTGTTGAAAGGCTTGTTGAAGGATCACCTGCGGGCCGACGACCGCGCGCTTGCACAAAATGTTTTCCCGGGTAGCGACAGCGTGAAGCCGATGGCGGGATTAGTTTCGTAGGGTGGGCATGGCGCGCTGCGAGGCGCGACCGCGTGGGCAAAATCGTATGCGCGCCTTGCCCACGCCGCTCTGCCGAGCAGCGATTTTGCCCACCCTACAAATCAAATATTTAGCACCCTTCCGTACGCATCGAGCACCGCTTCTTTCATCATCTCCGACAATGTCGGATGCGGGAATACGGTGTGCATCAATTCCTCTTCGGTAGTCTCCAGATTCATCGCCACCACGTAGCCCTGGATAAGCTCGGTGACTTCGGCGCCGACCATGTGGGCGCCGAGCAGTTGGCCGGTCTTCTTGTCGAAGATCACCTTGACCAGGCCCTGATCCTCGCCGAGCGCGATCGCCTTGCCGTTGCCGACGAACGGGAAGCGGCCGACGCGGATCTCGATTTTTTGATCCTTCGCCGCCTGCTCCGTAAGCCCAACAGACGCAATCTGCGGCGTGCAATAGGTGCAGCCGGGGATGAGCCGCTTGTTGATCGGATGCGGATTGAGCCCTTTGATCGCCTCGACGCAGATGACGCCCTCGTGCTCGGCCTTGTGCGCCAAGAGCGGCGGGCCGGCGACGTCGCCGATGGCATAGATGCCGGGCACGTTGGTCTTGCCGACGCCGTCGACGACGATTGCCGCGCGCTCGGTCTTCACACCGAGTTTTTCCAGGCCGAGATTCTCGATATTGCCGACGACGCCGACCGCGGCGATGACGCGGTCGACGGTGAGCGTCTGCGTGCCGCCCTTGCCGTCGTCGATGGTCGCGGTGACGGCGTCCGGCTTCTTGTCGAGCTTCGTCACCTTCGCGCCTGTGAGGATTTTGATGCCCTGCTTCTCGAAGCTTTTGCGCGCGAACGCCGCGATTTCGGCATCCTCGACGGGCAGGATTTGCGGCAGCACTTCGACCACGGTCACCTCGGCGCCGAGCGTGCGGTAGAACGAGGCGAACTCGATGCCGATGGCGCCGGAGCCTACGACCAGAAGCGATTTCGGCATGCGGTCCGGCACCATGGCTTCGAAATAAGTCCAGATCAGTTTCTTGTCCGGTTCAAGGCCCGGCAGCACGCGCGGCCGCGCGCCGGTGGCGATGATGATGTGCTTGGCCTGGTACGCGCCAGCACCGAGCGCACCTTTCGGCGCTTCGCTCTTGCCGGCTTTGACGGTGATCTTACCGGGGGCGTCGATCGTGGCCTCGCCCCAGATCACCGTGACCTTGTTTTTTTTCATGAGAAAGCCGACGCCGTCGTTGAGGCGTTTCGATACCGCGCGCGAGCGCTTCACCACGGCGGCCGGATCGTAAGTGACCTCGCCCGCCGACAACCCATAATCCTTGGCGTGTTGCAGGTAGTGAAATATTTCCGCCGAGCGCAGCAGCGCCTTGGTCGGGATGCAGCCCCAGTTCAGGCAGATGCCGCCCAAATAGTCGCGCTCGACGATGGCGGTCTTGAAGCCGAGCTGCACCGCGCGGATGGCGCACACATAGCCGCCCGGCCCCGAGCCGATGATGATGACGTCGAAATTGGTCTCTGCCATTTAAAAGCCTCGTGCGCACCCTGCTCTATATGTAGCTATCGCCGCCACGCTTGTCGCGGGCCTTGCCTAATCGGGGATCGGATGGAAAGCGCCGTCGTCGCCGAGGCGTTCGAGGATGCCGGAGCGGATGTCGAAGAAGCAGCCGTGCAGGGTCATATGGCCGGCGTCGACCGCATCCTTGATCCACGGAAACGTCATCAGATTGTCGAGCGACAGGCGGACCGACTCGTGCTCGCAAATGTCCTGGCGCGCCTCCGGCGGCGCCCGCATCGCGCGTTGCCGCGCCGGCTCGGCGATGCGCACCCATTGGCCGACGAAGTCCGAAGCCTCGACCGGCGCGCCGTCCAAGAGCGCTTTGATGCCGCCGCACATGGCGTGGCCCAGCACGACGATCTCGCGGACTTGAAGCGACCGCACCGCGAACTCGATGGCCGAGCTGACCCCGTGCGGCTGGTCGTCGGGGCCGTAAGGCGGGGCGATGTTGGCAACGTTGCGGACGACGAACAGCTCGCCCGGCCGGGCGTTGAACACCATCTGCGGGTCGGTACGGCTGTCCGAGCAGGCGATGATCAGCGCACGGGGCCGCTGGCCGAGGCGGCTGAGCGCTTCGAAGCGTCTGCGCTCGGCCTGCCAGGTGCCGGCACGGAAGCGGCGATAGCCTTCGATCAGATCGTCCATGTGCGGGCCGCCAAATATTTTTCGCGTCGTTCTTTCCCACGCGATATAACAGCAAGCAAGAAGGATGCCTCCCCTCATGGCTGAGCTTGTCGTTTTCAGCACCATCGGCGTGCGCAGCGCCGCGGAACGGCTGTTTGCGCAATTCGACAAGGCCAGCGGCCACACCCTCGCCGTCACCTGGGGCACCGCGCCGATGCTGGTCAAGCGCATCGAGGACGGCGACACCGCGGACGTTGTGGTGCTGAGCCGCGCCGGCATCGAGGCTTTGCAAAAGCAGGGCAAGATCGCGGCCGGGACCGATATCACGCTGGCAAGCTCGGGCGTTGGTGTCGCCGTCAAAGCCGGGGCGCCAAAACCGGACATTTCCACGCCCGAGGCGCTCAAGCGCACGCTGCTCGACGCCAAATCGATTGCCTACAGCGAGCCGTCCGCCGGCGGCGCCAGCGGCGTTTATTTCGCGAAGCTGCTTGAGCGCATGGGCATCGCCGAACAGATGAAACCGAAGACCAAATACCCGCCGCCCGGCGGTTTTTCGGCGAACTTGCTGATGACCGGTGAAGCCGAACTCGCCGTACAGCAGAAGCCGGAATTGCTGCATGTGGCGGGCGCCGAAGTCATCGGCCTGTTGCCCGGCGATCTGAATGTGGTCACGGAGTTCGCCGTGGCGATCATGACCGGCAACAAGAACGGCGAGGCGGGAAAAGCTCTGATCAAAATGCTGCAATCGCCGGAAGCGATCGCGGTTTTTCGGTCGAAGGGCCTCGATACGCCCTAAGACTTACACCAGCATCATCACCGGGTTCTCGATCAGCGCCTTGAACGCGCCGATCAGCACGGCGCCGAGCGCGCCGTCCACCGCGCGATGATCGCACGACATGGTCACGCTCATGATGTGGGCGGCTTCGATCTTGCCGTTGCGCACGACCGCGCGTTCTTCGCCGGTGCCGACGGCGAGGATGGTCGACTGCGGCGGATTGATCACCGCGGTGAAATCCTTGATGCCGTACATGCCGAGGTTCGATACCGACGTGGTGCCGCCCTGGTATTCGTGCGGCTTGAGTTTTCGCGCACGGGCCCGCGCAGCGAGCTCCTTCATCTCGTTGGAGATGGCTGAAAGCGATTTGGTTTCGGCATTGCGGATGATCGGCGTGATCAAGCCGTTCGGCATGGCCACCGCGACGCCGACGTCGGAATGCTTGTGCTTGAGCATGCCGGCGTCGGTCCAGCTCACATTGGCGTCCGGCACGCGTTGCAAAGCGAGCGCCAGGGCCTTGATGACGAAATCGTTGACCGAAAGCTTGTAGGCCGGCTTGCCGTCCTTGTCCTTGGGCGCCGTCGCGTTGATCTCCTCGCGCGCGTCCAAAAGCTTGCCGATGTCGCAGTCGATGGTCAGGTAGAAATGCGGAATGGTCTGCACCGAGGCCGTGAGACGTTGCGCAATGGTGCGGCGCATGCCGTCGTGCGGCACGAAATCGTAGCTGCCGTCGTCGTAGAGCGCGCGGATCTGCTGATCCGACATCGACGGCGCGATGAGCGGTGCGCTGGCGGGCGCCGCGGCCGGCGCGCGCAGGCCTTGGCCCGATTTCGCCGCTTCGACGTCGCGGGCGATGACGCGGCCGTGCGGGCCGGTGCCCTGGATGCGGCCGAGATCGATGCTCGCGTCTTTCGCCAGGCGTCGCGCCAAGGGTGAAGAAAAGATTCTGTTGGTGCCGCTAACGCCGGCGCCGTGACCGTTGGTCCGAACCCCCTCACCCCCACCCTCTCCCCTCTGGGGCGAGGGAGCGCGCGGCGCCTGCGGCGGCGGTGGAGACTTCGCCTCTTTGGCAGTTGGAGCAGATGTCGAGGGCGCGGCGGCTTGCTGTGCAGCCCCCTCTCCCCGAGGGGGTGAGGGGGCTCCGGCGCTGGGTGCTTTCGCAGGCGCGCTCGCTGCGGCAGCCGCTGCTGCTTTAGGGTCCTCGCCCTCCTGCGCCATCACCGCGATGAGCTGATTGACGGCGACGTCGTTGGTGCCTTCCGGCACCACGATCTTGGCCATGACGCCGTCATCGACGGCTTCGTATTCCATGGTCGCCTTGTCGGTCTCGATCTCGGCGATCACATCGCCCGTCTTGACCGCGTCGCCCTCCTTCTTGAGCCACTTGGAGAGGTTGCCCTTCTCCATCGTGGGCGACAGCGCCGGCATGAGGATGTTGATGGGCATCTTACGCGCCCCTGTTCCGTTGAATTTCTTTTTTCACTGAATCTATGAGCGCCTTATCAAATTCCTGCATCGCAACTGCGTAACAGTCCCAATTGCCGCACCAATATCCAAGTCGATTTTGTTCCAACTTGTTACAGCGTCGAATCTCAGCAAACGACAAGTGATCCGGTATTCCACGCCTTTTATTGACGTAGAAAGGGATCATCTCCTCAAGACTGTCAGTTCGGCTGCGAACGACGAGCGCCTTCAAAAAGATTGCCAAGTCTTTTCGATCGAGCTTGTGTGCAGGCACTTGAAATTCCGCCAATGTTTTGGCTTTTTCGCAAACCTTAATTTTCCACGGCGAGTGCATCGATAACTTCATCGGTAACAAACCGCCTTCGCCGCCTCGACCACTTCGGCGACCGACGGCAGCGCGAGTTTTTCCAGGTTGGCGGCGTACGGCATCGGCACGTCCTTGCCGGTGACGCGCGCGACCGGCGCATCGAGATAATCGAACGCCTGCTCCATGACGCGGGCTGCGATCTCGGCGCCGACGCCGGATTGCTTCCAGCCTTCTTCGACGGTGACGAGGCGGCCGGTTTTTTTCACCGACTCGATGATGGTGTCGGAGTCCATCGGTTTGAGCGTGCGCAGGTCGATCACTTCGGCGTTGATGTTGTCTTTCGCCAATTCGTCGGCGGCTTTCAGCGCATAGGTCATGCCCATCGACCAGGCGACGATGGTGACATCGCTGCCCGAGCGCACCACGCGGGCGCGGCCGATCGGCAGCACATAGTCGTCGAGTTTCGGCACCGGCGAGGAATGGCCGTAGAGAATTTCGTTTTCTAAAAACATCACCGGATTGGGATCGCGGATCGCGGCCTTGAGCAGCCCTTTTGCATCAGCGGCAGTCGACGGCGCGATCACCTTCAGGCCGGGAACGTGCGAATACCAGGCCGAATAATCCTGGCTGTGCTGCGCGGCGACGCGCGATGCCGGCCCGTTCGGGCCGCGGAACACGATCGAGACCCGCACCTGGCCGCCCGACATGTAGGGCGTCTTCGCCGCGGAGTTGATGAGCTGATCCATCGCCTGCATGGCGAAGTTGAAGGTCATGAACTCGACGATGGGTTTCAGTCCGGCGAGCGCCGCGCCGACGCCCAGCCCGGCAAAGCCGTGCTCGGTGATCGGGGTGTCGATGACGCGCCGGGCGCCGAATTCGTCGAGCAGCCCTTGGGTGACTTTATAGGCGCCCTGATATTCGGCGACTTCCTCGCCCATGACGAACACGTCCGGGTCGCGGCGCATTTCCTCGGCCATGGCGTCGCGTAATGCTTCGCGCATGGTCATGGTGACCATCTCGGTGCCTTCCGGCACTTCAGGCTCGGGCGTGGCGGCCGCTGGCGTGGACTTTTGCGCCTCTCTCAACTCATTCAGCGGCACTTGGCCGAGCGCCGCGTCGCCCACGTCCGCGGACGCGGTTTGCGGAGTCTTCGCCGGCTGCGGCGCCAGCGGTTTGGGCGCCGCGCCTTTGCCGTCCTTGAGCGCTGCAGCGTCCTCGCCTTCGGCAAGGATCATGGCGATCGGCGTATTGACCGCGACGTCGTTGGTGCCTTCCGGCACCAGAATTTTGCCGAGCGTGCCCTCGTCGACCGCTTCCACCTCCATGGTGGCTTTATCGGTCTCGATCTCGGCGATTACATCGCCGGATTTGACGGTGTCGCCTTCCTTCTTGAGCCACTTGGAGAGGTTGCCCTTCTCCATGGTGGGCGACAGCGCGGGCATGAGGACTTCGGTCGGCATGGCTTACTCAGTGGCAGAGCGCGAAAAAATCAACGATACATGTCCGTGTAAAGCTCGGAAGGATCGGGCTCGGCGTCCTGGGTGGCGAATTCGGCGGCTTCGTTGACGGTTGCACGCACCGATGCGTCGAGCTTTTTCAACTCATCTTCGCTGGCCCATTTTTTATCGAGCAGGCGTTTGCGCACCTGCTCGATCGGGTCGTGCTCGGTGCGCACTTTGTCGACCTCCTCCTTGGTCCGGTATTTGGCCGGATCCGACATGGAGTGGCCGCGATAGCGGTAGGTCATCATTTCCAAAATCGTCGGTCCCTTGCCGGCGCGGCACCAGGCGATGGCGGTTTCGCCGGCCGCCTTCACCGCGCGCACGTCCATGCCATCGACCTGGGTGCCGGGAATGTTGAACGACAGGCCGCGCTTGGAGAAGTCGGTTTGCGCCGCGGAGCGCAAGACCGAGGTGCCCATGGCGTAGCGGTTGTTCTCGATGACGTAGACCACGGGGAGCTTCCACAGCTCCGCCATGTTGAAACTCTCGTAGACTTGGCCCTGGTTGGCCGCGCCGTCGCCGAAATACGTGAGCGAGACGCTGTCGTTGCCGCGATATTTGTTGGCGAAGGCCAAGCCGGTGCCGAGCGGCACCTGGGCGGCGACGATGCCGTGCCCGCCATAAAAATTCTTATCGCGGGAGAACATGTGCATCGACCCGCCCTTGCCTTTGGAATAGCCGCCGCGGCGTCCGGTCAGTTCCGCCATCACGCCTTTGGGGTCCATGCCGCAAGCCAGCATGTGGCCGTGATCGCGATAGCCGGTGATCATCTGATCGCCATCGTGCTTGGCCAGTTCCATGCCGACGACGACGGCTTCCTGACCGATATAGAGATGGCAGAAGCCGCCGATCAGGCCCATGCCGTACATCTGGCCGGCCTTCTCCTCGAAGCGGCGGATCAGGAGCATCTGGCGCAGCGCCTGGAACTCCTGCTCCTTGCTGAATTCCGGAACCTGGCTGTCATGCAGGCCCCAATCGATGTCGGGACGAAGCTCGTGAGCGCCTTCTTCGGCTGGCTTGGTTTTGGCGACGGCCATTCTTGTCCTCGGGACACACCACGGGGGGCTTGCATCCCATAGCCGAAATCACCCGATTGCGGAAGCGCCCGACCTGCCGAATGGGATGGGCTAGACCGGCCAAAGCATTGCCGGGAAAAATTAAATTGGGGATAGCCGTTTTAAGTTCAAGGCCTGGGGGTGTCCACCGCCTTAGGACCCCAGGCGAACATCAAAGTGAGCTCGTTTGGCGCGACGTCATCGAGCAGCTTGCGCGCCTGCTCGTCGAGCATATCGGGATCGAGCCGGTCGGCCCGCAGCAGCGCCACGCGGCGCTCCCACTGCGCCCGTTCGGGCTTGAGGCGGTCGAGATCGGCCGACAGTGCCGCGATCTGCTGGTCGAGGTCTTCTTTGGCCTTGAGCCCGTGATTGCCGCTATAGGCGTTGACGCCGAAATAGCCGATCAGCAGCGCGGCCATGACATAGAGGCCGAGCGTGGTCAGGATCGAACGCAGGCGTTTACGCGTGACCATCCGCACACCATGTCAGCGTGCGGTTTAAAACGGCATTAATGGCGGCTAGAATCTTTGTTGGAGCATGATCTTATCCGAAAACCGGCTTCCACTTTTCGGGATCATGCTCTAGCGCAGGCGATTGCGGATTTCGCTGCCGACGAAATTGCCCAGCCGCTTGGCGCGATTGCGCAGGAAGCGCAGCACGCCGGCATCGACGAAATAGGTCAAAAGAATGCTGTCGCGGGTCTTGACCTCGGCGCCGACCGGATCGGCCGAGTGCCAGGTATCGGTGCCGACCGCAAAGGCATAGCCAGTGTTCGGCGCAAAGGTCATCTGCTTCGCCTTCGGCCCGCAACTGCCGTCGGCGCGCTTGTCGTGAAAGATGGTGCCGATATGGGCGATCGAGCTGTCGCGCGGCAGATAGAGCTGCACGGTGATGCCCTTCCAGCGCGTGTCGGTGTGCGGCGTGATCAGGTAGCCGGGAATGTCGCGGGTCAGCACCGGGATCGGATACATGCCGGTCTTGGCGTAGCCGGCACCGAAGCGGCGTTCGAGCGCCGGCTTAAGCCGCCGGATGAAGGCATCGCGCACCGGCGCCGAGCACAGCGCGCGGCCGACGATGTCCCACACGGCTCGCTTTTGTGGCGGCAGGTGGCGGATATATTCCGGAAACACGTCGATCTTCACCCGCGTATGGGTGCCGTCGGTGAGATCGTGGCCCTTGCTGCGGCCGTGCATCGGCCGATAGTCGGTGGCGTCCGGCATATTGGCGAGCATCGCCGCGTAGACGTCGTCGGGAAACACCCGGTCGAGCACGAGGTGATAGAACGGCGTGTCGGCGGCTACGGCCGCATCCACCGAGGTGACAATGAAATCGCGCAACCGCTCGGCGGCAAGCCGGCGGTTGCCCGCGTTCAATTCGACCGATTGATCCATCACCCAAAAACCTATTCCGCGGGCGTCCCGGCCCGGCGGTTCGCAACAGCGGTATAGCGCCGATCGGCCGTGCCGGACAAGCGAACGAGGAGCGCGCTAGCGCCGGATTTTGAGCGCCGCCCTGCCCGCATAGGCCGCCTGCGCGCCGAGTTCCTCTTCGATGCGCAGAAGCTGATTGTATTTGGCGGTACGGTCGGCACGCGCCAGCGAGCCGGTTTTGATCTGCCCGCAATTGGTGGCGACCGCGAGGTCGGCGATGGTCGAATCCTCGGTTTCGCCGGAGCGATGCGACATCACCGCGGTGTAACCCGCTTTGTGCGCCATTTCGACCGCGGCGAGCGTTTCGCTCAAGGTGCCGATCTGGTTGACCTTGATCAGGATCGAATTGCCGATGCCGTTCTTGATGCCGTCTGAGAGACGCGCCACGTTGGTAACGAAAATATCGTCGCCGACGAGCTGGCAGCGGTCGCCGATCTTTTGCGTCAACTTCTTCCAGCCGTCGTAGTCGTCTTCGGCCATGCCGTCTTCGATCGACACGATCGGATAGCGCTTGGTGAGCGCGGCGAGATACTCGACCTGCTGGTCGATCGAGCGCGTCTTGCCCTCGCCTTCGTAAGCGTAGGCGCCGTCCTTGAAGAACTCGCTCGCCGCCGGATCGAGCGCGATCGCCACATCGTCGCCGACCCGGTAGCCGGCCTTCTCGATGGCGGCGAGGACGAAATCGAGCGCGGCCTCCGCCGACGGCAGATTGGGCGCAAAGCCGCCCTCGTCGCCCACATTGGTGTTGTGGCCGTCGGCTTTGAGCGCCGCGCGCAGCGTGTGGAAGATTTCCGAGCCGGCGCGCACCGCCTCCTTGAGCGAAGCGACGCCGAGCGGCATGATCATGAACTCCTGAAAATCGATTGGATTGTCGGCATGCACGCCGCCATTGACGATGTTCATCATCGGCACCGGCAATAACCTCGCCGATGTGCCGCCGACATAACGGTAAAGCGGCAGCTTGTTGGCCGCGGCTGCCGCCTTGGCGACGGCGAGCGACACGCCGAGGATGGCGTTGGCGCCGAGCCGGGCTTTGTTGGGCGTGCCGTCCAGCGCGATCATGGTCTCGTCGATCTTGACCTGGGCCTCGGCATCCATGCCGCTCAGGGCATCAAAGATCTCGCCGTTGACTGCCTCGACCGCATTGCGCACGCCCTTGCCGAGATAGCGTTTCTTGTCGCCGTCGCGCAGTTCGACCGCCTCATGGGCCCCGGTCGAGGCGCCGGACGGCACGCCGGCACGGCCGCGCGAGCCGTCTTCGAGCACGACATCGACCTCCACGGTCGGATTGCCGCGGCTGTCCAGTATCTCCCGGCCGATGATGTCGACAATGGCGGTCATGCGTGGTCCCGGCTTGTTTCCGTTGGGGTTTCTACAGGATTGGAGAGGCGGTTGTCATGTTGACCGGTCCCAGGCATTTGACTGAGGCATTGACCCTGTCGGGCCGCTTTGCGACGAATTTCACATGCTGTTCGAGATTCTAGGCGGAATTTCGCAAATCGAGACGTTTGCCTCCGGCTCAGGCATTCGCGAAATTGCGAGGCTGCGCAGGATTTATGGCCATGGCCGTTGGCGCAAACGCAAGGGATCGCGCGTGTACGACTGCCCGATAGCTCTGTTCATTTAGCCGAACTACACTGGTATGAAGCAGCCGGCATCGGACGCAAGGAATTCAAGATTAAACACCTGCTGTAAAAGGCCAAGCAATGTCGAAATCGCCATCAAAGCAGCTCGTGGTGTGCGTGAACAATGAAGGATACCCAGCATCGCTCGAGAAGCGGAAGCTCTATGTGACGCTTCGCGATGCCGCTGCGGAGAAGCATGGTCTGATCCGGATCGTTGACGAGTCCGGCAGCGACTATGTTTATCCGAAGGTGTTGTTTCGCCCGATTGCGCTGCCGCAGTCGGTCAAGAAGGCCGTGCTGGCTGCCTGATGACCGTTTTTGTAACGCCGTGATCTGATGGCAAGGAGAACGCTCCAACTCGGCCGCCCCTCGCCGATGCCCGCTGCCCCGGACCAGGCGGTGCTCGACCGCGTGCGCAATCCGCATCCGGATACGAATTACGTGGCGCGCTTCACTTTTCCCGAATTCACCGTGATGTGCCCGGTCACCGGCCAGCCCGATTTTGCGACGCTGGTCATCGACTACGTGCCGAAGGCTTGGCTCGTGGAGTCGAAATCGCTCAAGCTTTACTTGAACAGTTTCCGCAATCACGGTGCGTTCCATGAGGAATGCACGGTCGCGATCGGCAAGAAGCTCGCCGCGCTCTTGAAACCGAAATGGCTGCGCATCGGCGGCTATTTCCATCCGCGCGGCGGCATGCCGATCGATGTGTTCTGGCAAATGGGCAAGCTGCCGGCCGGTGTCTGGGCGCCCGACCAGGGCGTGGGCACCTACCGGGCGCGCGGATAACCAGCGGGGCGGCTCTCGGTTGTTCGCGGGAGTAGACACAGTGTCCATACGAATCCTCACGGTCGTT
>DATHHM010000426.1:0-2566 GCA_035317145.1 Xanthobacteraceae bacterium | reverse complement strand
GACATCGCCAAGGGGTTAGCTACCGGCGAAAAACTCGAAGCCGCATTCGAGCTTCCGTTTCTCGCCCATGCGGCTATGGAGCCGTTGAATGCCACGGTTCATTTCAAGCCCGACTCCTGTGAAATCTGGACCGGCACGCAGATCGTGAGCCGGGTGCAGGCGGAGGCGGCGAAAGCTGCCGGACTCCCGGTCGAGAAAGTGATCGTCAATAATCATCTGCTCGGCGGCGGCTTCGGCCGCAAGCTCGAGCCGGACATGGTGGTTGCCGCCGTTCGCATCGCCAAGCAGGTCGACGGACCGGTCAAGGTGGTGTGGACCCGCGAAGAGGACATCCAGCACGACGTCTATCGCCCGGTGTATCGCGACACGATTGCCGCGACTCTGTCCGACGGCAAGATCGTCGGCTGGAAATATCGGGTCACCGGTTCAGCGATCCTGGCGCGCTGGCTGCCGCCGGCCTTCCAGAAGGGCATCGACATCGACGCCATCGATGCCGGCGCCGACATGCCCTACGACATTCCCAATTTCCATGTCGAATATGTGCGCGCCGAACCGCCCGCGGTGCCGACCGGATTCTGGCGCGGCGTCGGTCCCAACAACAACGTGTTCGCCGTCGAATGTTTCATGGACGAGCTTGCCCGCAAGGCGGGCAAGGACCCGGTGGAGTTCCGCCGCTCGATGCTCGGGAAAAAACCGCGTCTGCTGGCAGCGCTCAATCTCGCAGCGGAAAAATCCAATTGGGGGCAGCCGCTGCCGGCGCGCGTCGGGCGCGGCGTCTGCGTGCAGCCGTCGTTCGAAACCTTCATCGCGACGGTGGTCGAAGCCGAAGTCGACGAGCACGGCGAGGTGCAGCTCCGTCGCGTCACCTCGGTGGTGGATACCGGCATCGCCGTCAATCCCGATACCATCAAGGCGCAGCTCGAGGGCGGGCTGATCTTCGGTCTGACTGCAGCACTCTACGGCGAAATCACCATCGACAAGGGACGGGTCCAGCAGTCCAACTTCCATGACTACGGGATGCTCCGCATCGACCAGACGCCGAAGATCGAGGTTCATGTCGTCAAGAGCGGCGAACCGCCCGGCGGCATCGGCGAGACCGGCGTCAATGCCGGGCCGCCCGCATTGCGCAACGCCATCTACGCCGCGACCGGTGTCGCCTTGCGGCGGCTGCCGATCGACCGGGCACTTATATCAGCAGGGAAAAAAGCATGAGCCCGGCCGCGCGTCGCATTCTCCTCAGCGTTGTCGCGATCGTGTTGGTTGCGGTGGCGATCGGACTTTGGATTGTCCGCGGCCCCGGTCCGATGGCATTCGCGGATGGTCCGAAAGTGGCGCTTGCAGACTATCGCGGCGCCAATCCCGCCGGCGTGCCGGCCGCGCTGGCACAGGCAAGCGTCGTGGAGCGCGGCGCTTATTTGGCGCGGGCAGCGGACTGCATGGTCTGCCATACCACGGCAGGCGGGAAAGAATATGCCGGCGGCCTGGGATTCAAGCTGCCGTTCGGCACGCTTTATTCGACCAACATCACACCGGACAAAGAGACCGGCATCGGCAATTACAGCGACCAGGATTTTCTGGCGGCGATGCACCGTGGCATCCGCAGGGATGGCGCACGGCTTTATCCGGCGATGCCGTTCACGTCCTACACCTATGTAAGCGACGCTGATGCACTGGCAATCAAGGCCTATCTGTTCAGCCTGCCGCCGGTGCGCGCGGTCGCGGCCGAAAATACGCTGATGTTTCCATTCAACCAGCGCTGGGCGATGGGTTTCTGGTCGGCGCTGTTCAATCCGGATACGCGCTTTGAGCCCGACACGTCGAAAAGTCCGGAATGGAACAGAGGCGCTTATCTTGCCGAGGCGCTGGCCCATTGCGGCGAATGCCATACGCCGCGAAACCTGGCGTTCGCGCTCAACAACCGCCTGAAATTTGCCGGCGCGGTGACGGCTGGATGGCGTGCCTTCAACATCAGCTCGGACAAGACCACCGGCGTCGGCGCCTGGCGGGACGACGATCTCGTCTCCTATCTTTCGATTGGACATGCGGATGGTCACGGCACCGCCTCAGGGCCGATGGGCGAAGCCGTCGACCACAGCTTGAGCAAGCTAGCGCCGGAAGACATCCGCGCCGTGGTGGCCTATTTGCGCAGCGTGCCGCCGACCGCCTCGACCGATCTGCCGGCGGCGCTGGCGCCATCAGCACCTGCGTCGCACCGGGATGGCGGCGGCACGCCGGATCCACGCGGCAAGATGGTGTTCGAAGGCGCCTGCGTCAGTTGCCACGGCTGGAGCGGCGAAAGCTCGATCTCACCCTTTGCCACGCTCACCGGCGCGTGGGCCGTCAACGATCCCGGTGCGACCAACGTCGCCCAGATCGTGATTTCCGGGACCAGGCGACACACGCCGGAGGGTGCGGTCTCGATGCCTGCGTTCGGCAACGCCTATTCCGATGTCGAGATTGCAGCCGTAGCCAATTACGTGACCGCGCGCTTCGGCAGCAAGCCAGCTCACATGACAGCACAGGACGTGGCGGCGCTCAGGAAACAGACGTCGCAGTGAGCGAAGCC
>DATHHM010000425.1:0-20742 GCA_035317145.1 Xanthobacteraceae bacterium | reverse complement strand
CCGGCCCAGCGCTCCTTGGCGAGCGGCCGCGCTGGGCCGCTGAGTTCCTTACGGTCGATGATGTCGCTGGCGCCGAGGCCTTTGAGATAATCCGCTTCGGCCGGCCGGCCGGTCGAAGCGGTAATTTGGTACCCGAGCTTGGCGAGGATCGCGACCGCGACGGAGCCGACGCCGCCGGCAGCGCCGGTGACGACGATCGGGCCGCGCGCGGGCGTGACGCCGGCGCGCTCCAGCGCCATCACCGAGAGCATCGCGGTATAGCCCGCGGTGCCGATCGCCATGGCCTCGCGCGCGCTGATGTTTTGCGGCAGCCGCACCAGCCAATCGCCTTTGACTCTCGCCTTCTGCGCGTAGGCGCCGAGATGGGTCTCCCCAAGACCCCAGCCGTTGAGGATGACCTTGTCGCCCGGCTCCCAGGCCGGGTGTGACGAAGATTCAACAGTGCCCGAAAAATCGACGCCGGCGATCATCGGGAAGCGCCGCACCACCGGCGCCTTGCCGGTGACGGCGAGCCCGTCCTTGTAGTTCAGCGTGGAATATTCGACGGCGACGGTGACGTCGCCGTCCATCAGATTGTTTTCGTCGAAGTCGGTGAGCCGGACTGTTTGCCCGGCTTCGCCCTTATCGATGACGATCGCTTTGAAGGTTCCCATGTCAACAAATCTCCCGGCCGCAGTTTGTCACGGCCGGAAGAGGTAGGACAGAGGTCGTCACGCCGGCACGGCGGCCATCCGCTCAACCGGCTTCTCGACGATCGGCAGGTTGATCAGTGCCGACAGCACGCCGAACAGGATCGCGAGCCACCACACCACGTTGTACGAGCCGGTGCGGTCGAACGCGATGCCGCCGAGCCAAACGCCGAGGAAGCCGCCGACCTGGTGGCTGAAGAAGGCGAAGCCCGCCAAGGTCGCCAGCCATTTGGTGCCGAACATCAGCGCGATGATGCCGTTGGTCGGCGGCACGGTCGACAGCCACATCAGGCCCATGATCGCGGCAAAGATCAGGCACGACACCGTCGTGACTGGGAACGAGATGAACGCCAGGATCGCCGCGGCGCGGACGAAATAGATGAACGCGAGCAGATAGCGCTTCGGCATGCGGTCGCCGAGCCAGCCGGCAGTGACCGAGCCGATGATGTTGAAGAGCCCGATAGTCGCGATGGTCCAGCCGCCGACCGAGGCGGAGAGCCCGCGATCGACCAGATAGGACGGCATGTGCACGGTGATGAACTGCAGCTGGAAGCCGCAGGTGAAGAAGCCGAGCACGAGCAGAATGTAGGAGCGATGGGCAAAGGCCTCGCCGAGCGCGTGCCGGAGCGACTGCGTCGATACCGGCTCCATCGTCGACGTCGCCTGAGGCGTGGCCAGCGCCAGCGACAGCGGCAGCACGCCCAACATGCTGACGGCGAAGATGATGAGCGTCTGCTGCCAGCCGAACGTGTCCATCAGCACGACCGCAATCGGCGAATAGAGGAACTGCCCGAACGACCCCGCCGCAGTGCCGAAGCCGAAGGAGATCGAGCGGTATTCCTTCGGCAATATCTTGCCGAACGCCGCGAGAATGACCGGGAACGAGCAACCGGCGAGACCGAAACCGAGCAACACGCCCGCCGAAGCATCGAGCAGCGGCGCGCTGGTCGCGTGCGACATCAGCACCAGGCCGGCCGCGTAGAGCAGCGCGCCGGCGCAGACCACCCGGATGGTGCCGAAGCGATCGGCGATCATGCCGCCGAGCGGCTGGCCGATGCCCCAGAGCAGATTTTGCAGAGCGAGCGCGAACGCGAACACGTCGCGGCCCCAGTGGTTGGCGTTCGACAGCGGCGTCAGGAAAAAGCCCATCGTCGAACGCGGACCGAAGGCGATCAGCGTAATCAGGCAGCCCATGCCGATAACCAGCGCCGGCGTGCGCCACGTGGCGGCAATGCCGGCGGCCGCGCCGGATTGCGAAGGATCGAGCCGATTCTCGCTGGTGGTCATCGTCGCCCTGATCGGTTCTCAAGCTTCCAAAAGCCGCGCAATATAGTGCGACAGGCCTGATCGCCCAAACGAAATCTACCCCGCATCGGACCGCTCAGTGCATGGCTGGCCCGCGCCCCGGACCCAGGGTTTGCCACGGTCCGCCTCACTAGGTATGAGTTTTCGCTGTCAACGCCATGTTTGTAACGAGCGCCAATGTCGCTTTTTTGCTCCGACGCCTTCGTCTCGCCGCTTGAAGTCGAAGCGACGGTGACGCGCGCGCTCGAGGAAGATCTCGGCCGCGCCGGCGACGTCACGTCGATCGCAACGATACCGGAGGACACCAGCGGCCGCGCCGTCGTCGTCGCGCGCAAGCCCGGTGTCGTCTCGGGCCTGCCGCTGGTCGAAATGGCGTTCCGCCGACTCGATCCGGCGGTCGAGATAAAACCCCATGGCCGCGACGGCATGGCGATCGGCGCCGGGACCAAATTGATGACGATCGCCGGCAATGCGCGCGCGATCCTGTCCGCCGAGCGCACCGCGCTCAACTTCCTCGGCCACCTGTCCGGCATCGCCACCGCGACGTCAGCCTTCGTGGCGCGCATCGCCCACACCAAGGCGCGCATCATCTGCACGCGCAAGACCACGCCGGGGCTGCGCGCGCTGGAAAAATACGCCGTGCGCTGCGGCGGCGGCTTCAATCACCGCTTCGGCCTCGACGACGCGGTGTTGATCAAAGACAACCACATCGCCGTGGCCGGCGGCATCCGCGCCGTGCTGACACGCGCCAAGGCGGCCATCGGGCACCTGGTGAAGATCGAGATCGAGGTCGATTCGCTCGATCAGCTCAAGGAAGTGCTGGATGTCGGCCTGGCCGAGGTGGTGCTGATCGACAATTTCGATCTCGATGCCATGCGCAAGGCCGTGGCCCTGGTGGCCGGCCGCCTGGTCATCGAAGCCTCGGGTGGCATCACGCTTGAGAGCGCCGCGGCGATCGCCGAGACCGGCGTCGATTATCTCAGCTCCGGCTCACTCACCCATTCGGTGCAAAATCTCGATATCGGTCTCGATATCGAGATGTGACACAAGCCCTACCGCTGCGCGTGCTCGGGATCGGGCGACGCCGATCGCAGATATTGTTCCGACGGCTTTTTGGTCGGACTGGTTTTCGCCGGGTGATGGTGGGTTTTGCCGCTCGCGGAAGCGCTTTGCGGAACGGCGGTTGCGATTGCAAAAGTAAACGCGACCGCGACGGCTACTCTAATCGCTAAAGACATCACGCCAATCTCCGTTTAGCCCGCCCTCAATCGAAGCTGCGGCGTGATGATAGGCGCTCAGAGTTTCGCGGTCGACTCGCTCTTGGCCGGCGTCGCCGCTGCTTGCGGGCCCTTTGCCGCTTCCGGCGTATCGGCCTTGCTGGTGTTCGGCACCGGGCCATAGGCCGGATCGGTGTCGCCGTCGCCCCAGTTCTTCGGCCGATAGAAGGTGTGGACGCCGAGCTTGTAGAGCTTGGTCATCTCGTGGACCCAGCTCGGATGCACCCAGTAGGCGTGATAGTGCGTGGCGTGGCCGACTTCGGCGAGCCAGATCCTGCCGTCGAGCATGTCCTTGGCGATCTGCTTGGCCTGCTCCCACATGTCGGGCTCGTCGACCTTGTTGAGGTCCTTGCCTTCGCAGGCGAAGGTGAACTGGCAGGCTAGGTGCCGCGCGGCATTCTGATAGACCACGCCGCAGACGTCGTTGGGGTAATAGCCCGAGAATACCCGGTTCATCACCACCTGGGCGACCGCCTGCTGGCCTTTGAACGGCTCGCCGCGCGCCTCGAAATAAACCGCGTCGGCGAGACATTTTTCGGCCTTTGCGCGCGGCTTGCCGGTAAGCTGAAGGCGGTCCGCCGGGCTTGCCAACAGGCTCGAGTCGTCTTTTTTCGCCACCGTCTCGCCGCCGTCGCCTTCGAGCGCCGCTGTTTTGATGTCCGGATCGACCGTGCGCGCGACCGGCACCGGCTCGGCGCCCGGCGCCCAGCGCTGCAGGCCGCTCGGCGCGCCCATCGTGCCGACGCCGAAATAGGTTTGCGCCGCGCCCGCCGCCGGATCGGTGTCGGTGAACGACAGCGCCGCGAGCGACGCCGGGCTTCTCTCGCCGGCGGCGGGAATTTCCGGCGGCTGGTCGGCGACGAAATCGTCGTCGTCGACCGACGGCGTATTATCGCGCTCGGCCAGTTCCATCGCGCGCAGCGAAATGCTCGGCTGCCCGGTCTCGGAAAGTTGCAGCTCGGAAAGTTGTAGCATCTGCGCCGACGGCGGCAATTGCGCCGGCTGCGCCAGCGGCGGCACGCTGTCGATCTGTTCGGTGCTCTTGAGCGGCAAAATAAACGAAGACGGCCGCGGTTGCAGCGGCGCCGCTGCCGGCGCGTTGATCGGTTGCAGTTGCGGCAAAACTTCCGGCGCGGCGGACGGCGCGTTGAGCACCGGCTGACGATCGCCCTTCAGGCGCCGATTGACGGTTGGATATTCGACCGGCTCGGCGCTCGTCGCATTGAGCGGCGCATCGATCTGCCAGCTATTGGCGGCAACCGCGCCCGGATCGAAATTGACGGTCTGATAACCAAGCGGCACCGAAGTTCCGATCGGGCGGCCGTAGCTGAACGTCGCCCGCTCGATGGTGCCGAACGGCGACGCGATCAAATGATCGCGCCAGTTCTGCGACACGCCCGGCTGTTGCGCCAACAGCGCGGCGAGATCCTGATATCCGATCGACGTCGGCATCAGCGCCAGGAAGAACGCACTGAACCAGAAGGGCGCCGGTGAGGCGCCCATCATCCAAACACGCGACGCAGTCATTACCCCTTACCCCAACGCCTGCAACGCAACGCGCACGTGATTATCGAAACACTTTCGGTGTGGCGCGAATGCGACGGTTTAATTTATTGTCGGGTTATCGTTGCGAACGCGTTAATTGCGTGGGCGCGGCGTCGATCTGAAACACACGTTGGCCGCTCGCATGGTAAATGAAGTTTCAAGATTTGCGCGTGCGTGCGTACAAATGCGAAACGCGCATCGAGTTCCACAACAGCCAAAAAATGTCCCGCGCGATTGCGATCTAGCAAACAGTTACGGGTTCGGCAGCGGGAACCCGGGAACTCGCGCTGGATCACGGCTCGTAGCGCCGCAGTCGAACGTCATCGCCGGCGGCAGAGCCGCCGGCGATGACGCGATCAGGTCAGTTATTTTCCGGGCAGGAAATTGATCTGCGCCCGGGCCAGCACCATCCATTCGTTTTGATTGGTGATGCTGTACAGGCCGGAAGGTTGCGCGCCGCTTGCGGGCAGAGATACCCCGTTGACCACCGCGAGGGCGGTCGGGTTGCCTAATCCTTTGTAAGCCGAATAGAGCCTGGTGTAGGTCGCATCGACACCGAGATCGAGCCAGGGGGTCGGGCTGTATTGCGTGCGCGAACCGACCTGAAAGAAGCTGTAGCTCGGGTTGCAGCTGTTGCCTAAGCCGGAGCCAACACCGATCGGCGGCTGGATGATGCCCTCAACCGGCATGCCACAGGCCGTGCCGCCGGCGGGTGGGCTGGGCAGATGCTGGTTGATGAGATTGGTCGCGAGCTGGTTATAGCGGACCGCCGCAAAACCGCCGTAGGCGCTGGTCTTCCACTGGTCGCTCCAATGATGCTCAAAGCCGGCGTTGATGCTCCACGCCTTGGTCAATTGGATGCTGCTCGGGCAGCCGCCCGCCACGGGGCAATTCGGGGTGACGTTGTCGTATACGCCGTCGAAGCCCCAGCCGAAGCCGGCTGTCTTGCCCTTGTAGAGCTGCCACGTGTTGCCCTTGGTCGCGAAGTCGACGGCGCCTTGGCTGTAGACGAGATTGACACCCAACGTATCGCCGGGACCGGTCGGAACATAGACGTTGCCACCGAAGGCAGCCGCGCCGCCGAACTTGTCGGACGGATGGCCGAAGGCAGTACAAGGGATGCCGATGCAACCAACGCCGGAACCGGCGGCGCTGACGCCCGTGTAATAGTCGCCGGCAACCTGGTGGAGCGCGCCGGAGATGCCGGCATAGCCCCACGACTGGTCAACGCGCAAATTGGCGATGATGTCGGGCACACCCATGCCCTGGTTCAGCGCACCGGATACATAACCGTTGCTGGGCACGATGACACCGAGAGGAGTCATCGCGGCCGAATTGAGGTCGCCGACTCCGACTTTGTAATGGCCGTTCGGATCTTCCGCCGAAACCGAAGCCGAGAATCCATTGCCCGCGTTGAAAGTGAAGGCAGCGAGGATTACGCCCGTCAGATCGGTATCTCCGGTCGTTCGCAGATTGCCATAAGTGAGATAGCCGTCGCTCGCGGCAAAAAGGTCGAAGAACGAGCGCTGCTTGCCGACCGTGAAGCCGGCGAACTGGACGTAGCCGCGGTCCCAGAGCAGGAACGGCGCGTTCGATTGGGCCGGTTGCGGCAAGGTCGTCATCCACTTCGAACCGATCGGAGTATCCATTTCGGCGCCGAACCGCATGTAACCGCGTAGCATGCCAAGCGAAGTCGGAACCCGCACGTCGGCCGACATGACCGCGCGCGCATCGTAATTGACCAGGCTGGTGTCGAACCGGGTGTTCCGGCCTTGCGCCGCCATATTGTCGGCGCCGTTCACCGTGCCCTCGCCGCTGCCGCCAGTACCGCCTTGCAGCCGGATATAACCGCCGATCTTGATGCAGGCGTCCGTGCCGGGCACGGTGTAGAAGCCCGCGCCGTACATGCTGCATGCCCTGACGTATTGGACCGGCGCCTTCACGGCGATGTAGGGCTGGCGAGGATCGTCGTATTGCGGACCTGCGGCTTGCGGCGCGGAACGCGCTCCGCCGTCGACGCGGTTGAGCTTTGTTCTCAGCGCGGCATTTTCCTGTTCGAGCCTGGCGTGGGCTTGTTCGAGCCTGTCGAGACGGCGAATAATCTCGTCCTGGTCACTGGCGGCCTTCGCGGTCACCGCGAAACCTGGAAGTGCAGCAAGAACGACCGCTCCGTAAATCAGACCAATCCGGTTCATGATAGCCCCCATTACCCGATGTGGCGTTGCGCTCGTTGTTGTTAATTGCCGGGCAGGAATTTGAATTGCGCCCGGGCCATCACCGTCCACACGTTTTGATCGTCGATGGAGTACAGGCCCCCAGGCTGCGCGCCGTTCGCGCCCAGAAACACGTTCGATCCCCTATAGGCCGTGTTGAGCCTGGTGTAGGTCGTATCAACGCCGAGATCGAGCCAGGCAGTCGGGCTGTATTGCGTGCGCGTGCCGACCTGCCAGAAGCTGTAGTTCGGGCTGCAGCTGTTGCCTGCGCCAGTCATATTGAGGGGCGGCTGGACTACGCCCTCGTTCGGCACGCCACAGACTGGAGCAGCGCCCGCGACGCGGCCAGGCGTCGCCGACAGATGCTGGTTGATGATACCGGTCGCGGCGCCGTCATAGTTGACCGCCGCGAAACCGCCGTAGAGGCTCGTTTTCCACTGGTCGTTCCAGTGATGCTCATAGCCTGAGTTGACGCTCCAGGCTCTGGTCAATTGGATGGACCCGTCCGATCCTACGTTGTCGAACACACCATCAACGCCCCACGCGAAGCCGGCGCTGCCGCCGCTGTAGAGCTGCCATCGGTTACCCTTGTTCGCGAAGTCGACGGCGCCGTCGCTAAAGACGGCATTGACGCCGAACGTGTCGCCGGGACCCGTCGGAACATAGACATCGCCACCGACGGCAACCGCCCCGCCGAACTTAACGGGCGGATGGCCGAAGGCAGAGCAAGGTGTGATGCCGCACAAGGCGCCAGCGCCGGGAGGAGCTGTGAAATATCCGGCGGCAACTTGGTGGAGCGCGCCGGAGATGCCGGCATAGCCCCACGACTGGTCGACGCGCAAATTGGCGATGATGTCAGGCACGCCCATGCCCTGGTTTGTCGTCGAGCCGGATTGAAAAGCGTTGTCGACCGTGAGCGTGCCGAGACCGAACGCGGCCGAATTCATGTTGGCAACGCCGACCTTGTAATGGCCATTCGGATCTTCCACCGAAAGCGAGGACGAGAACCCGCCGCCCCAGTTGTAAGTGAAGGCAGCCATGATCACGCCGGTCAGATCGGTATCCCCGGTCGTTCGCAGATTGCCGTAAGTGAGATAGCCGTCGGACGCGGCGTAAATGTCGAAGAACGAGCGCTGTTTGCCGACCGTGAAGCCGGCGAACTGGACGTAGCCGCGGTCCCAGAACACGAACGGAGCGTTCGATTGGACCGGTTGAGCCAAGGTCGTCATCCAGCTCGAACCGATCGGGGTATCCATTTCCGCGCCCAGCCGCATGTAACCGCGCAGCAGGCCAATCGACGTCGGAGCCCGCACGTCGGCCGACACGACCGCGCGCGCGTCGTAATTGATGTTGCTTGAGTCAAACCGGTTATTGCGGCCTTGCCCTGCCATGTTGTCGGCGCCGTTCACCGTACCTTCGCCGCTGCCGTTGAATGTTCCTTGCAGGCGGATATAGCCGCCGATCTTGATGCAGGCATCCGTGCCGGGCACGGTGTAGAAGCCCGCGCCGTACATGCTGCAAGCCTTGATGTATTCGACCGGCGCCTTCAGCGCGATGTTGGGCTGAGGGCCGGGAGGAGGAGGAGGCGGAGCAGGATCGGCGTATTGCGGACCTGCGGCTTGCGGCGCGGAACGCGTCGCGGTTCCACCACGGCTATCGACGCGGTTGACCCTAGATTTCAGCGCCGCATTTTCTTGTTCGAGCCTGGAGTTCTCTTGCTCGAGCTTGTCCAGACGCCGAATGATCGCGTCCTGGTCGCCGGCGGCCATGGCCGATGTGGCGAAACCGGGAAGCCCAGAGAGAACGATCGCACAGCCGATCAGACTAATCCGGTTCATGACAGCCCCCTTGTCGAATCCGAATTCAAGCTGACGTTAATTGAGGGCGTTATGACCAATAAGGAAAGCAACTCGCGCGCGAGGCCGCGCATAGCTGTGCAAGTGTGTACCCTCGGCCACACTTCGCATATCTGCGCCGTCGCGCGGAACCATTGCTATCGTGATGTTCAGATCACGGCGGAGACTAATTTTTGAAAAAAGATTTCCGCGAAAATGCAGCGCCACCAACGCTGCGCGGTTTGGGCTGTCCGAAAATGCATACGCGTGAAAGACTCTACGCGTCGCCTGCCACAGCTTTGCCGAGCGCGGCTTGCGCCGCAGCGAGTCGCGCAATCGGCACGCGAAACGGAGAGCAGGACACGTAATCGAGTCCAATCTCGTGGCAGAATGCAACCGATCCGGGATCGCCGCCGTGCTCGCCGCAGATGCCGAGCTTTAGATTCTTGCGCACCTTGCGGCCGCGCTCGGTAGCAATGCGAATCAGTTCGCCAACGCCATCGCGATCGATCGAAACGAACGGATCGGCTGGTAAAATACCCTTTGCCGTATATATGCCGAGAAAACTCGCCGCGTCGTCGCGGCTGATGCCGAATGCGGTCTGGGTCAAATCGTTGGTGCCGAACGAAAAGAACTCCGCGGTCTGCGCGATCTCGCCCGCCATCAGCGCCGCGCGCGGCAATTCGATCATGGTGCCGACCTGATATTTGAGTTTTGTTTTGGACTCGGCGGCGACGGTTTGCGCCATGGCGTCGATGCGCTCTTTCACCAAGTCGAGCTCCGCTTTGCTGGCGATCAGCGGCACCATGATTTCCGGCGCCACGGCAACGCCGGTCGCCCGCTCCGCCTCGACCGCGGCCTCGAAGATGGCGCGTGCCTGCATTTCGGCGATTTCCGGGTACGCAATCGCAAGACGGCAGCCGCGGAAGCCGAGCATCGGATTGAATTCGTGCAATTCGCGCGCACGGTCCGCGAGCTTTTTCGGATCGGCGCCCATCGCCGCCGCCACCTCGGCGATTTCCTCCTCGCTGTGCGGCAAGAATTCGTGCAGCGGCGGATCGAGCAGGCGGATGGTCACCGGCAAGCGGCCCATGATCGTGAACAGCTCGACGAAGTCTGCGCGCTGCATCGGTAATAATTTTGCCAACGCGGTGCGGCGCGATTTCTCTTCGTCGGCCAAAATCATCTCGCGCACGGCACGGATGCGGTCCTCGTCGAAGAACATGTGCTCGGTGCGGCACAGCCCGATCCCCTCGGCGCCGAATTTGATCGCGGCACGGGCGTCGGCCGGCGTATCGGCATTGGCGCGCACTTTTAGCTTGCGGACGCCATCGGCCCATTTCATCAGGGTGGCGAATTCGCCGGCCAGCGCCGGCTCCTGCATCGGCACGCGGCCGGCGAGCACCTGACCGGTCGAGCCGTCGATGGTGAGGATGTCGCCTTTCTTGAGCGTCACGCCGCCTGCCGTCATGGTTTGCGCGCGATAGTCGACGCGCAAGGTGCCGGCGCCGGAGACGCAGGGCTTGCCCATGCCGCGGGCGACCACTGCCGCGTGCGAGGTCATGCCGCCGCGCGTGGTCAAAATGCCTTCGGCGGCGTGCATGCCGTGAATGTCTTCCGGCGAAGTCTCGACGCGCACGAGGATCACCTTGCGGTCCTGGTTCTTCAGCGTCTCGGCGTCTTCCGAGGAGAACACGATCTCGCCGCAGGCGGCGCCGGGCGACGCCGGCAAGCCGGTAGCCAGCACCTTGCGCTCGGCGTTCGGATCGATGGTCGGATGCAGCAGCTGATCGAGGGCCGAGGGATCGATGCGCGCCACCGCTTCGTCCTTGGTGATCAGTTTTTCGTTGGCGAGTTCGACCGCGATGCGCAGCGCCGCAAGCGCCGTGCGCTTACCGTTTCGCGTTTGCAGCATCCACAGCTTGCCCTGCTCGACGGTGAATTCGAGATCCTGCATGTCGCGATAGTGCCGCTCCAGCGCGCCGTGGATGCGCGTGAGCTCGGCGAAAGCGTCCGGCATCGCCGATTCCATGGACGGCTTTTGCGAGCCGGCTTCCTTGCGCGCCAGCTCGGTGATCTCCTGCGGCGTGCGGATGCCGGCGACGACGTCTTCGCCCTGCGCATTGATCAAAAATTCGCCGTAGAGCTTTTTCTCGCCGGTCGACGGATTGCGCGTGAACGCGACGCCGGTCGCCGACGTCTCGCCCATATTGCCGAACACCATGGCCTGCACGTTGACCGCGGTACCCCAGCTTTCCGGAATAGCGTGCAGGCGCCGATAGGTGATGGCGCGCTGGTTCATCCACGAGCCGAACACCGCGCCGATGGCGCCCCACAATTGCGCGTGCGGATCTTGCGGGAACGGCTTGCCGCTTTCCTCCTCGACGCGCTCCTTATAGCGATCGATGATATTGTCCCAATCGTCGGCGCTGAGATCGGTGTCGAGCGTGTAGCCGTTGCGATCCTTGTGGTCGTCGAGAATTTCCTCAAAATGATGATGCTCGATACCGAGCACCACATTGGCATACATGGTGATGAAGCGCCGATAGCTGTCCAAGGCAAAGCGCCGGTCGCGGGATTTTTCCGCAAGCGCCACTGCGGTGACGTCGTTGAGGCCGAGATTGAGCACGGTGTCCATCATGCCCGGCATCGAAGCGCGCCCGCCGGAGCGCACCGAGACCAGCAGCGGATTTTCGCCGTCGCCGAATTTTTTCCCGGTGATGCGGCCGACCTCGGCCAGCGCGGTATTGACCTGCGCCTTCAAATCCTTCGGATAGGCTTTGCCGTTGTCGTAGAAATGGCTGCAGACCTCGGTCGTGATGGTGAAGCCAGGCGGCACCGGCAGGCCGAGATGGGCCATTTCGGCGAGCCCCGCGCCCTTGCCGCCGAGCAGATTACGCATCGACGCGCGGCCGGCCGCCTTGCCGCCGCCGAAGGCGTAGACCCATTTGCCTTTGGCGGGTTTTGCGGCGGCCGCCTTAGCCTTAGTGGGCTTGGCCTTGGCGGACTTGGCCTTGGCGGACTTGGCAGCGGATCTGGCCGGCGGTTTCTTCACCGCCTGGCGGGAGCTTTTAGAGCGCGATTTGACCATGGATCATCATTCGATTGGGCCCGGCAATGATTCAAGACTAATTGATGAAGTGATGGATGGCATTGAGCCCGGTCAATCCGACGATAATGAGATAGACCGCGACGATGATGTTGAGAAGCCGCGGCATGATCAGGATCAAAATGCCGGCGACGAGCGCCACAAGCGGGGTGATATGGGCGGCGGTGATAACCATCGGTTTTCCTATCGGTTTTGTTGTGCGGGTGGGATTTGTTGCACGGGAATGGGCCTGAGCAAGGCGTGCCAATAAGATGCGGCGGGGGCGCCACCTGGCACTAACGCGCAGACCGCCGTTCGGTTCTATGCGACAAATGCCACGGATTCCAGCCAATCAGGAACGTCTGTGCATATCGGCGCGCGACTCCCTCTCCCCGCGTGCGGGGAGAGGGCGGGGTGAGGGGGCCTCTCGGCTGGGCGCAGAATTGCGGCACTCAGAATCGCGGAGAGGCCCCCTCACCCTCGTTCGCTCCGCTCACTCGACCTCTCCCCGCACGCGGGGAGAGGTGATTACCCTTCGATCTTGGAAAAATCCGCTACCGCCCGCGTCGCGGCGCGGATTTCGTTGAGCAGTTTTAGCCGGTTCTCGCGCAACGGCTTGTCGTCGACATTGACCGTGACCTTGTCGAAGAAGGCATCGACGTGGGGCCGCAAACTCGCCATTGCGCGCATGGCGGCTTCGAAATTCTCCCTCTCGACCGCCCGCGTCGCCTCGGCCTTGGTGGCATCGATCGTCTGCGCCAGCGCCTTTTCCTCGGGCTGCTTGTAAAGGCTTGGATCGGGCGCGCCGGTATATTCGCGGGCGTCCTTCTTCTCCTCGATGCGGATGATGTTGGTGGCGCGCTTGTAGCCCGCGAGCAGATTTTTGCCGTCTTCGCTGTCGAGGAATTTTCCCAACGCCTCGACGCGACGAACGATCAGCAGGAGATCGTCTTGCCCTTCGAGTGCAAACACCGCATCAACAAGATCATGCCGCGCGCCTTGGTCGCGGAGTTGGACTTTCAGACGGTCGGCGAAGAAGGACAGCAAGTCGTTAACAGCCCTATCCACTGCCCCAAACAATGGGCCGCTGGACACCGTCAAATTGTCGAAATCTATTTTAATTTCCAAAGGCGCGCGCAAAACTGACTTTTCAGAGCTTTCCAGTTTGTCTGTTTTCTTGCCGTGTTCGCCTGAAGAGTCTTTTCCACGGGATCGCGTCTTGAGAGCGGCGGCCAATTCTTCGCGCGCCTTTTGAACGCGCGGGTCCTTTTCATTGATCTGCACAATGTAACTCGAGAAATGGCTTTGAAGCAGAGCGCCCAATCTCAAGCGGATGGCGTTATCTAAAATAATCCTGATGACACCGAGTGCAGCTCGACGCAGGGCGTAAGGGTCCTTTGAACCCGTTGGCGTTTCGTCAATGCCCCAGAAGCCAACCAACATGTCAATCTTGTCTGCGAGGGCAACAACGATTGACACCGGGTCGGACGGCACCAAGTCCTCGGGGCCTTTCGGCTTGTAATGATCCTCGATAGCGTGCGCGACTGCTTCATCTTCACCTTGAGCTTCTGCATAGTAGCGACCCATCAGGCCTTGCAGTTCAGGAAATTCGCCGACCATATCCGTAACTAGGTCAGCTTTTGCCAACTGCGCTGCTCGTTCCGCGTCATAAATAAGCTTGCCGATGACTTTGTCTCGCGCATCAACTTCTCGGAGCTGAGTTACCTTGGCGTCTGCCGGACGGAAATCGATAAATTTTGTAATTGTGCCGGCGAATTGCTGCAGTCGTTCGACGCGCTCACCCTGCGTTCCAAGCTTTTCATGAAACAGCATCGCGTTGAGCTTTGGCAGACGATCTTCCAGCCTTGTCTTTAAATCCGTCTCATAGAAAAACTTCGCATCCGACAGCCGCGCCCGAATAACGCGCTCGTTGCCGGCGACGATGGCCTTGCCGCCGTCGCTGGCTTCGAGATTGGAGACCAGGATAAATTTATCCACCAGCTTGGCGTGCGCCGCGTCGCGCAGCACGAAACATTTCTGGTTGTTGCGGATGGTGGCGCGGATCACTTCTTGCGGAATGCGCAGGAATTTTTCGTCGAACGAGCCCATCAGCACCACCGGCCATTCGACCAGGCCGGCGACTTCGGCCAGCAAGCCGTCGTCCTCGATCAGCTCGAGCCCTTGCGCGAAGGCAAGCTGCTTGGCTTCGGTGAGGATGATGTCGCGGCGGCGCTCGGGGTCGAGCACGACCTTGGCCTTGTCGAGCTTTTGCGCGTAATCGGCGAAGCGGCGCACCGTGAACGGCGCCGGCGCCAGGAAGCGATGGCCGCGCGTCTCGTTGCCGGCCGCGATGCCGCCGACCGAAAACGGCACGATCTCCGGCTCCTCGGTCTCCGGCCCAAACGTGGCGACGATGGAATGCAACGGCCGCACCCAGTTGAGCGCGCCGGGCGCCTTCGATTGCTCGCCCCAGCGCATCGACTTCGGCCACGGAAAGCCCTTGATCACGTCGGGCAAAATCTCGCCGATCACCTCGATCGCCGCGCGGCCGGGCTTCTCGATCACCGCGACATAGAAATCGCCCTTCTTGTCGGGCTGCACCTTGGCCTCGTCGATCGATTTCAGCCCGGCGGCTTTAAGAAAGCCGGCAATGGCGTTGTCCGGCGCGCCGACGCGCGGGCCCTTCTTCTCCTCGTGCAAATCCGGCTGCCGCGCCGGCACGCCATGCACGGATAGCGTCAGCCGCCGCGGCGTCACGAACGCCTTGGCGCCTTCATAAACCAGGCCAGCGCCGACCAGCCGGTCGGTCACGCTTTTACGCAAATCCTCCGCCGCCCGCGCCTGCATGCGCGCGGGGATTTCCTCGGAGAACAGTTCGAGCAGGAGGTCGGGCATTTTCGTCTTTCACCCTCCCCTTCAGGGGAGGGTTTTATGGCTGCCATCGCACAGCGGCTGGTGCGAGGAGCGTTTGCAGGCGCAGAACCAGACTTCCTCGTTGGCTTCCGCCTTCCATTCTTGCGGCCGGAATTCGCTTCCTTTGTGCGAACCGTCGCAGAACGGTTGCGTCTTCGAGCGCCCGCAGGCGCACCACCAATAGCTTTCGCCGGCCACGACGTTGATTGGCAGCGGCCGCCGGCCGCCGATTTCTGGTACTCCGCTCATATATTCTTCCCTCCGCCTTCGGTTGCGAGCCACGCTTCGCCGCATGCTTTGGCGAGCTCGCGCACCCGCAAGATGTAGCTCTGCCGCTCGGTCACGGAAATCACCCCGCGCGCGTCGAGCAGATTGAATACGTGACTCGCCTTGATGCATTGGTCGTAGGCCGGCAGCGCCATCAGATGCTTGCCGCGATTATCACCGTCGGCGCCGGCGGCCCAACCGTCCGCCAAATATTTCCGGCACGCCTGTTCCGCCATGCGGAACTGTTCGAACAGCATGTCGGTGTCGGCATATTCGAAATTGTGCCGCGAATATTCCTGCTCGGCCTGCAGGAAGACGTCGCCGTAGCTGACGCGCGCCGCGCCGTCGCGGCCGTTGAAGTTGAGATCGAAGACGTTCTCGACGCCCTGCACATACATCGCCAGCCGTTCGAGGCCGTAAGTCAATTCGCCGGCCACCGGCGCGCATTCGAAGCCGGCGACTTGCTGGAAATAGGTGAACTGCGACACCTCCATGCCGTCGCACCAGCATTCCCAGCCGAGCCCCCAGGCGCCGAGCGTCGGGCTTTCCCAATCGTCCTCGACGAAACGGATGTCGTGAATCTTTGGATCGATGCCGATGGCGTAGAGCGACTTCAAATACAAATCCTGCAGATCGTCGGGCGACGGCTTTAGGATCACCTGCATCTGATAGTAGTGCTGCAGGCGGTTGGGGTTCTCGCCATAGCGGCCGTCCTTCGGCCGGCGCGACGGCTGCACATAGGCGGCGTTCCACGATTTCGGCCCGAGCGCGCGCAACGTCGTCGCCGGGTGGAAGGTGCCGGCGCCGACCTCCATGTCATAGGGCTGCAAAATGACGCAGCCCCAGTCCGCCCAGTAGCGTTGCAATGCCAGGATAAGCCCTTGAAAAGAGCGTTCCGGGCGCATGTGGGGCGGCAGTTCGGCGGTCATCGGCGGGGTCATAGCAGAAATCGGCGATCAGGCATCGGGGCTCGGAACGATTTGATTCCTGACCCCCGATACCTGATACCTGATCGTCCGAAGCCGATACAGGGAGGACGTGGTGCGAAAAATAACAGGCGTATTGGCAGGCGTATTGCTATGTGCGGCGCTGGTCTTGGCCGGCGCGCAGGCCGCGCAGGCGCAGGATTATCCGACCCGGCCGGTCCGCGTCGTGATCGCGTTCCCGCCCGGGGGACCGACCGATTTCGTCGGCCGCCTGGTCACCGACAAGATGTCGGCGGCACTGGGCCAGCGCGTCTATATCGAGAACAGGCCCGGCGCCGCCGGCACCGTCGGCGCCGACAGCATCGCCAAGGCCGACCCCGACGGCTATTCGCTGTTCCTCACCACGTCGGGCGCGGTGACGATAGCGCCGCACATTCAGGCGAGCGTGCCGTACGATCCGCTGCACGATTTCGCGCCGGTGGCGCTGGTCACCAAGGTCACCGAGGTGCTGGTGGTCACACCCAAGCTCGGCATCAAGACGGTCAAGGAGCTCATCGCGCTCGCCAAGGAAAAGCCCGACGCCGTTTCTTTCGCCTCCACCGGCATCGGCTCGCCGCCGCATCTCGCCCAGGAATTGCTCGACGTCTCGGCGAGCGTCAAATTCCTGCACGTGCCGTATCGCGGCGCGGCGCCGGCGCTGACCGATCTGCTCGGCGGCCAGGTGCAAGTGCTCGCCGCCGATCTGCCGGTGCTGATCGCGCAAATCCAGGCCGGCGCGCTGGTGCCGATCGGCGCGGCCGCGGACAAGCGCGACGCGCTCCTGCCGGACGTGCCGACGCTTACCGAGCAGGGCTATCCCAACACCGAAGCCTCGAACTGGTACGCGCTATTGGCGCCGGCCAAGACGCCGCCCGCGGTGATCGCCAAGCTCAACAAAGCGGTCAGCGATGCGCTCAACGATCCGGAGGTGCACGACAAGCTTGTGAAAGCAGGCGCCACGCCGGTCGGCGGCACACCCGAGTCGCTCGGCGCCTTCATGAAGTCCGAATACGAGAAATGGGGCAAAGTGGTTGCCGAGCGCGGCATCAAGGATACGCCGTAGAAAACCTAACCCGGCCGATACTCGCCGCTTTGCGGATCGCGCTTTAGTTTCGGCAACGCGTTGCGGTCGACCGAATCGACGGGGGCTTGCCCGCGCACGCTGTCGAGCTCGCTGTTGACGCGCTGCACTTGTTTCGCGCACCAGCGCACCAAGACGGTTGCTCCGATCATTCCGAGCGTCAAGGCAAGCAACGGGTGCATAATCCCTCTCCAGCTCTACAATCCGTACCGCGCCCATAATGCGCGCGCTTCGAGCGCCGAGATGAAGTCTTCGGCGAGACCGGCCGGCATCCCTTGCAACAGATCGCCGCCAGTCACGCCCGCAACCCGCCGCCCCAGCCAGCCGCGCTCCGCGGCGATCAGCGGCGTGACAACCTTATCGCCATAGCGTTCGCGCAGCACCGTCCGCAAATCGCCGATACTATCGACGAGGCCGAGCGCGAGGCCGCGTGTTCCGGTCCAATACTCGCCGGAGAACAAGTCGTTTTCTGGGCCGGCAAGCTTGCCGCCGCGGCGCGATTTCACCAGCGCGATAAAACTATCGTGGATTTCCCGCTGCAGCTTTTTAAGCCGCGCGACGTCGTCCGGGTTCTCCGGCAGGAACGGATCGAGCATCGACTTGTGCTCGCCCGACGTATAGATGCGGCGCTCGATGCCGTATTTCGCGATCAGCTTGTCGAAGCCGAACGTGCCGCCGACGACCCCGATCGAGCCGACGATCGAATGCGGATCGGCGACGATCTCGTCGCCGGCGCAGGCGATCATGTAGCCGCCGGATGCGGCGGCGTCCTCGACGAAGGCGATGACACGGCGGTCTTTCTCCTTCGCCAATTCGCGGATGCGGCGGAAGATCAGGTGCGACTGCGCCGGCGAGCCGCCCGGCGAATTGATGGCCAACGCCACCGCCGGCGCGTTGCGTACGGCAAACGCCCGATCCAGCGTGCGCGCGACCGACGCCAGCGACAGGCCGGGTCGCAGCGGCGTGCCGAAGCCGATCACTCCGGTGAGCCGCACCACCGGCACCACCGGCTGGTCGCGGCGGAAGCGCTTGGGAATGAGCGGCCTTAGCGCGGCGAGGACCTTTGCGCCGATGCCGCGCTCCTGCGTCGATGTGTCTGTCATGAAACCCACATAAGAATTGCCAACAAAAGCGGCAAGTAACGCTTTTTTAAATCATGGAACGCTTCTTGCTTAGGGAGTGGGTACCGGGTCGACAAGGGGACGATGGACTGGAAATGAAGATATACATTTTGATGATGCTGATCGCTGCCATTGTTGGCCTTTCGCATCTTCCCATCCGTTTCTGGGCAAAACAGAGTGCCCCTGTACCGCCCGATTCGGTGCCAGCTTGATGCCTAACGGCTGAGCAGCGCTTAGCGTTTCAGTTCCCAGTCAAAGAAAGTGCTTCACCTTTGCGCAGGACGGCTTCGGCCGCCGCGGTCGGCTTGCCGTCAGTGTCGGCGAGCAGAAAACCGGGCAGCAGAGCAAGCGGCGCCCGGTTCCCTTTGGTCGCCCGCACCAGCACGCGGATCGCCGCCGCGCCGGGTTTGGGATGAACCGGCAGCACCGTGATCGCACCAAAATCTTTGTTGAGCGCCGCAAGCACGTCGGTGAGACCGTCGGCACGCCAAATGAGCGTGACAGCGCCGTCGGCGCGAAGGAGCCGCGCCGCTGTGCGCAGCCACTGCTCCAGCGTCGCTTCCGACGCCGCATGCGCCAAGCGGCGCGCCTGATCGGGCGACGGCTGCTGCGCAACATTGAACGGTGGGTTCATCAGCACACACGCTGCGGATCCCGGTGAGAGACCTGCGGCGGTGAAATCGGCAGCGGGCGACTCGACGTCAAGACACACCGCGCGCACGCGATCTGAAAGACCATTGCGTTCCGCATTGCCGGCCGCGAGCGCGGTCAGGGCCGGATCGATTTCCACCAGCGTGACGGCGACGCCCGCGATCCGGCGCGCCAGCGCCAAACCGTCGCCGCCGACGCCCGAGCCGAGATCGACGGCATGATCGCCGGGCTGCGCGGACGTCGCCGCTGCGAGCAAAATGGCGTCGTGGCCGACGCGATGGCCGCGCAGCGGCTGACGCAAAACCAGCCGGCCGCCGAGGACCGCGTCCTCGCTGGTCTCGGCCTTTTCAGCCGCCATCGGGGCGAAGCTCGTGGCCGAAGCCGGCCTCGGTGAGCAACTGCCGCGCGGCGTCGATTTCGTCCTCGCCGACCAGGATGCGCCGCTGGAAAGCGCCGATCGAGCCTTCCAGCACGCTGATGTTCTGATCGGCGAGCAGATGCGGGATACCGGCGCTTTTGAGCAGCGCCTCGATCGCCGAAATCAGCACGGCATCATTGGTGCGGACAAGTTCGCGCAAGGTTTCAGCTCCGCCGTCGTTCTTCGCCCGGCGCGCGTAGCGCCAAATAAGCAATCAGCTTCACCTCGCGGCGGCCGCGCGTCACGGTATCGAGAATCAAGCCGCAGGCGATCGAGAGGAAAGCGACCAGCATCAGCCCGGTCGAGAGCACGGCGGTGGGCAGCCGCGGCACCAGACCTTCCTGCACATAAGTGATGACCAGCGGGATGGCGAGGCCGACCGACATGATGGCGAGCGCGATGCCGAGCGAGCCGAACAAAGCCAGCGGCCGCTCGGCGCGGTACAGCTTCAGCACGGTCCACAGAATGCGAAAGCCGTCGTGCCAGGTCGACAGTTTCGAGGCCGATCCGGCCGGCCGCGAATAATACGGCGTCGGTATCTCACCCACCGGCAATTCCAGCTCCAGCGCATGCACCGTCAATTCGGTCTCGATCTCGAAGCCGCCGGTGAGGATCGGAAACGATTTGACGAAGCGCCGCGAGAACACCCGATAGCCGGACAGAATATCGGTGAAGGCGCGGCCGAAGATGTGGGTGATGAAGCCGGTCAGCATGGCGTTGCCGGTGCGATGGCCGGGGCGGTAGGCGGCCGCGTCGCGGTCGATGCGCGAAGCCACCACCATGTCGAGCCGGTCGCCGATCAGTTTGCCGATCATCGCCGGCGCGCTCGGCGCGTCGTAAGTGGCGTCGCCATCGACCAGCAGGTAGATGTCGGCCTCGATGTCGTTGAACATGCGCCGCACCACGTGGCCCTTGCCCTGGTGCGTCTCGCGGCGGACCACGGCGCCCGCTTGCTGCGCCGCCTCGACCGTACCGTCGGTCGAATTGTTGTCGTAGACATAGATCGTAGCGGTGGGCAGCGCGATGCGGAAATCGGCCACAACCTTGGCAATCGCGCGCGCTTCGTTGTAGCACGGCACCAGAACCGCGACATCGTACTGGCTCTCGGTCATGCTCTGCCCAAAGACCGTAGCAAGACGCATTTCATGAAGCGTTCGTGACTTGACATCGCCCCTTCTCCGCCGCCACGTCGGATGCGCAATGCGGCACCCGTGGACCGGCGCACTTGCTGCACGCACTTGCCGCAGCACCATAGCGTTTCTATGCTCGCACGTCGTTAGCGGAGAGACCTTAAGTGGCCGTTGTCATCCCCTTTGAAAGCCGGGACGAACCCTCGATCGACGCCCTGGTCGACCTAGTCGCGGCCGACATGCA
>DATHHM010000424.1:0-2966 GCA_035317145.1 Xanthobacteraceae bacterium | reverse complement strand
ATAAGCGCGGATCAGTTCTTTCGACTCGACCTCGTCGAGCGCAGCTGCGCCGTTTTTTGCCAGCATCCGCACGCGCCCCGCTGCGGCAGCTTCCCTGGGTGTCGGTGCAACTTTGTTCGCGGCAGCCGCGAGGCGTTCAAGCTCGTCGCGCCGGGCTACGCTGGCGATAGCCCGCAGCGACTTGTTGACTTCCAGCAGGAACGAGACGTGCGGCACCTGCGCCCGCAGCGCCCGGCTGTAATCGCTCTGGCTGTGCGACACCGGCGTGATGATGGCGATCGGTTTCGGCGCGCCGCCGGAGACGATCGCTTCCACGGTATGGATGTAGCGCTCGGCGCGGTCGGAGCCCGGCTCGCGCGGCAGGTTCTCCTGGATCAGGATCATGTCGATGTTCGGATCGGCCTGCAGCGCCGCGATCGAAGCTTTGTAATTATCGTCGCTGCTCAGCACGCCAAAGCCGCCGTCGATCGGATTTGAGACAAGCGAGCCGACACCGAGAATGGCATTGAGTTTTTCGAGCGTCGCATCGGCGAGTTTTGGAAACTGCAACCCGTTGCGCTCGGCGGCGTCGTAAAGCAGCCCGCGGAACGCGCCCGACAGCGTGATGGCACCGAGGCGCCGGCCGCCCGGCGCGCCGGTATGGACCAGCAGCTCGGACATCTCGACGGCGTCGTCCAACGTATCGGCGCGCACGATGCCGAGATCGGCGGCCACCGCGTCGAACGCTTCGATGGAGCCGGCCAGCGAAGCGGTATGCGCCATCGCGGCGTTGCGGCCGCTTTCCGATTGGCCGAGTTTTACGGCGACGATGGCCTTGCCGGCAGCGCGCGCCATGCGGCACGCCGCCTTGAATTTTTCGATGTCGCCGATCGCCTCGATATAGACGATGATGACTTTCAGCTCGGGCTGGTCGGAGAAGAACGCGATGTAGTCGGGAATGCCAAGACCAGCTTCGTTGCCGCTGGTGATGAGATATTCGGCATTCATGCCGCGTTCTTCCAGCGCCGCGTTCAAGAAGATCATCATGCCGCCGCTCTGGCCGACCAGCGCCACCGGCCCTTCGCGCAGCAGCAAGGGGCGGTCCTCGCTCAGCGTGACGAAGCGATTCTTGGCGCAGATATTGCCCATGCAATTGGGACCGGACACCGCAAGCCCGGTCTCGGCGATCACCGCTTTGAGCTCGCGGCCAAGCGGTGCGGCGTCCGTGTTGTAGGCCTCGCCGAAGCCCGAAGAGAACACCGTCGCGCTACGCGCGCCGGCCGCGGCGCCCTGGCGCAACACCTCCGGCACGCCCGGCGCCGGCACCAGCACGACGAGATGATCGGGCGGCTCCGGCAGCGATTTGAAGTCCGGATAACAGCGGTCGCCGCTGATTTCCGTGCGGCGTGGATTGACCAAATAGAGCGGCTGCGGAAACTCGTATTGCTTGAGATTGCGCAAGACGCGCCACGCCCAGCTTCCTGGTCGGTCGTTGGCGCCGACCAGCACCGCGTTGCGCGGCTCGGTGAGCGCTTTGACTTTTTTCTTCGATGCTTCGAGATCCACGTACCATTCTCCACTTACGCGTGGACGGCGAACGCGATGGTCCGCCGCCCGATGAGATAAAAGCCGGCTGCGATCACCGTCATGATCGCCGTCCAGACCAGGCCGAACGCCGCGAGCTCGGTGCCCTGGCCGTTGGCCCAGAGGTCGAACATTGCCACCGACACCGGCTGCGCCTTCGGCGAAGCGAGGATCACGGCGAGCGAGAGATCGCGCGCGGCGACGAGGAAGATGAACAGCCAGCCGGCCAGCAGTGCCGGCGTCGCCAGCGGCACGACGATGCGCCGCAATGCCGTGCGCAACGGACTGCCGGCGATCGCCGCGGCCTCTTCCAGCTCGGGATGGATCTGCAAAATGCCCGACGCCGCGTAGCGCATGCCATAAGGCAGAAAGCGGATGGTGAAAGCCAGGATGAACGCCCACAGCGTGCCGTAGATCGCTATCGGAACGCTGAGATAGATCTGGATCATGGCGACGCCGAGCACGATGCCGGGAAAGATCAGCGGCGCGGTGGCAAGCTGATCGAGCAGCCAGGCGCCGGGTCGCCGCCGCACCGCGAGCCATCCGGCGACGACGGTGAGCGTCATGACGCAGGTTGCAGCGCCGGCGCTCATCAAGAGCGTCTGCCACACCACATCGACATAGAAGGTCGAGTGCAGCACGGTGCGGAAATTATCCAAGGTGACGAGCGTAAAGCCGCGCCGGCTGACGCCTTGGGTGAACGGCATCAAGGCCAGCCAGACGAGACCCAGGGTCGGCGTCAGCAGGATCAGCAAAAAGTTGAACAGGATGATGCCGCCGCCGAGATAACGTGCGGGGCCGAGATCGACCGGCCGCGCGCGAAAACTCTTCCCGGTGACGCTGTGATAACGCGAAGCGTGGCGCGAGATGCGCGAATAGAGACCGATCAGCAGACCGGCAAGCAGCAACAGCACAATGGAAAACGCGCTGGAATAGCCGAGATCGGGCGGCACGTTCTCCTTCATGTCGAGATAGATGTCGGTGGTCAAAACCTTTATTTTTCCCGGCAAGCCGACCAGCGCCGGCACTTCGAAGGCCTCGATCGAGCGCACCACGATGAGCAACGCAACGGCGAGGAGCGCCGGCAAAGCGAGCCGCATCGAGATGCGCGTCACCGTGCGCAAAATGCCGGCGCCGCTCATGCGCGCGGCCTCCTCGTATTCGGCGTTGGCCTGGGCGAACACCGACGACAGCAAGAGAAAGGCGAGTGGCGACCACAAAAACCCTTCGACCAGGATCATGCCGGGCATGGAATAGACGTTGAAGCGCGGCAACCCGATCGCGGTGATGAGATCGTTGAGCGGCCCGTTGCGGCCGAACAGGAACAGCCAGGCGATGACATAGAGCACGAACGGCGTGCCGAGCGAGATGATCGCGGTGAGATAGGCGAAGGCCTTGAACGG
>DATHHM010000423.1:0-2860 GCA_035317145.1 Xanthobacteraceae bacterium | reverse complement strand
ACGTCGTTAAAGCGCAGGATCTGCCGGTCCTGGTCGAGCACCGGCCGGCCATAGACGTGCACCGTGGCCTCGGCGCCGAAAAAGCTTAGCAGGCCGCGCTTCTTGACGTTGACCAGAAGCGAGATCAACAGCCGGTCGCCGGACGCGGCGATGGCGGCGTGCTTCATGGTCACGGTGAACGAGCCGCTGCCGTCCTCGGGAAAAGTCTTGCCGCCGAGTTGTGCCTCCAGGAGCCGGCTCACTTCCGGGAACGGAATGTCGATCGGCACCGCGATGTTGACGCTGCCCTCGTTGGCCTGCGGCACCAGATCGAGCGTTTGCGGAAACGGGCAATTCGGCTTGGTCTCGGTCGGCACGATGCGGGTATCGGCCTGTACGCCGATGAGCAGCGTCACCGCGCTGCCGTCGATCTTCGGCTGTGCGGCAATGGCGCGGGTCGGACGCACTTCGAGCCAAAGGTTCGGCATGCCCTGCCCGGCCGTGCCGAGCGGGATGGCGCGGCAAAGCTTGACCCATTCGCTGCGCGCCGCGTTCTCGATGAACGGATCGTTGCGCAGCCGCGTTTCCAAGGCGCCGGTCTGGCTACGCACCGCGTTGTCGAGGAACGGCTTTACCTGGTTGGCAACGCTGAGTTTTAGGCCGGCGATCGGCAGGATGACGTCGACGACATTGACCTGCGCCGAAAGATTGGGCGCGAGCCGCCAGTTCGGCGAAATCGTCGGCTTCGACGTCGTCGTCACCGTGCCCTGGATGTCGGCGTGCTGATCGAACGCCTTGCCGGCAAAATTCTGCACCGCCTGGCCGACGCTGCCGCCGACCAGATTGCCGATGGTGTTGCCGACCGAGTTGGCGCCGCTGGCGATCTGGCCGGTGGCCTTGAACTGACCGGTCAGCGGCGTCACCACCACCAGCGCGTCGGGCCGGCCGGATACGGTGAACGGCCCGCGCGCAATGTCGAAGTTGAGGTCGGCATTGGTCAGAAGCTGCGACACCGGATTTTGCGGCTTGCCGGACAGATTGCGCGGCGCCTGCACGTCGAGCGCGTCGCGGATCGCGGTGAGCGCGATGGCCGCCGGCGCCAGCACCGTCGAGGTGCCGGTCAGCGGCTGCAGCGGCGGCACCGCGACCAGGGCCGGCCGCCCCTCTTGCAACGGCGCCGTCGCCGGCCATAGCAGGTTCAGCAGCGCGTTGGCGCCGATGAAGGCGATGACGACAACAACGGCGCCGACGATGATGGTACGGATATTCACGCCGGCACTTCGCCCTTGAGCATGAGGCGATAGAGGAAGCGGCGCTGGCTCATGTCGTAATCGGGATTGGCCTGGTGCATGACGCTGCGATTGTCCCACATCACCCAGTCGCCGTAACGCCACTGGTGGCGGTATTCGAATTTCTTCTGGGTCGCGTGCGCCATCAATTCGCCGATCAGCTTGAGCGCGTCGGCGTCTTCCATGCCGATGATCGATTCCATGCGCACCGGATTGAGGAACAGCGCCTTGCGGCCGTTCTCCGGGTGGGTGCGCACCAGCGGGTGCACGCCGGGCGGCGGCAGGTTGCGCCGGCTCTCCTCGCTGAGATGGCCGAGCGGGCGCGGGCTGTACTTGCTGAGATAAGCGTGCACCGCCTTGAGCCCGTCGATTTTTTGTTTGGTGGTCTCGGGCAGATCGTCATAGGCGTCGTGCACGTTGACGTACTGGGTGTCGCCGCCGCGCGACGGCAGCTCGACCGCAAACAGCGTCGTCGCCTTAGGCGGCCGCGGATGATTGGAGTGGTCGGTGTGGAACGTCTCGCCGGGAATAATGCGCCGGCCGTTCACGAACTCGTCGTTGGACACATAGGACACGTCGGGGTGGCCGGGAACGTGGTGTTCTTTCTTGTCGTGCGGCTGCAATTCACCGAACAGCTGCACGGCGTCCTTGAACTGTTCCGGCGCAAAATGCTGGTCGCGCATGACCAGGACGTGATGCTCGGCGAAGGCGCGATTGAGCGTGGCGCCCGCTTCGGCATCGATCGGCTTGGTGAAATCGATGCCGGCGACTTCGGCGCCGGTGTGATCCGTAAGCGGCGTGATGGTGAAGGACGTCATGGCAAATCCTCCCCGCGGTGTTTGTTAGAGCATGATCCCGAAAAGCTTGTCCTTGGACTTGATCCGAGGATGGGTACCGGTTTTCGGAAAAGATCATGCTCAAACTTGGAAGAACGCTATCGCCGGGGGGCGCGAGGGTCAAGGAGCCGCACGCTTGCGCAACCGGTTTCGCGCCGGCAACGCAAGCAGCTATTGTCCGGATTGGCGGCCGGTTCCACCGGCCTAACAATCAAGATCGACCCATGCGGCGCTGGCTCAAGCATTGGCGGAATCGATTGGCGTCGCAACGCGCGGGCACCGTCGAGGTGCAAAGCATCTTCGGTCCGATGACGGCGTTCGCCGGAGATTTTGCGACCCGGCAGATCGAGCAATTCGGCGCGCATACGCGCAACGAAGTCGCGCTGCTGCAAAACTTCGTCAAAGCCGGCGATCTGATTTACGACGTCGGCGCCCATATCGGCACCTTCGCCATACCCCTGGCGATCGCGGCCGGCGAAAATGGCCAGGTCATCGCCATCGAAGCCGATGCGGAGAGCTTCGTGCTGTTGCGGCAGAATCTCATTTCATTGGGTTTGCAAGGCCGGGTCACGGCGCGTCTCGGCGTGGCTGGAGGATGTGGCGCTCGCTACCGGCGCGTGCGCGTCGATCGACATACCAGCGCGACCTATTTCATGCCCGATGCCGAGGGTGCGGCGATTCCCGCCATCGTCCTCGACGATCTTCGAGATCGATCGGAGCCGCGGCGCCGTGTCGCGGTCATCAAGATCGACGTCG
>DATHHM010000422.1:0-2760 GCA_035317145.1 Xanthobacteraceae bacterium | reverse complement strand
GAAGAGGCTGAAGATGGCGTTACCGATGACGACGAGCGGGTGGCGGGCGCTGCGTGAGCGGCGCGCCGGCGCGTCGACCATTTCGGGCTCAAGCGCCGAGCGCGGGCTGCGCGGCGTGATGCGTTTTAAGTCGTTGGTCTTCGCATCCATGGACGCCGCGCCCGTTCCATTCGCCTGCGCCTGCCGCTGCGAAAGTGGCTCGCCCGCGCCGGCTCTGTCGGAAGGGCGGGAGTATGACATGGGCGCGGGTATTGGCGAGGGCTTCACCGTCGCAACCGGTGGGGCTTTAAGCGGTTGGGAGGCAGCCGGCGCGGCGCGCGCAGGTTCGGCGCGCAAAGGCGCTGTGCCTCGCTCGCCACCCTTGGGCGGTGGGTTGGACGTCGTCACCGCCGATTATCCGCTCTGATGCAGTGCATGATTAGCGACGAAGCCCGTTCGCCCGCAACGGATGCTCGCAGATTCTCCAATGTGTGCCCATGGTCAAATGCGCGGCAGTGGATCGCAGGCGAGTGCGGAGCAAATATGGCGAACTTGCGCACTATTCAGCCAGCCGGCGGAAGACCAGGCTGGCATTGGTGCCGCCGAAGCCGAATGAATTCGACAGCGCGATGTTGATCGGCTTTTCGCGGGGCTTGTGCGGCACCAGATCGATGGCCGTGGCGACCGAGGGATTATCCAGATTGATCGTCGGAGGTACGATGTTATCGCGCATCGCCAAGAGGCAGAAGATCGATTCAACCGCGCCGGCCGCGCCGAGCAGATGACCGATCGACGATTTTGTCGATGACATCGAAATGCGGCCCGCCGCATTGCCGACCAGGCGCTCGACGGCCTTCAGCTCGATCTCGTCGCCGAGCGGTGTCGAGGTGCCATGGGCGTTGATGTAGTCGAGATCGCCCGGCGCGACTCCGGCGCGGCGCAGCGCCGCCGTCATGCAGCGGAACGCGCCGTCGCCGTCTTCGGCCGGCGCCGTGATGTGGTAGGCGTCGCCGGACAGGCCATAGCCGATCAACTCGGCATAGATGCGGGCGCCGCGCCGCTTGGCGTGATCGTATTCTTCCAGCACCACGGCGCCGGCGCCCTCGCCCATCACGAAGCCGTCGCGGTCGCGGTCATAGGGCCGCGACGCGCGTTCGGGCGTATCGTTGAATCCGGTCGAGAGCGCCCGGCAAGCGGCAAAGCCTGCGAGCGAGATGCGGTTGACCGGCGATTCCGTGCCGCCGGCCACCATCACGTCGGCGTCGCCGAACGCAATCAGCCGGCCGGCATCGCCGATGGCGTGCGCGCCGGTCGAGCAGGCGGTGACCACGGCGTGGTTCGGACCTTTCAAACCATGGGTGATCGACACGTAGCCCGAGGCGAGATTGATCAGCCGCCCGGGAATGAAGAACGGCGACACCCGGCGCGGGCCGCGGTCGCGCAATATCAACGAGGTTTCGGCGATGCCTTCGACCCCGCCGATGCCGGAGCCGATCATCACACCGCTGACGATTTGATCTTCGTATCGGCTCGGGTGCCAATTGGCGTCGTCGAGCGCCTGCGTTGCCGCGCCCATGGCGAAGATGATGAAGTCATCGACCTTGCGCTGTTCCTTCGGTTCCATCCAATGATCGGCATCAAAGGTGCCGTCGGAACCGTCGCCGCGCGGGACTTGGCCGGCGATCTTGCAGGAGATGTCGGAAACTTCGAATTTTTCGATGCGCCTGATGCCGCTCTTCCCGGCAAGAATCCGCTGCCATGTCGGCTCGATGCCGCTGGCAAGCGGTGTAACCATGCCAAGACCGGTGACGACGACACGTCTCATCATCGACACTCCCGGGAACCGGCGCGCGCTGGGCTCACCGCCACGGCGCTACTCGCACACCGTCCTCCCGCGCCTAATATGGTGCGGCTTTCACCGGCTTGCGTGCATGTCATGCGATGACGGTCAACGCCCGCCGGCGGTCAGCTTTTGGCGTTCTTTTCGAGGAACTTGACGGCGTCGCCGACGGTCAAAATGGTTTCGGCCGCGTCATCGGGAATCTCGCAACCGAATTCCTCTTCGAAGGCCATGACGAGTTCGACCGTGTCGAGGCTATCGGCGCCGAGATCATCGATGAAGCTGGCGTTATCCGCGACCTTGTCGGGCTCGACGCCCAAATGCTCCACGACGATCTTCTTTACCCGCTCGCCAATATCACTCATTGCTCCAACCTCTTCGTTCAACGCGAACCAATCAATGCTGTCTTGGTCCTGTCGTGGGCAACGGCCGTGGGTCGTTGCGATTCAGAGGCGGATTGTGCCCCGCTCTCCGGCGTTCCGGTTCCCCAGCCCCCGTTGGGGTTCGGTTACCACACTTCATTTCAGTTGACCAGCGTTGAGGATCGAGACCGGGAATAGACCTATCCCCTTCAAATCATCACCATTCCGCCGTTCACATGCAACGTCTGTCCGGTGACATAAGCGGCCTCGTTCGAGGCGAGAAAGACGACCGCCGCGGCGACTTCCTCGGGCGTGCCGGCCCGGTTGGCCGGAACCTTTGCCAGGATGACGTCGCGTTGCTTGTCGTTGAGCTTGTCGGTCATCGGCGTGACGATGAAACCGGGCGCGACGCAGTTGGCGGTGACATTGCGCTTGGCATATTCCTGGGCGGTGGCCTTGATCATGCCGGCAATGCCGGCTTTGGCGGCGACATAATTCGCCTGGCCCGGATTGCCGGTGGTCCCCACCACCGAGGTGATCGCGATGACGCGGCCGAAGCGCCGCCGCATCATGCCGCGC
>DATHHM010000421.1:0-5203 GCA_035317145.1 Xanthobacteraceae bacterium | reverse complement strand
CGCCGCGCCCAAATCGCAATCGATCCGCCCGACCGCCGACCGGTTGCGCGAAGCGCTGTTCAACATCCTGGTGCATGCCTATGACGATCCGATCGGCGGCGTGCGCGTTCTCGACCTGTTCGCCGGCACCGGCGCGCTCGGCATCGAGGCGCTGTCGCGCGGCGCCGCCTTCACGTTGTTTGTCGACGACGGTGCGGAGGCGCGCGCTCTGTTGCGCGAGAACGTCGCGACGCTCGGCCTTGGCGGTACGTCCCGCATCTTTCGCCGCGACGCCACCAAGCTCGGTCCGGCACACCCGGTCGAGCCATTCTCGCTTGCCTTCCTCGATCCGCCTTACGGCAAAGGCCTCGCCGAACAGGCGCTCGACTCGGCGCGCACCGGTGGATGGCTCGTGCCTGATGCGCTGATCGTCGTCGAAGAGGCGAAGAAATCCGCGTTCGCGGCGCCGGAGGGTTTTGCCGAGATCGAACGCCGTGGCTACGACGATACGGAATTCGTCGTGCTGCGGCTTGCTATTCAGGCGTGATGCCGGCGGCCTTCATGGCATCGCCCCAGGTTTTGATCTCGCTCGTGACGAAGCTTTGCAGATATTGCGGAGTGCGGTGCTCCGGCGGCGGCAATTCCGCGCCGAGCTCGTGCACGCGCTGCTCCACCACGGGCGTCGCCATCGCCTTGAGCACCGCCGCATTGAGCTTGGTGACGATGGCGGGTGGCGTCGCCTTGGGCAAAAAGATCGCGTTCCAGCTGTTGGCTGCAAAGCCTTTCAGCCCCTGCTCGTCCGCGGTGGCGATGTCGGGAAAGGCAGGTGAGCGCTCGCTGCCAATCACCGCCGGCGCCTGCACCGCGTGACTTTGCAATTGCGCCATCGCAGTGGTGATGGTCGGGCACATGTAATCGATGCGGCCGGCGAGCAGATCTTGCATCGCCGGCGCGAGCCCGCGGTAAGGCACGTGGGTGATCTCCACGCCGATGCGGACATTGAAGAGGGCGCAGGCGAGATGTGAGCCGGTTCCGGTGCCGGGCGAGCCATATTGCATCTTGGCCTGGTTGGCCTTGGCGTAAGCGATGAAGTCCGGCAGGGAGCCCGCCGGGATGCCGGGCCGCGTGGTCAGGATGAGCGGCTGCTGGGCCACCAAGGCAACGGCTGCGAAATCGGTCGCGGCATCGTACGGCGGCTCCTTGTGGATGAGCTGCACTTGGGCATTGGGCGACTCGCCGCCGAACAGCAGCTGATAACCGTCGGGATCGGCCCGCGAGACCCGCGCCGCGCCGGTCATGCTGCCGGCACCGGGCACGTTTTCGACGACGACCTGTTGGCCCAAAATATCGGAAAGCGCCGCGGCGTAAACACGGCCCATGGTGTCGTACACGCCGCCCGGAGCGAACGGCACCACCATGGTCACCGGTTGCGTCGGCCATTCCTGCGCGCGCGCCTGCACGCACAACAAAGCAAACAACGTCACAACAGCCAACGGCCGACGACAAGACATCCAACACTCCGCGATTTAGGCTAGCGCCGCCTGAACAGGCGCTCGATGTCGGTGAGTTTTAGTTCCACATAGGTCGGGCGGCCGTGGTTGCACTGGCCGGAATTCGGCGTCGCTTCCATCTCGCGCAGCAACGCGTTCATCTCTTCGGGCTTGAGCCATCGCCCGGCGCGCACCGAGCCGTGGCACGCCATCGAGGACGCGACCTGCATCAGGCGGCGCTCCAGCGGCAAGGTCTCCTCCCATTCGCTGATATGCTCGGCGAGATCGCGAATGAGGCCTGCGCCATCGATCTCGCCTAGGAGCGACGGCGTCTCGCGCAACGCCACCGCGCCGGGGCCGAAAGCCTCGACCACCAAACCAAAGCGCGCCAATTCTTCGGCACGCGCGATGAGCCGCTCGACATCGGCTTCGTCGAGCTCGACGATTTCAGGGATCAGCAGAATCTGCCGCGCCACGCCGGCTTTCTCGATCGCAGCTTTCAGCTTTTCGTAAACGATGCGCTCGTGGGCGGCGTGCTGATCGACGATGACCAGGCCGTCGCGGGTCTGCGCCACGATATAGGTCTCGTGCACTTGGGCGCGCGCCGCGCCGAGCGGCCGGTCGATCAGCTCGGCGGCGGGCTCCGCCTCGACGCGCAGGTCGGCAGTCGGCCCACCGACATCGAAGGCGGCTTGCGCCGCTTCGGCAAACCCGCCGCCACCGCGCGACGGCATGTACGACCGCCGCGCATCGTTCGGCCGTGCCGGCGAACGGCGCCAGTCCCAGCTGCGGATTGGCACGGCAGCAGGGCGAAACGCCGCGATGGTCGCCGAGCCGCCGGTCGTCGCCGCGCGCGTGCCCTCGCGGGCGAGCGCCGATTTGAGCGCCGACACGATCAGCGCGCGAACGAGGCCGGCATTGCGAAAGCGCACCTCAGCCTTGGCCGGATGCACGTTGACGTCGACCTCGCGGGCATCCAGCGCGACAAACAGCGCCAGCACCGGATGCCGGTCGCGCGGCAGATAATCGGCGTAAGCGCCGCGCACGGCGCCGATGAGAAGCTTGTCGCGCACCGGCCGGCCGTTGACGAACAGATATTGGCCGAGCGCATTGCCGCGCGTCAGCGTCGGCAGCGCGGCAAAGCCGTCGATGACGACGCCCTCGCGTTCGGCCGCGATCTCCACGGCGTTGGCGCGGAAGTCGGCGCCGAGAATGTCGCCGAGCCGCGTCAGCCGCCCGGTCGCACCGGGCAGCGCCGCGGCAAAGGTCACCGGCGCGCGCTCCTCGCCGGCCAGCGTGAAGGCGACATCGGGCCGGCTCATGGCGAGCCGGCGCACCACCTCGCGCACGGCTTCGGCCTCGGTGCGGTCGAGCTTGAGGAATTTCAGCCGCGCCGGCGTGGCGTAGAACAGGTCGCGCACCTCGACGCGGGTGCCTTCGCTGAGCGCCGCGGGCTTGATGGCGGATTTCGTGCCGGCATCGACCTCGATCGCCCAGGCATGAGGCTCGCCGGCGTGCCGCGTCGCGATCGACAGCCGCGCCACGGAACCAATCGAGGGCAGCGCCTCGCCGCGAAAACCCAGCGTGCGGATCGAAACCAGATCGTCGTCGGCAAGCTTCGAGGTGGCATGGCGCTCGACAGCCAGATCAAGATCGCCGCGCGTCATGCCTGCGCCGTCGTCGGTGACGCGGATCAAACGGCGGCCGCCGCCGTCGGTGAGCACATCGATACGGCTCGCGCCCGCATCGAGCGCATTCTCGACCAGTTCCTTGACCACGCTCGCCGGACGCTCGACCACCTCGCCGGCGGCGATGCGATTGACGATGGCCTCGGAAAGCTGGCGGACGGGCATGGGCGACTCGGGTTAATCAGAAACCGTAGCCCGGATTGAGCGCTAGCGAAATCCGGGGCCTGAGATCGAATAGATCAATCGTTCCCGGATTTCGCTTCGCTCAATCCGGGCTACAAATCAGTCGAACGACGGCTTGGCGCGGCGCAAGTTCTTGATGCCGCCGCGGCGTTTCTTGCCTTCGATGCGGCGCTCGCGCGACGCTTTGGTCGGCCTGGTCGGCCGCCGCTTGATGGGCCTGACCGCCGCTTGGCGGATCAGATCAAGGAGACGGTCGAGCGCATCCTGCCGATTGCGCCCCTGAGTGCGATGGCTTTGCGCGATGATGACCAGCACGCCGTCGCGGGTCAGCCGCGAGCCGGCGAGCCGTTGCAATCGCGCGCTCACGTCGTTCGGCAGCGACGGCGAATGCCGCACGTCGAAGCGAAGCTGCACCGCGGTCGAGAGCTTGTTGACGTTCTGCCCGCCCGGCCCCGACGAACGCACGAAGCTTTCTTCGATTTCGCGCTCGTCGATCGAGATTTGGTCGGTGACGCGGATCATGGTGCAGCTTGTTAGCCCTCCCCCCTTGTGGGGGAGGGTTGGGTGGGGGTCGGGAGGTTTTACGCCAACGTAGACGCTCGTGAGTGATCGTCAAAGCTGACGCGATACCTCTCGACCCCCACCCCTACCCCTCCCCACAAGGGGGAGGGGAAAGATTAGTTAGCCGTCGGCGCCGTGGAAGCCACACCTTCAGGCTTGCCGACCACGGTGACCAGAAGGCCGCCGTCGAGCAACCGCTTGGCGACGCGCCGGGCGTCGTCGAGCGTCACGCTTTCGATCATCGCCGGCCGCCGCGCGATGTAATCGATGCCGAGATCGTCGCGCTGCAGCTGCACCAACAGCGAAGCGATCTTGCTCGACGTGTCGAGATTGAGCGCGAACGAAGAGTTGAGATAGGCCTTGGCCTTGGCGAGCTCTTCGGCGGTCGGGCCGTCGTCGGCGAGACGGCGGATTTCCTTCTGGATCAGGTCGAGGGTTTCCGCGCTACGATCCGCACGCGTCGCGGTCGAGCCGAGGAACAGCGCCGTGTGGTCGTACCACAACAGGCTGTCGGAGACGCCATAGGCCAGCCCGCGCTTCTCGCGGACCTCTTGGTAGAGCCGCGAGGAAAACGAGCCGCCGCCGAGAACGTGGTTGACGATATAGGCGGCCATGAAATCGGGATCCTTGCGGCCGATGCCGGCGCCGCCGAATTCGATCACCGCCTGCGGCACGTCGAGGTTGACGACGGTGCGGCGGTTGAGACCCTGCGGCGCCGCGTTGGCGACGGGCGTCAGTTCCGCCTTCGCCGGCAGCGCGCCGAACACGCGGTCGAGCATGGTCTTGACGGTTGCGGCATCGATGTCGCCGACCACGGCGATCTTGAGGTTGTCGCGCGCCAGCACGCGGCGCGAATAGGTTTTCAGATCGGCGATCGTGATATTCGGCATCGATTCCAGCGTGCCGTTGGCCGGCCGGCTATAGGGATGGCCGGCAAAGGCGATGTCCCACCAGCGCTGGTTGGCGATATCGGTGGGGCTCGTCGTGGCGCGGCGCAGCTGCGAGAGAATTTGCGCGCGATTGAGCTCGACGTCGGCCGCATCGAAGCGCGCCGCGGTCAGCGTGAGCCGCAGATCGGCGAACGCCTCGTCGCGGTTTTCCGACAGCGTGCGCAGTGTGCCGCGCAGCGCGTCACGGTCGGCGCTGAAATTCAGCTCGATCGCCTTGCGCTCGAGCCGTTCATGGAAGGTCTTGGAATCGAATTCGCCGACGCCGTCGTTGAGCGTCGAGGCAGCGAGATAGGCGGTCCCCGCCTTGCCGGCCGGGTCCTGCGCGGCGCCGCCGGAGAAGGCGAAATCGATG
>DATHHM010000420.1:0-6513 GCA_035317145.1 Xanthobacteraceae bacterium | reverse complement strand
TGCGCGGGGCGGTTGGCGTTGCCAGAGCAGCACAAGAATATGCAGCGCCGGCACCAGAGACAGGCCCGAGAAAAGCCGGCTGTTGCTCACGGTGTTCAGCTGCACGCCGTAACTGTGCGCATAGTTCTCCAGGAAATAGAGCTCGCCGAGGAAAATGACCAACAAGAATAGCAGGAAAGGGCTGTCGCGAAATTGCAGGACGTAAAACAGGCAGGTGGCCGCCACGACCAAAAAGAAGAAATAATAGAACGACGATATCTTGTCGCCGAAAAGCCGAAAGCTGACATACATGTAATCCGCCAAACCGATTTCGTTGGCACGGATGATATCCGGCGGCGCAGCGGTATCGATCGCGACATCTTTTGCCTCGCGGATGATTCGATCGAGCCGCGGTCCGTCATTGAGAAGCGCTTCCCACCCCGGCGGGCCCAGTTGCCGCCCCGGCTCGTCGTCGAATATGGCAAAGCCGTTTTCGGTCAGCACATTGAGGACCGATCTATAAGCGAGATACCCGCCGGCCGGAGGGTCATGCAAACGGGAGATGGCGACCGCGAGCGACTGCCGTACCCGGTAGATCGGATGATAGCTGATCCGATCCTGGCCGAGGCTCAGTCCATGGAACAGGTCGAGATAAAGGGTGCAGCCGATCAATATGAGCAGGCCGATGCAACCGAAACTATGCAGCCTGTCTTTAGCGGCGACCAAGTTGCCGGCTCCGAATTGTTTTGATCCACGGACACGGCCGGGCTCAACTCACGCCCTGGCGCGCTACGGAGGCGATTCCAAGTCCCGGGCGGAGTCGCGTCGGCGTGCAAGATACGAGGAACGGAGCTGGCTGACGGCGATGTTGGACGCCAGCCGCTCGCCGACGAAACCGTTTTCGTCGAGCAGACCTAGCATCTCGCCCGCAGTGTAACAAGCATAGCCGGCGTCGCGACGAAGCCTGCGATAGGGAGACATGAAATTGCGCGCGAGGCCGACGACGGCCGCGACGAAGAAGCCGTTTTGCCAGGCGAAACGCAGGAACGTCGTGACGTGGCCGACGAGCGGCGTATCCGGCGCGATGATGTCGCCGAGCAACAGCCTGCCGTCGCTCTTCAACAGCCGGTGAAAGCGGCGCAGCGCGTCGCTGAATTGGCGCCGGTCGAGATATTGCACGACGGAGTTGACGACGATCAGGTCGACCGAGGCCGGCGAAACGGCGTCGAGCTCCGCTTCATCGAGGACGTGGATTTTCGGACTGCCGGCGTAATTCGAAAGCAGCCGGCGGCGCGCGCTGTCGGCGCGGTCGTAGAGCAACAATGTCCGGCAGGTTTGCGCCAGGTCGTCGGCGGCAAGCGCATCGCCGCAGCCCCAATCCAGGACGACCGCCGCGCCGCCGGCCGGCATGAACCGGCCGATGCCGCTCAAAACCTTGGCATAGTGCGCCTTCTGGTGGCGCCGGCTGACATAGATCGCGTTCGGCGCATTCCAGAAATCCAGCCAAGACTCCATCGCGCGCCTCCGACCTCACGCCGCGGCTCTGCAGACAATGCCGGCGTACCCTGGATTATCTTGATTTGTCGGCGCGAACAGATTATTGCGAATCAATACCAATTTTGTCCCGACAGACGAAGCGGTTCGCAGCAGAAACGTTGCCGTCATGCATCAGCTCCGAAGGGATTCATCGGGCAAAGGTCCGTCTTAACTTTGTGTTAATCATACTTAACATAGAAGCGGCTAACCGGGGTAGCCAACGCGTCTTCACATCGGGCATGGGGCTGTCATGCTATCAAGGCTGTCCTACGGCATCGTCGGCATTATTGTCGTAGCGCTGTCGTTTTCGGCCACTTTGTTCACGCTGAACCTGTGGTCCGGCTACCCGTTTTCCGATCCGATCACCACCGCCTCGATCCCGGCCGCTCCGGCTGCGGCGCCGGCGGTTGTAGCGGCTGCGGCCGCCGCGCCCGGAACTACGTCAGAAACTCCATTTAATGCATTGCCGAAGATCGAGACCGCGGGGTTCCAATGGGCCGGGATCGCGCATTTGAATGTCCAGCCTGAGACCGGAACATCCGTGGTGACGGGCCAGACGATCATGCGGATCGTCGCCACGCCGCAGGACGGCTTCCACACCCTGGCCGGCCAATTCAGCGGGCTGAACAAAAATCAAGTTTACCGGGTCATGGCCTGGGTGAAGCCCACGGGTGGAAGCAACATCGAACTCGAGGCCAGCGACCAAGCCAACGGCCAACCGCTCAATCACGCCGTCGCCATATTCAATCTTGCCAACCACGCGGTCATCAGCGCCGACGGCGCGATGAAAGAGCGAGGCATCGATCAAGGGCCCGATGGGTGGCAAAAAATATGGCTCGATCTGATGACCTCGGCTGGCCAGATCGTCATCTCGCTCCGGCCCATCAACGGCGGCGCCGTGACCTACAAGGGCGATGGCAGGCTCGGCGTGGTTTTGGGTGGAGTCGAGGCCGACCCACGGGGTTAAGGGACATCGCCGCCCACCGCTGCGCATTGGATTCCGTGGCGCTCTTCAGCCGTTCTAGACTATGATCCAATTCAATTGAATCGGATCATAGTCTAGAATCTTTGCTAGAGCATGATCTTATCCGAAAACCGGTATCCACTTTTCGGGATCATGCTCTATGAAGCCGCAGCGGCCGGGACTGCCCTTTGGCGTACAACATAAAACAGCAAAGCCAGCGGCAGATATATCGCGCAGACCATGACCAGCATCAGCCAGGTCACGAGCACTTCGGCGATCAGCGCGGTCGGATAAAAGAAACTCGTCATGGTCGAGCAGGCGAGCACGACCACGATGACCGCCGCGCCCAGGAGCGCAGTCCGCCGCGTCGGCAGCGCCGCGCCGAGAGCAAGCGCCAGAAGCGTCGCCGCCACGGCCAGGATCATCGGGTTGATATAATTGTGCCGCCTCCACAGCTCCGGCGTGACCCTGAAATACGCCAGCTGGTCCACCGGCTTGCCGATCAAAAACGACCGCACCACCGGCCAGGGATGCTCGCGCAGCACGCGGAAATAAAGTCGGCGCATTTCCTCGTCATAGGCACCGTTGCTCTTCCAGATATCGATGCCGAGGACGCCGTTGACCTCGTCGGCAATCGGGGTTGAGCCATCGTTGCGCCCGCGCAGGTCGTGAAGCGCCGCCAGGTAGCCCATGTCGTCGGTATAAGAGGGAGATCCGAAGCCATAGGTGGCGAGCAATTGCGGATCGGCGCTGACCGTGCTGACGAAGAAATCGTGCCAGAATAGATGCGCTTTTGATTCCTTGGCGTACACGGTTTCGTCGGGAGCGAAATGGGTATAGCCGAGCAACGCCACGACGCCCAACACGGTAAGAACGGCCGGCCAGGTTTCACGCACCGTCTCGCCGATCGCGGCCAACCATCGTTTGGGGCGCAGCAGCGCTTGCCGGACCGGCCGCAATCCGGTGACGACGACGGCGCCGAGGAGGATCGCAAAAACCTCCCAATATGTCTGCGTCCGGCAAAACACCATGAACATCAAAATGAAGGTCTGCACGGCTGCGCCGGCAACGACCGGTGCCGTCGGCCGAACGCGCATCACGGTGAGCAGGAAGAGGTGCAGCGCCGGCAAGAGCGCCAAGACCGGGAAAAAGCGGCTGTTCTGGATGGCGAGAATGGCGCGGGTTTGCGCGTAATCCAGCGCGAAATAGTGGGCGGCCAAATACAGCATCAGCAGCAGCAGGCAGAACGGCGATTGCCGGAAAGCGACGAAGAACAGCGCGACGGAAATGAACAGCAGCGTGAAATAGAACAGCACCAGCGCATTGACGCTGATGCCGTAAAGCTTGAACGCCCAGTAGGTGTAATCGACCAGCCCGAGTTCGTTGCCTTGCAATATCACCGGCGGCAGATTTGGATCGATGATGACTTTGCTCGCCTCCTGCATCAGGCGATCCATGCGCGCGCCGTTCATGACCAGCGCCTGCTGCTCCGCCCCCGTCGGCATCGGGTCCGCCTCGCCGCCGATGAGGGCGAGGCCGTGATGCGTGAGATAGGACAAAATCGATCCGTAGCCGACATAGCCGTGCAACGGCTGCGGCTGCATGCGCGACAACGCGATCACCAGGCTTTCCCGCCAGCGGTAGATCGGCGAATCGTACATTTTGGATTGGAAGCCGAGCTGATAGGCGTGCAGCACGTTCAGCGCGAACAGAAAGATGACGTAGAGCGCGAAGATCGCAACCACCGAGCGGGGCGACGGCGATTGCGCGGTTGCGAAAAATTTTTGCGCTTGCGTGAGCACCGCTGATGCCGTTCCTTGCGCCGTGCCCTGGGCGAATGGGGTATTGCACTATTTGCCGGTCGAGGTAAATCCCTGCGCAATGGCGATCAACATGTCCCGCGTCGAATTCCCCCGCGCCAACCTGCTCCGCGCCAAGATGCTGTGTGCGGCTGCTGCCATTGCTGCTGCCGGAGCGTTTGGCGGCGGGCCGGCTCATGCGGCTTCGGTGACCAGCGAAAACTGGGGCACCCGTCCCGACGTCTTAAATCGCGTGCTGGTGATGAAGCCAGACCAGCCGACCGGGGCGGTCATGCTTTTGCCGGGCGGGCACGGCAACATCAATCTCGATGCGCAGGCGCATATCGGCTGGGGCGAAGACGATTTTCTCCTGCGCACGCGCATGCGCTATGCCAATGGCGGATTGCTTGCGATCGTTCCGGACGTCGCGGCCGACCATAAGCCGCCGGCCTCGCTGGCGGGTTTCCGGACTTCGCCGATGCAGGCCGACGATTTGCGCGCGCTCGCCGATCGCCTGCGTGGCATGGCGCCGAAGGTCTGGATGGTCGCCTATGACAGCGGCGTCACTTCGGCGCTCAATGCCGCGGCGCGCGGCAAGGCCGATACGATTGCCGGGCTGGTTCTGATTTCGCCGATGCTGGAAGAGCCGGAGCCGACCAGCAGCGCGCTCATCGACGGCGCCAAGCTTGCGCTCGCAAGCATGCCCGTTCTCCTGATTAGCCACGAGTCGGATTCATGTTCGCGGCCCGCGGTCGACCGCATCAAGAATGCGGCCGCGGCGCTCAAAGCGCCGAATTTTCAATCGATCGCGATCCGGGGCGGCAGCGAGCAATATGCAGTGTCCGATCCGTTCGAATATCCCGAAAATAGTTGCAACATGCAGGCGCATCATGCGCTTGCCGGCCGCGAGGCCGTCGTGTCCCGCAATGTCATCGATTGGATCGACCGGCAAAGTGCCGCCGCGAAATAAATTGACGCTCAAGCGCGCTGCAAAAACCACTTCACGGTGCGGTCGAGGCCATCCTCCAGGCCGACGCGGGCGTTCCAGCCGAGGCGGCGGCGGGCCTTGGTTGTGTCGGAATAATTGCGCTTGACGTCGCCGACGCGCGGCGCGGCGTGGCGGATGCCGTGGGTGCGGACGCCGTTCTTCTCGAGCACCGTGCGCAGCGTCTCGGCGAGCTCCAGCACCGTGGTCTCGGCATTGGTCGCGACCTGAAAGATTTCGCCGCCGACGTCGGGCGCCGTGGCGCCGCGGAAGATCGCCTCGGCGATGTCCTCGACATAGATGAAATCGCGGGTCTGCAAGCCGTCGCCGTAGATATCCCAAGGTTGTCCAGCTATTGCCTCGCGGATGAATTTGGCGACGATGCTGCCTTTGTGGGTCGACAGCGGCCCGTAGCAATTGCCGAAGCGCAGCGCCACTGTATCGATGCCAAAACTGCGCTTATAGGCCGAACAATAGGCCTCGCCGGCGAGCTTGCTGGCGCCGTAGGGCGACACCGGATGGGTGGGAAGCTCCTCGTGAATCGGCGGCTCGCACTCGCCGATCGGCGCACCGCTCGAGGCAAAAACAAAACGGCGCACGCCGCCGTGCCGGCAAGCTTCCAGATAGTTCAGCGTGCCGAGGACGTTGGTGGTGCAGTCGCTCATCGGGTCGGCGACCGACGGCCCGACTCCGGTATTGGCGGCGAGATGGATGACCGCGTCAGCTCCGGCGACGACGCGGCGCGCCAGCACCGCATCGCGAACGTCGCCGGCCACGATCTCGATGCGGCAAGCCGCGCCGCCGGCCTCGGCGGGCTTGAGCGTCCCCGGGTCGAGCGCCACGACTGGGCTGATCGCTTCGAGATCGGCGCGCGTGCCGACCGAAAGATCGTCGACCACACGGATGGTGTCGTTGCTCCGCTCCAGCAACAGGCGGATAAAATTCCGGCCGATGAAGCCGCAGCCGCCGGTGACGAGCCAGCGCATCTTCAGCGCCACCGCACGCGCGGCAGGATGCGATCGGGCACGATGTGATCGCGATGTTCGAGCACCTGTTCGAGCATGCCTGCGACCACGTCGTCGGTCATCAGGTGCGGCTTGAGGCCGAGCTCGGCCAGGCCGTGATGCGCCGGATTATAATAATGCTCCTCCATTTCCTTGCGCGGATTGTCGAGGTGCTGGATGTCGACCTCGAGATTGAGCGACCGTCCGACACGCTGCACGCGCTCGGCAAGCTCATTGACGGAGAAT
>DATHHM010000419.1:0-20559 GCA_035317145.1 Xanthobacteraceae bacterium | reverse complement strand
GAAGCTCGACCAGACACTGGTGAGCGAGATGCTGCGCTCCACACGCTACAAGTCACCGTTGTCGCTGGTGCTATACGACGCCGATCACTTCAAGGCGATCAACGATACCTACGGCCATCAGATCGGTGACAAGACCTTGGTACAGATGGCTAAACTCGCCGCTGACAACATCCGCAACACAGACGTGCTGGTCCGTTGGGGCGGCGAGGAATTCGTCATCGTGGTTCCCAATTGCGACGGCTGGACCGCGTATCAGGCCGCGGAAAAATTGCGCGCCACGATCGAGCAAGCCGTCTTTGACCGCGTCGGCAAGGTGACGTGCAGCTTCGGCGTCGCCCAGTATGTCGGCGGCGACACTGCGGTCACCTTGATCTCGCGTGCCGACGAGGCGCTCTACCGCGCTAAGGTCAACGGCCGCAATCGCGTGGAACTGGCGGCGCTACCGCTGCGCGTGAGGCCCGACCTCGTGTCGGTTGCGTGATCTCCGGCCCGGCGCAATTCACGAGCGGTAATCGCCGTTGATGGCGACGTCTATGGAATGTCGGCGCAGCAGGCGACCGGCCTCAATCCGGTTTGATGCTCGCGAACTTGATGACTTTAGCCCATTTCTCGGTTTCGGCGGTGATGAACTTTTGGCATTCGGCCGGCGTCATGGGCATGGGTATGATGCCGAGGTCGGCAAACCGTGCCTTGAGCCTCGGGTCGGCAAGAACGGCATTGACCTCCTTGTTGATCGTCGCGGTGATCTCGGCGGGCGTGCCTTTCGGAGCACCCAGCCCCTGCCAAGTGCGTGCCTCGAACCCCGGTACGAATTCGCCCACCGTCGGCAAATCCGGCAGCGCATCTGCACGCGATGCCATCGTTACCGCCAAGGGCCGCAGCATTCCACCCTTGATATAGCCGAGCGTGGATTGGATTGGCTCGAACACGACCTGGACTTGGCCGGCGATCAGATCGACCAACTCCGGGGCTGAGCCGTGATAGGGGACGTGCACCATGTCGGTGCCGGTCAACATCTTGAACAGTTCGCCGATGACGTGTTGCGGCGTGCCAATGCCGGCCGACCCAAGATTGATCTTGCCCGGATTGGCCTTCGCATAGGCGATGAACTCGGGAAGCGTGGCGGCCGGTACTTTTGGGTTCACCTCCATGACGGCCGGTCCCTGGCTGAAGCCGGCAACGAGCGTAATGTCGCGGATGAAATCATAATTGAGATTTTGGTAGAGCGATGCATTGATCGCGTTGACTGTAGCGAGCTCCATCACCGTGTAGCCGTCGGGCTGGGCCCTCGCGACCTGTTCGGTCGCAACATTGCCCGCCGCTCCGGGCCGGTTCTCGACGGCGAATTGCTGGTGCAATCGCTCCGACAGAAACTCGGCCATGATCCGTGCCGTAATGTCGTTTGGACCTCCGGGCGGGAAGCCGACGATCCAGCGCACCGGCCGCGTCGGATAATCGAGGGCCGACGCAATACGCGATAGCGCCGGCAGCGCGAGCGCGCCCGCTGCCAGATGCAAAAGTTTGCGGCGGGGAAGTTTCATGGCGGTCCCTCCCATTTAATCGCAGGGCCGCAGCATAAAGGTTGTGGGCACGTTGCGCGACAGCTTTGCTCTTCCGCCCGTCGGTCAGGACCTGTAGTCCCCGTTGATCGCCACGTACTCCTTGGTGAGATCGCAGGTCAGCACGCGGTCGCGGCCTTTGCCGAGGCCGAGTGCGACTTTCAGCGCGATCTCCGGCTTCTTCATTGCCGCGGAAACGGCGGCTTCGTCGTAATCCGGATCGCGCGCGCCCTTGTGGGCGACGCGGATGCCGCCGAACCAGATCGACAGCCGGTCGCGGTCGGCCGGCTCGCCGGCCTTGCCGACCGCCATGACGACGCGGCCCCAATTGGCGTCCTCGCCGGCGATCGCGGTCTTGACCAGCGGCGAATTGGCGATCGACAGCGCGACGCGGCGCGCCGAAAGTTTCGACACCGCGCCCTCGACCACGATCTCGACCAGTTTTCGCGCGCCTTCGCCGTCGCGCGCCACTTGTTCCGCAAGATTGGCGAGCACGGCGTTGAAGGCTTTGCGGAACGGCACGAGGCGCGGATCGTTGGCGCGGGCAATGCGCGGTGCGCCGCGCGCCGCACCGGTGGCGAAGGCCAGCAGCGTATCGGAGGTCGAGGTATCGCCGTCGATGGTGACGGCATTGAAAGTGTCGACGACGCCCTCGCGCAGCAGCGTTTGCAAGGCCGGCGCCGCGATCGGCGCGTTGGTGAATACGAAGGCGAGCATGGTAGCCATGTCGGGCGCGATCATGCCGGCGCCTTTGGCGAACCCGTTGATGGTCACCGTAACGCCGCCAAGCCGCGCGCTCGCGGTGGCGAGTTTTGGGAACGTGTCGGTGGTCATGATGGCGCCGGCAGCGTCGACGTAGCCTTCGTCGGTAGCCTCCTCGACCAGGCGAGCCATGACGCCGCCAAAAGCTTGCGCCGGCAGCGGCTCGCCGATGACGCCGGTCGAGGCGAGAAATACCTCCGTCGTCTTGCAGCCGACGGCGTTCGCCGCGAGCTTGGCGGTGAACGCGCACGCCTCGCGGCCGTTCTTGCCGGTGAACGCGTTGGCATTGCCGGAATTGACCACCAGCGCGCGGGCGCGCCCGCCCTTGATCCTGGCGCGGCACCACTCGACCGGCGCCGAAGGACATTTCGAGCGGGTGAACACGCCGGCGACGCTGGCGCCTTCATCGAACACCGCGAGCATGACATCGGTGCGGCCCTGATAGCGGATGCCAGCGGCCGCGGTCGCGAGCCGCACGCCAGCGATGGCCGGCATGGCGGGGGTTGTTTTCGGAGCGAGGGGGGAGATGGCGGAGGACACGGCGATGCTCATTGCTGCGTCATGGCCGGGTTTATCCCGGCCATCCACGTCTTTGAGCCGCTATCTTGTAAAGACGTGGATGCCCGGCACAAGGCCGGGCATGACGCATAAATGACGCGTCACTTCTTCGCCGGCGCCGCCGGGTTGAGCGTCGCGGGATCCGGCGCCGGCGCAGGCTTGTCGAGGCGCTCGATTTTTGCGGACTTGCGCAGGCTGTCGACCAGCTCGGCCTGAGCGCGGTGGGCGACGTAATTCTCGAGTTGGACTTTGACCTGATCGAAAGTCGGCGTCGGCTTGGTGCGTTTGTCCTCGACCTTGATGATGTGCCAGCCGAACTGCGTATGGATGGGATCGGAAACTTGGCCCTTGTCGAGCTTGAACGCGGCCTCGGCGAATTCCGGCACCATCTGGTCCTTGGTGAAATAGCCGAGATCGCCGCCGTCGGCGGCGCCGGGGTCTTTCGATTTCTCCTTGGCGAGCGTGGCGAAATCGGCGCCCTTCTTGAGCTCGGCTTCGATCGCCTTGGCTTCGTCCTCGGTCGGCACCAGGATGTGGCGGGCGTGCACTTCCTGCTCGGCCGGCATCTGCTTGACGGCGTCGTCATAGACCTGCTTCATCGCCGCGTCGGTGAGGGCGGCTTTGCCGGCTTGCTGCAACAGCGCTTCCATCAGCACCCGGTTGCGGTCGAAGGAGAGCCGACGCTGGACGTCGGGATTGTCGCCGACCTTCTTCTGCTCGGCTGCTTGCGACATCACGATGACGTCGGCGAGATAAGTGATCAGGTAATCGCGCTTCTGGTCCGGCCCCATTTGCGGCATGTTGCCGCCGATCTCCTCCTCGGCGAAGGTGAGATCGCTCTCGTGAATGTCGACGCCGTTGGCGCGGGCCACCACCGGACTGGAATCCTCCGCCCGCAGCGGTGCTGCGGCTGCGCACAACAGCGCCGTTACGGTGAGCACACAGGAGATGATAAGGCGAGTGGAGGCCATGAAAAGCAATCCTTTGGCAAAGGGGCAAATCGCCGGGTTATGTTAAGCGCTCGGACTTAGGCGCAAATCGGTCCGGGCTTGGCATTTTTAAGTCGGTCGGGCCTCTTGTTAAGGCGCGAATTTCGGCGCGGACACTCGCGCAAAACGCCTGCCCTTGGCAATGGCAGAATCGCAGCTCCGCCTAACGAGCGCGTGAAGATGCCCTTTGCATTGACAACAAAACCACCCCCTCCTATCTCTCGACAGAATCTGGGCCTCCATGCCGCCTTGCATAAGCCAAAATAACGCAGCATTTTCCGCTGCTTGGATGCGTTTACGGGGTGGTGCCGGGTGCGGAACTGGCGCGCATGAATCCGGTCATGCTCGATCAAACTGGCTTATGGCGCGGCGGAGCCGTGGAAGGATGATGCGATGATCGGCGCGGTCGCCCGCAAGCTGTTCGGTTCCTCCAACGACCGGCGTATCCGCGCCTTCCGGCCACGCGTCGACGAAATCAATGCGCTGGAAAAGGAGCTGGCAGAGCTCTCCGACGAGGCATTACGCGCCCGGACTGACGAATTTAAAAAACAGCTCGCCGAAGGTACCTCGCTCGATGACCTCCTGGTGCCGGCCTTTGCCACGGTGCGCGAGGCCGGCAAGCGTACGCTCGGCCAGCGGCATTTCGACGTGCAGATGATCGGCGGCATGGTGCTGCACGAGGGCCGTATCTCCGAAATGAAAACCGGCGAAGGCAAGACGCTGGTGGCGACGCTGCCGGTCTATCTCAACGCGCTCGCCGGCCGCGGCGTCCATGTCGTCACCGTCAACGATTACCTCGCCAAGCGCGACGCCGAATGGATGGGACAGATCTACACCTTCCTCGGGCTGACCGTCGGCGTCATCGTCCACGGCCTCGACGACGAGCAGCGCAAGAAGGCCTACGACTGCGACGTCACCTACGGCACCAACAACGAGCTCGGCTTCGACTATCTGCGCGACAATATGAAATACCGGATCGAGGACATGGTGCAGCGCGGGCACATCTACGCCATCGTCGACGAGGTCGACTCGATCCTGATCGACGAGGCACGCACGCCGCTCATCATCTCCGGCCCGCTCGACGATCGCTCCGATTTCTACAATACGATCGACACCTATATTCCCAATCTCGACAAGGCCGACTACGAGCTCGACGAAAAGCAGCGCACTGTCACTCTCACCGAAGTCGGCATGGAGAAGATGGAGCAAGCGCTACGCCAGGCCGGCCTGCTCAAATCCGATTCGCTCTACGACGTCGAGAACGTCTCGGTCGTGCACCACGTGAATCAAGCACTGCGTGCGCATAAACTGTTCCAGCGCGACAAGGACTACATCGTGCGCAACGGCGAGGTCGTCATCATCGACGAGTTCACCGGCCGCATGATGCCGGGCCGGCGCTATTCGGAAGGCCTGCACCAGTCGCTCGAGGCCAAGGAGCACCAGCCGATCCAGCCGGAAAACCAGACGCTGGCTTCGATCACGTTCCAGAACTATTTCCGCATGTACGAGAAGCTTGCCGGCATGACCGGAACGGCGTCGACCGAAGCCGACGAGTTCCAGGACATCTATAACCTCGAAGTGCTGGAAATTCCGACCAACATGCCGATGGTCCGCATCGACGACGATGACGAGGTCTATCGCACGGCGGCGGAGAAATACCGCGCCATCATCACGCTGATCGAGGACTGCAAAAAACGCGGCCAGCCGGTGCTGGTCGGCACGACATCAATCGAGAAATCGGAAGCGCTCGCCGAATTGTTGCGCAAGCAGGGCTGGGAGCAGCACGACTTCACCGATCCGAACGCGTTCGCCGCGCTCTATTCCGGCGACGAGGGCGCCACCAAGGTCAAAGTGTTCGCCATCCTCAATGCCCGTTATCACGAGCAGGAGGCCTATATCGTTTCGCAAGCCGGCGTCCCCGGCGCGATCACGATTGCGACCAACATGGCCGGCCGCGGCACCGACATTCAGCTCGGCGGCAATGCCGACATGCGCATCCGCCAGGAGCTGGCCGATATCGAGGATCCCCGCGAGCGCGAGAAGGGCCCGCGCGCCGACGAAATCCGCGCCCAGATCGCGCGCCTCAAAGACAAGGCGCTGGCCGCCGGCGGCCTTTACGTGCTCGGCACCGAGCGCCACGAGAGCCGCCGCATCGACAATCAGTTGCGCGGCCGTTCCGGCCGCCAGGGCGATCCCGGCCACTCCAAATTCTTCCTGTCGCTCGAAGACGATTTGATGCGCATCTTCGGCACCGACAAGCTTGACGGCATGCTGACCAAGCTCGGGCTGAAGGAAGACGAGGCGATCATCCATCCGTGGATCAACAAGGCGCTGGAAAAGGCGCAGCAGAAAGTCGAGGCGCGCAACTTCGACATCCGCAAGAACATTTTGAAATTCGACAACGTGATGAACGACCAGCGCAAGGTGATCTTCGATCAGCGCGTCGAATGGATGGAGGAGAAGGTGGTGGCCGAAGTGGTCGGCGACATGCGCCACACCGTGATCGACGATCTGGTCGCCAAGCACGTGCCGGAAAACGCCTATCCGGAGCAGTGGGACACGCCGGGGCTTAAGGAAGAGCTCAAGCGCGTGCTCAATCTCGAACTGCCGGTCGACGAATGGGCCAAGGAAGAAGGCATCGCCGACGAGGAGATTTTCGCCCGCGTCGAGCGCCGCGCCGACGAGCACATGGCGTCGAAGGTGGCGCAGTGGGGCACCGACGTCGTCCGCTATGTCGAGAAGTCGGTGCTGCTGCAGACGCTCGACCATCTGTGGCGCGAGCACCTGGTGATGCTCGATCATCTGCGCCAGGTGATCGGGTTGCGCGGCTACGGCCAGCGCGATCCGCTCAACGAATACAAGGCTGAAGCCTTCAACCTGTTCGAGGCGATGAGCCAGAGCCTGCGCGAAGCGGTCACCGCGCAACTGATGCGGGTCGAGATCCAGGCGGCACCGGCGCCGGAGCAGCAGCCGGCGCCGCTGCCGATGATGGCGGCGCAAAAGCTCGATCCGACCGCCGGCGAGGACGAGATGGCGCTGGCGACCGCCGGCGCGGAAACGCTGGCCCGCCACGGTATCGGCTCGGGCGCCGGCCTGGCGGCGGCGCGTGCGCCGCAGGCCCCGGCGCGCAATCCGAAGGACCCGGCCAGCTGGGGCAAGGTCGGCCGCAATGAGACGTGTCCCTGCGGCTCAGGCAAGAAATTCAAGCATTGTCACGGGCGTTACGCTTAGGCAGACGACAGACGACAGATGACGGAGGACAGATAGGAGCCTTCCGTCCTCCGTCGTCAGATGTCCGTCGTCTGCTTACTGGAATCCCCAGCGGCTATTGAACGAGCCGGACGGCACCACGGGTTGCGCGCCGTTGAGCATGCCATTGTTGCTTGGCGGCGGCGCGGCGCCGTTGGCCTCTTTCTGAGGCGCGGGCGCGGGCGCCGGCGCGGTCTTGGGCTTGGTCGTGTCGGCGACCTGCGGCCCGCTTTTTTGCGAGTCGGTGTTAGGCCGCGGCCGCAAGGCGGCAGGTTTGTTAGGCTTCGCCGGCGCCGCGGTCGCGGTCGCGGTCTGCTCGGTATCGCCGGACGCATTCGCCTGCTGCGCGTTGTCGCGGCTCGACGAGAACAGGCTAGAGAAGAAGCCGGTATGCGTCTGCGAGCTCGCGGGGCTCGTAGACGCAGCGCTCGTAGACCCTGTGGAGCTCGTGTCGGTCGAGGCGACGCGTGTGCTGTTCTTATTGAACAAGCCGCCGAAGAAGCCAGAGACGGTGCCGCCGCCGGTGCCCGATGGATTGTTGGCCGCGTAGGATGATTCCTTGGTCGAAATCTGCGGCGGCAGCCGGCCCGGCTGCAACGGCGGCACGTGCAAGTGGCCTTCGTTGTCGTAACTGTAGGTCGGATTTTCCAGCTTGCTCATGAACACGCGGTTCATGCCGCCGTCGGTGCCGGTCTCGATCGGCACCGTCGACACGTTCTGCATTTGCGCGAACTGGTAGTCGTCGTTCTTCTGTTTCGCCATCGCCTGCTCGGCGACGTTCGGGTCGGTCTCATAGACCGGGCAGCGGCCGGACGGTGTGAAGGCAAGCGGCTTGGTCGAACCGGCCGGCGGCACCGCATCGAATACATAATGCTTTTCGCAAACGTCGACCTTCGGCTCCTGATGCGATACTTCGAAATGGTCGTTGCCGACCTTGATCGTCTTCCAGTACGCCATGTTCGGATTGTCGCGGTGGCGCGCCAGATTCGCCGGCGTCATGCGGAACGGATAGGCCTGGACCTGAAATGCTTTCTGCCCGCCGAGAAACGCTTCCCGCGCCAGCGAATAAATCTCGCCGATCTGCTCGTCGGTCATGGCGTAGCAGCCGCGCGAGGAGCAATCGCCGTGGATCATCAGGAAGGCGCCGGAATAGCCGTTCGCCTTGTCGAAGGCGTTGGGGAAGCCGATGTTGATGGCGAGGTAGTAGCTGGAATTCGGATTCATCAGGCCGGGCGAGATCGGATAGAAGCCCTCAGGCGCCTGACGATCGCCTTCCTTGACCTTCGGACCAAGGCCGCCCGACCAGCGGCAGATCGGATAGACTTTCACCAATTCGTAGCGGGCGGTGGAGTCCTGCTTCCAGACTTCGAGTTCGGACTCTTCCTTGAAGATGCGGACCAGGATCGGCGATTCTTTCGGCATGTTTTTCTGGTCGAGCAGCGTCAGCATCTCCGGCGACAATTCCTTCATCGCGCGGGTGGGCAGCTGATAGCCGTCGTCGCCGTAGCAGCCGGCAAGCGTCAAAGCACCGGCGAGAACCGCCGACGCCATAAGCGCGCGGACAAAGCTGGCGCGAATCAATGCAAAGCTCCCCGAACTGATGGTCCAACCCCATGCCATCACTGGATAATCGTTATCCTTAAGAGGTGGCTTTCGCAAGGCAGCCCAAGGCCGGTGCAAAGATTGCTCACCGCGGCGATAAAGAATGGTAAATTTGCACTGAATTTGCAGCATTAAGCCAAGGAAATAGCCACCTTGATACCGTCGGCGGATTGCGCCGGGCGGCGGTCCTGGATCAATCGCGGCAAGATTGTGGCAAAGCCGATTGTGGAAGCCGCCGGCCGGTCAGCCGATGGTCCGCCCGATGGATAGGAATTTCTCGCGGCGCAGTCGCGTGATGGTCGGTCGATCGAGGCCGCGCAATTCGCCGAGCGCCTTGGCGATGGCGCCGCCGGTTGCCGCAATCGTCGCGGCCGGATCGCGATGGGCGCCACCGGTCGGTTCATGCACGACGGCATCGACGATGCCGAACCGCACCATGTCGTGCGCGGTGATCTTCATGCTCGATGCGGCGTCCTGGGCTTTGGCGGTATCGCGCCACAGGATCGAGGCGGCGCCTTCGGGCGAAATCACGCTGTAGATGGCGTGCTCCAGCATGATCACGCGATTGGCGGTGGCGATGGCGATGGCGCCGCCGGAGCCGCCTTCGCCGATGATCGCCGCCACATTGGGAACGCCGATTTCAAGGCAGGTTTCGGTCGAGCGCGCGATGGCCTCGGCCTGGCCGCGCTCTTCGGCGCCGATGCCCGGATAGGCGCCCGCGGTATCGATCAGCGCGATCACCGGCACGTCGAAGTGGTCCGCCATGCCCATCAGGCGGGCCGCCTTGCGATAGCCTTCCGGCATCGCCATGCCGAAATTGTGCTTGAGCCGGCTGTCGGTGTCGGAGCCCTTCTCATGGCCGATGATGCAGACGCTGTCGCCGCGGAAGCGTCCGAAGCCGCCAACGATGGCGGCGTCCTCGCCGTGCTTGCGGTCGCCGGCGAGCGGCACGAAATCCTCGATCAGCGTCGCGACGTAATCGAGGCAATGCGGCCGCTGCGGATGCCGCGCCACTTGCGTCTTCTGCCACGGCGTGAGCCCGGCATAGAGCTCCTTGAGCGCCAGCGCCGCCTTGCCTTCGATGCGGCTGATCTCGTCGGCGATGGCGTCGCCGTCGCTGTTGAGCGCGCGCAATTCCTCGATCTTGGCCTCGAGCTCGGCCACCGGTTTTTCGAAGTCGAGATAGCTACGCATCACTCAAACCAACTCGCGCCAAATCGATTGCCGGCGTCCGCCGCGCATCTGGGCAAAACTCCCTGCGAAGCGCGCACAAGTCAAGCAAGGGCCCAATGGCATTTTGTTCCCGGTCATTCCTGTCCCAGAGGGTGCAAATCACGTACGAGGCTTTTCAGGCGCTCTTCCAGCACGTGGGTGTAGATTTGCGTGGTCGAAATGTCGGCGTGGCCGAGCAATGTCTGCACCACGCGCAGGTCGGCGCCATTGTGCAATAGGTGACTGGCGAAAGCGTGACGGAGCACGTGCGGGCTCACCTCTCTTGCGCGTAGCCCCGCGGCGGCGGCGAGTGTTTTCAGGTCGCGGGCGAGATGCTGGCGCGTGAGATGCCCGCTCTCGCCGAATGAGGGGAACAGCCATTTCGATTTTGCTTCGCGACCCGATTGCGCGAGCAAATCGAGATAGGCCGCCGTTGCGCGCTTGGAGGCATCGTTCAGCGGCACCAGCCGCTCCTTGTTGCCTTTGCCGCGCACGACGATGACGCGGGCGTCGTGGCGCGCGGCGGATGCCGGCAAGGCGACGAGTTCCGAGACCCGCAGCCCGGTGGCGTAAAGCATCTCGACCAGGCAAGCGAGCCGCGCTACGCGCAGCCGCACGGTTAATGGCGCCGCCGGATCGCAGATCGTCGCCACCCGCAGGAGGCGATCGACTTCGGAAAGCGTCAGCGTCTTGGGCAGTGCGCGCACGCGCTTCGGGCCTTCCAGCACGGCGGCGGGATCGTCCTTGCGCTGGCCTTCGGCGTAGAGGAAGCGATAGAGCTGCCGGATCGCCGAGAGACGCCGCGCCACGGTCGCGGCGGTCATGCCGCGCCGCGCCAGGTCGCCGAGATAGGCGCGCAAATCCTCGGTCGAGGCGGTGGCGATGGAACGGCCGGCTGCGGCAAGGTGCTCGGAGAAATCCGCAAGGTCGCGGCCGTAGGCGTCGAGCGTGTTCTTGCCGGCGCCGCGCTCCGCCGCCAGCATGTCGAGATAAAGCGCGGCGAGCCGCTCGCTGGAATTACGTCCCGCGCGCGCCGCGCCACGAACCGTTCGAACTATCGTTCTGGGGGGCATTGTTCTGAAGGCCATCCTTCTGGGGGCCATGGCGGCGCCCTCAGCGGTTCTTGAAGAACTTGTCGGGCGGAATCGACACCGTGATCTCGCGCGACTTCGGCTGCACGTAATGCGACAGCGCATAGATGCCGCCATAGACGGCGGCGCCAAGGACGGCGATGACGGTGAGTAACCGGAACAGGCTCGGCATCGTCAGTTGCTCGCGCGCATCCCATTGGTGCCGGTGAACGGGACCGAGTACGATCATGTTCGCCCAACCCTGGCAAGTCATCTGGCGACCCAGCCGGGCGGTCTTGGCGGGGGCAACAGGGGGCCGGACAGCGGACCGCAAACGTAAGTATAAATGACTGATATTGCTTTACAAAACGGCACGGCCGAGCAGCCTTCGGCGGCCGCGATTTTGAGCCTTCTGGGCAGCCGCTCGATCGTGCTGGTCGGCATGATGGGGGTGGGCAAGTCGTCGATCGGCCGCCGGCTTGCGGCGCGCCTCGGCGTGCCGTTCGTCGACGCCGATACCGAGATCGAAAAGGCCGCCGGCATGAGCATCGCCGACATTTTTGGCCGCCACGGCGAAGCCTATTTCCGCAGCGGCGAGGCCCGCGTCATCGCCCGCCTGCTCGACGGCGGCCCGCAGGTGCTGGCGACCGGCGGCGGCGCGGTCATGAACGCGGATACGCGCACGGCGATCAAGGCCAAAGGCGTCTCGATCTGGCTCAGCGCCGAACTCGATGTGCTGATGCGGCGGATCAACAAACGCAAGAACGACCGGCCGATGCTGCAAACCGCCGACCCGGCGGCGACGCTGCGCGAATTGTTGGTCGCGCGCGAGCCGGCTTATGCCCAGGCGGATTTGACGGTGCAGTCGCGCGAAGTGCCGCACGACGCGATCGTGTCCGAAATCATCACGGCGCTCGCCACGTTCCTCAATGCCCCGGGATCGCCGCAGCAAGGGGACGGCGCATGACCGCGCTTGTTCGTAACGATCCGACGATCGTCAATGTCGCGCTCGGAACGCGCAGCTATGACATCGTCATCGGCCGCGGTCTGTTGGCCTCGCTCGGCGCCCGCATTGCGGCGCTACGGCCGGGCGCCAAGGCCGTCATCGTCACCGACGACAATGTCGCACGCTATCATCTCGATCCGGCCGAAGCGGCGCTGCGCCATGCCGGCGTGGCGTCGAGCCGCGTCATCGTCCCGGCCGGCGAAGCCTCGAAGAGCTATCGCGTCTTCGAGCAAGTCTGCGAGGCGGTCATCGCCTCGCGCATCGAGCGCGGCGACTTGGCGATTGCGCTCGGCGGCGGCGTTATCGGCGACCTCACCGGCTTCGTCGCCGCGGTGGTGCGGCGCGGGCTCGATTATGTGCAGGTCCCGACCACGTTGCTCGCCGACGTGGATTCCTCGGTCGGCGGCAAGACTGCGATCGATTCCGCCCACGGCAAGAATCTGATCGGCGCCTTCCACCAGCCGATCCTGGTGCTGGCCGACACTGCGCTGCTCGACACATTGCCGGAGCGCGAATTCCGCGCCGGTTATGCCGAACTCGTCAAATACGGGCTGCTGGGCGATGCCGATTTCTTCGCTTGGCTCGAAAAGAACTGGCGCGAAGTTTTCGCCGGCGGGCCCGCGCGCGAGCACGCCATCGCGGAGAGTTGCCGCGCCAAGGCGGCGATCGTGGCGCGCGACGAGCGCGAGACCGGCGACCGTGCCTTGCTCAATCTCGGCCACACTTTCGGCCACGCGCTGGAAGCGGCCTGCGGTTTCTCCGACCGGCTCCTGCACGGCGAGGCGATTGGGGCAGGGATGGCGCTGGCCTTCGAATTCTCGGCGCGGCGGCAGGGTTTGCTGTCGATGGCCGAGGCCAAGCGCGCGATCGGTCACTTGGCCGAAGTCGGCCTGCCGACGCGTTTGCAGGACATTCCGGGCCCGCTACCCTCCGTTGACCAATTGATGGATTTGATCGCACAGGACAAGAAAGTGAAGCGCGGAATGCTTACATTCATCCTGGTGCGCGGCATCGGCTCGGCCTTCATCGAGGCTGGCGTCGATGCCCGCGAAGTGCGCGTATTTCTCAGCGAGAAGCTTGCGGAACGATGACTGCGCTCGATTGGTTGACCGTTGCGGCGATCCTGATTTGCTTGTTGGTGTCGGCGTTCTATTCCGCCAGCGAGACGGCGCTGACCGCGTCGTCGCGCGCAGCCATGCTGCGGCTGGAGAAACTGGGCAACCGCGATGCCGGCATCGTCAACCGGCTGATGGCGACGCGCGAGCGGCTGCTCGGCGCCATTCTGTTCGGCAACAATCTGACCAATATCGCCGCCTCGACCTTGGCGACCGGCGTGCTGCTCGAAATCTTCGGCAGGACCGGCATCCTCTACGCCACGGTGGTGATGACCGTGCTGATCTTTGTCGTCGCCGAAGTGCTGCCGAAGACCGCCGCCTTCAACGCGCCGGACCGTATGGCGCTGGCGGTGGCGAAGCCGGTTGAAAGCACGGTGCGCCTGTTCGCGCCGGTCCTGCGCAGCGTCGAGTGGCTGGTGCGGATCATTCTGCGCGGGCTGGGCATGCCGGTCGGCAAGATCCAGTCGATCCTGTCGCCGCGCGAGGAATTGCGCGGCGCCGTCGATCTGATGCATCGCGCCGGCGTGGTGGCAAAACACGACCGCGACATGATGGGCGGGCTGCTCGATCTGGGCGAGCTCACGGTCTCCGATGTGATGGTCCACCGCACCAAGATGGTGATGCTCGATGCCGACGAGCCGCCACGGGAGCTCATCGACGCCGTGCTGGCCGCCGGCGTGACGCGGCTGCCGCTATGGCGCGGTTCGCCCGACAACGTCGTCGGCGTGCTGCATGCCAAGGAGGTCTGGCGCGCCTTGCATGCAGCGGGTGGCGATGTGTCCAAGGTCGATATCGCCGCGCTGACCAAGCCGCCATGGTACGTACCCGACACCATGCCGCTCGCGGAACAGCTCAAAGCATTCCGCCACCGCAAGACGCCGTTCGCGCTGGTGGTCGACGAATACGGCGAGCTGGAAGGCCTGGTGACGTTGGAGGACATCGTCGAAGAGATCGTCGGCGACATCACCGACGAGCATGACATCGCGGTGCCCGGCGTGCGGCCGTTACCCGACGGCTCGGTCAATGTCGACGGCGCGGTGCCGGTGCGCGATCTCAACCGGGCGATGGACTGGAACATTCCCGACGACGAGGCAACGACGATTGCCGGCGTGGTCATTCACGAGTCACGCTCGATCCCGGAGCCGGGCCAGAGCTTCACTTTTCACGGTTTTCGCTTTCACGTGTTGCGCAAGACCAGAAACCGCATCACTGCCTTGCGCGTCACGCCGCTGGTGCGCAAGGTCACCGCGAAGGCAAGTTAGCCGTCAGGATCAAACAGAACACGGGGAGACGCGAACCATGGCGAACGGCACCTACGAGACAGTCAAGATCGAGCGCGACACCGGCGCGAACGCCGGCCTTACTTGGGTCATCCTGAACCGGCCGGAAAAGCGCAATGCCATGAGCCCGCAGCTGCATTTCGACATGGCCAATGTGCTCGACGAGCTGGAAAGCGATGCGCAGACCAGATTGATCGTGCTCACCGGCGCCGGCGAGGCCTGGTGCGCCGGGCAGGACCTGAAACTTTATTTCCGCGAGCTCGACAACAAGCCGGCCGAACGCGCGCGTGCATCGTGGGCCAGCCACTATTGGCGCTGGCAGAAACTGTTCACCTATCCGAAGCCGACCATCGCCATGGTCAACGGCTTCTGTTTCGGCGGCGGCTTCACCCAGCTGATCGCCTGCGACTTCGCCATCGCGGCGGAGGACGCAAAATTCGGTCTGTCCGAGGTCAACTGGGGCATCCTGCCGGGCGGCTTCGTCAGCAAGGCGCTGACCGATGCGCTCGGCCTGCGCGACGCGGTCTGGCTGGCGATGACCGGAGAGACTTTCGACGGCAAGATGGCGGAGAAGATCCGGCTCATACACAAGGCAGTGCCGCGAGAGAAATTGCGCGAAGAGACGATTGCGCTGGCGCAACGTCTGATGAAGCTCAATCCCGAAGTGCTCAAGGCGACAAAACTCGCTATCAAGAACGTGCGCGCCGTGCCCCATGAGCAGGCCGCCGATTATCTGCAGGCCAAGAGCCAGGAGATGCGCTTCCAGGACAAAGAGGGCGGCCGCGCCAAGGGCATGAGCCAGTTCCTCGACGACAAGAGCTACCGTCCGGGTTACGGACCGTATTCGCGTACCTAGCGCGGCCGGGACAGCACATGGCGACGCCAACCGACACCGATGTTACGGCCGCAATCGCCCCGATCAATCCGGGCGTTCGCATCGGCCATGTGCATCTGAAAGTCGCCGACGTCGATCGTGCGCTTGCGTTCTATTGCGGCGTGCTCGGCTTCACGCTGACGCAGCGGATCGGGCCGCAGGCGGCCTTCATTTCCGCCGGCGGTTATCATCACCACATCGGGCTCAACACCTGGGAGAGCCGCGGCGGCCCGCCGCCGCCCGCGGGTACGACCGGCCTTTATCATTTGGCGATCCTCTATCCGACGCGCGCCGAGTTGGCCGACGCCTTGCGTCGGCTGATCGAGGCCAAGATTCCGCTCGAAGGTGCCTCCGATCACGGCGTCAGCGAGGCGCTCTATCTGCGCGACCCCGACGACAACGGCGTGGAGCTTTATTGGGACCGGCCGAAGCAAGCTTGGCCATTCACCGTCGACGGCAAGCTCGCGATGTTCACCCGCCAGCTCGATTTGACGAATTTGCTCGCCGGGAACGGTGGCGCGCTGCAGCCACAAGTCGCCGCGCCGCTGTTCGAGCCGTCGCGCAACGCGTGAACGGCGCGCCGACGCGGCATCTTTTCGCGCCAGTCCGGGATTTGCTAACGTCTGCCGTGGATTGAGGGCGGGCCGATGGCTGCGGATACAGAGCGAGCGGGTGGGGCCGAGCCGAAGGCCAAAATCTTCATCTCCTATTCGCGCAAGGACATGGCTTTTGTCGATCGGCTCGAGCCGGCGCTGAAGGCGCGCGGCTTTGAGCCGCTAATCGATCGCGCCGAAATCTATGCCTTCGAGGATTGGTGGAAGCGCATCGAGGCGCTGATCGGCCGCGCCGACACCGTGGTGTTCGTGCTGTCGCCCGACGCCACCGCGTCCGAGATTTGCGCCAAGGAGGTGGCGCATGCGGCAGCCCTCAACAAGCGCTTCGCGCCGATCGTCTGCCGCCGTGCCGACGACAACGCCATCCCCGATGCGTTGCGCCGGCTGAATTTCATCTTCTTCGACGACTCGGCCAAATTCGACTCAAGTCTCGACCGGCTCATCGACGCGCTGCAAACCGACATCGGCTGGATCAGGCAGCACACCGCCTACGGCGAAGCAGCGCGGCAATGGTCGGCGACAGGCCGCCCGGGCGGCCTGTTGTTACGCTCGCCGGCGCTGGAGGAGGCCGAGCGCTGGATAGCCTCTCGCCCGGCCAACGCGCCGGCGCCGACCGAGGAGACGCAAGCCTTCATCGCCGAGAGCCGCAGCGGCGCAACACGCCGGCGCAATATCCTCACCGGCAGCCTCGCCGCAGGCCTTTTGATCGCTCTTGTATTAGCCGGCCTCGCCTACTGGCAGCGCGGCATCGCCGTGCAGGAGCGGCAGATCGCCGACCAGCAGCGCCAGCGCGCCGAGGACACGCTGGCCGCGGCGACCAAGACCGCCAACTCGCTGGTGTTCGACATGGCCCAGCGCTTCCGCAACACGATCGGCATTCCCGCGAGCGTCGTCAAAGACATCCTCGATCGCGCGCGCGGCCTGCAGGAGCAGCTGACCAAATCCAATCAGGTCACGCCGGACCTCAAATACAGTCAATCCGCGGCGCTCAACGAGATGGCGGGCTCATTGCAAGCGATTGGCGATACGGCCGGTGCGCTCTCGGCCGCACAGCAGGCTCGGCAGATCATGGCCGATCTGGTGGCGGCAAACCCCAACAGCACCGATTGGCAGCGCGACCTCGCCGTCGACGACGACCGGATCGGCAACGTGCTGGTCGCGCAAAATAACCTGGCGGACGCGCTAGGCTCCTATCTGGCCAGCCTTGCTATCCGCCAAAGCTTGGCCAAGTCCGATCCCGACAATCGCGCCTGGCAACGCGCCATCGCCATTTCCGAAGAGAACCTGGGCAACGTCGCGCAGGCACAGAACGATCTCAAAGCCGCGCTCGCATCGTACCAGGACAGCCTCGCCATCAGACAGCGCCTGGCCGAGGACAATCCTGGCAATATCCAAGCGCAAACCAATCTGTCGCTGGCTTACGACGAGGTCGGCCGGGTGCAGCTCGCGCAGGGCAATCTGGCGGACGCGCTCGCGTCATTTCGCGCCGCGTTTGCGGTCAGGGAGAGCGAAGCCAAATCCGCGCCCGACAATGGCGAGGTGCAGCGCAATCTCTCGGTCTCCTACGAGCGGATCGGCGACGTGGAGCTGCAGCAGGGCAATCTGCAAGAGGCGCTCACCTCCTACCGCGACGGTCTGACAATCCGGCAACGGCTCGCCAGGTCCGACCAGAGTAACACCGATTGGCAGCGCGCGCTGTCGATTTCCTACGCCAAGATCGGCGACGCGCAGCTCGCGCAGGGCAGCTTGCAGGATGCGCTCGCATCCTACCGCGACAACTTTGCCATCATGGAGAAGCTGGCCAAGTCCGATGCCGGCAATGCTGACTGGAAGCACGGCCTGTTGACCGCGGACACCAAGATCGGCGACCTGCAATTCCTGCAGGGCAATCTGAAAGACGCGCTGGCGTCCTTTGGCGCGGCGCTTACCATCACGCAGGCTCTGGTTACGGCCGCCCCCGACAACGCAGCCTGGCAGCACGATCTCTCGATGGTCTACGGCAAAATGGGCGACGTGCAGACGGCGCAGGGCGATATGAAAGGCGCGCTCGCATCTGACGGCGCCGGCGTTGCCGCCATCGAGGCGATCGCCAAGGCCGATCCCGACAATACGACGTGGCAGAGCGATCTTTCGCTGGCGTATCAGAAAGTCGGCTTGGTTCAACTGGCGCAGAGCGACGTGAAAGGCGCGCTCGCCTCACTTCAGGCCAGTCGCGACATCATGCTGGCTCTGGTCAAGACAAATCCAGACAATGCCGCCTGGCAGAGCAGCCTTTCGGCTGCTTACACCACGTTGGGCGATATCGCGGTTGCGCAGCGCGATGCTCGAGCCGCGCTGGAATCGTATCAAGCCGCGTTCGCCATCGACGACCGGCTCGCCAAGGCCGACCCCAGCAACGCCACCTGGCAACGCGCTTTGATCATTTCCGACCTGAGGATCGGCGACTTTTGGGACGCTGTCGGCCACCTGCCGGAAGCGCTCGCCGCCTTCAATGCCGCCCTGCCTATCGCTCAGCGGCTGGTCGGCGCCGACGTCAACAGTGCCTTCGCGCAGAGCGATCTGTCGACCATCTACGAGCGGATCGGCTTGGTCCAGGAGGAACAGAAGGATCTATCGGGTGCGCTCGCCTCCTATCGCGACAGCTTGGCGATTTCCCAGCAATTGGCCGCAGCCAAGCCGGACAATGCCGCTTCGCAGCACGATCTCGCCGTCGCCATTATGAAGGTTGGCGACGTGCAGATGGCGCAAGGCGAGCTTGCGGACGCGCTGACATCCTTTCGCGACAGTCTCGCCATCAGGGAGCGGCTGGCCAGCTCAAATCCCGGCAATATCGGCTGGCAACTCGATCTTGCCCACAACTATGGCAAAGTCGGTTTGCTCTATGGCCGGGCCGATGATCGCGACAATGCACTCGCAGTATTTCAGAAGGGCCAGGCGATCATGGACAAGCTGATCGTGCTGCGGCCGGACAACGACGGCTGGAAGCAGGAACAGGCGTGGTTTGCCGGCAACGTCGCGGCGCTGACGAAATAGGCGAGTTCGTTACTGCGTTTCTCCCGGCGCCTGCGCATGAATCGCCAGCGCATGCACGCTGCCCGCAAGCTCACCCGCCAGCGCCGCATTGATCATACGGTGGCGCTCGATCCGGCTCTTTCCACGGAAGGCTTCCGACACGATATAGAGTCGGAAATGGGTTTCGCCGCCCGGCCGGTGTCCGGCATGGCCTTGGTGGTGATGGGATTCATCCTCGACGCGCAGGCTTTGCGGCGCGAAAGCCGCGGTCAACTTTGTCGTAATAATATCGTGCATAGCCATGACGTATGGCTTAGCGCATGATCCCGAAAAGTGGAAACCGGTTTTCGGATGAGATCATGCGCAAAGTAAGAACTCTATCGTGAGGGTGCTGCGGTCAACAAAGGCGCCGCGCGCATTTGCGCTCTGTCAAGTCTTGCAGGTTCCATCGCGGCAACCGCATAATCGAAGACAATGAAACCGAATTCGCCGCTGTTTGATAGCATCAGGGTCAAGCCCGACAAGGACCGCAGGCTGCGTACCGACCTGCCGCCCTGTCAATGGCCGCGCTGCGAGGCGCCGGCGACCCATCGCGCGCCGAAGGGCCGGCTGCAAGCCGCCGAGTATTGGCGGTTCTGCCTCGAGCACGTGCGCGAATACAACAATTCCTATAATTTTTTCGCCGGCATGACCGACGATGCCGTGGCGCTTTATCAAAAGGAAGCCGTCACCGGCCACCGGCCGACCTGGAAAATGGGTTCGATCGGCGGCAAGCGCGCGTCCCCCCGGCGCGCCCGCGGCGGCTTTCGCGCCGCCGAGTGGGAAGCGGCCGACCCGTTCTCCATGCTCGGCGAGACCGGCGCGCAACCCGGCCATGCGCGGCCGGCGTCGGAGGGTCGCAAGATTCTCAATGCCCAGCGCCGCGCCTTCGACGTGCTCGGCCTTGAAGCCGACGCCAAACGGACCGATATCAAGGCTCGGTTCAAGATGCTGGTAAAACGCCATCATCCCGACGCCAATGGCGGCGACCGCGGTTCCGAGGACACGCTTCGGGAGATCATCCAGGCCTATAATTACCTCAAGTCCGCGGGCTTCTGCTGACCTGGGGATGGCCGCCGCGGTGGCTTTCGCGGCGTTAGGCCTTTCTGCTAGATGTACCGCGATATCCGACCGTTCCCCCTCCCTACCTTCCCCCGTAAGCGGGGAGGGTAGGGAGCGGGCCGCGCCTCGGATTTGCCGAGGCCACGGAGGAGCAATGACTCTCGCAGCACGTACCGAACCCGGCTTGCCGGACATGAAGGTGTCGATCCGACAGCAGTTCGGCATCGACAGCGATATGGAAGTGCCGGCTTATTCAGAGCCGGCCGAGCACGTGCCGGAAATCGACGCCGACTATCGCTTCGACAAGCCGACCACGCTCGCCATCCTGGCCGGCTTCGCCCACAACCGCAGGGTCATCGTCACCGGCTATCACGGCACCGGCAAGTCCACCCATATCGAGCAGGTGGCGGCGCGGCTCAATTGGCCGTGCGTGCGCGTCAATCTCGACAGCCACATCAGCCGTATCGATCTGGTCGGCAAGGATTCCATCGTGGTGCGCGATGGCAAGCAGGTCACCGAATTCCGCGACGGCATTCTGCCTTGGGCCCTGCAGCAC
>DATHHM010000418.1:0-24456 GCA_035317145.1 Xanthobacteraceae bacterium | reverse complement strand
GCGGCGTGATGCGCGCGAGCCGGCCGGGCTCGTGAATTTCGGTATCGGTCGGACCCGGCCGTATGGCATTGACGCGCACGCCCTCCATCGCCACTTCGCGCGCCAGGCCGTTGGTCAGCGCGTCGACGCCGCCTTTGGCGGCGGCGTAGAATACATATTCGGTGGCGCCGCCGGTCACCGCGGCGATCGACGACAACAGCACGATGGAACCGCCCTTGCCGCCATGGGCGGTCGACATGCGCCGCACCGCTTCGCGCGAACAGATCAGCGCGCCGAACAGATTGACGTCGATAACGTCGCGGATGGTCTCGGCGCTCGCTACATCGAGCCGCGAATTCTTGCCGCCGATCCCAGCACTGTGCACGAAATGGGTGATCGGCCCGAGCGCGCGCGTGGTCTCGTCGAACACTCGCACGATGTCGACCTCCTTCGCCATGTCGCCTTGCAGCGTCACGGCCTTGCCGCCCGATTGCTTCACGGCATTGGCGACGTCAGTCGCGGCTTTGGCGTTTTGAATGTAATTGATCGCGACATCGTAGCCGCGCACCGCGGCAAGTCGCGCCGTCGCCGCGCCGATGCCGCGGCCGCCGCCGGCGATGAGAAGAACGGGTCGCGTCATTGTGAGCTCCTTGATTTACGAAAGCTATGCCGGATGATGGCGGCGCAGGAAGCCGATGCCGACGAAGTAGATGGCCAAACCGCATAGTACCGCAACGGTCCGAAAACCGGGCGCAAGGCCGTCCGCCACCGCGATGACGGCGAGCAACGCCCAGACCATCAACGCCATGATCGTGATGGCGCGCAGGTGGGCAATCCGGAGCGGATGAACGACGTGGAACGGCACGAAAGTCAGCGCCGCAAGCGCAACGACCGCGAGGGCGCCGGGCCACGGCGGCAGCTTGAGCAGGAACAGATAGAACGCCGCCACGTTCCACAGCGCAGGAAAGCCGCGAAAGTAATAATCCAACGTCTTCATCTGCCGGTCGGCGAAATAGAGCGAGCCGGTGACGACGATGAGCGCGCCGAGCGGAATGGCCAAAGCGTGCGGCAAGAGCCCGCTGGTGGCAATGGCATAGGCCGGCACGAACACGTAAGTCAGGATATCGACGACGAGATCGAGCACGTCGCCGGACCAGCGCGGCAACAGCTCCGCCGTATGCAGCCGTCGCGCAAAAGTGCCGTCGACGCCGTCGATGATGAGCGCGATGCCGAGCCAGACGAACATCTTTGGCCAATCCGCGCTTACAGCGGCGATCAGCGCCAAGAGCGCGCAGGCCGCACCGCAGGCGGTGAAGATGTGGACCGCAAAGGCTGCCGTGCGCGGCGCGATGGCCTTTTCGGGTGACTCTGCTGGATTCATGGGCGCAAGCTTACACGTCAGATTGAAGATCGTGCGCAATCTGTCTGACTTTGCTAGACTTTCGACCGTAAATCAAAGGCGTGAACGGCATGAACGACATATTCACTGCCGAAGTCGCGGTCATCGGCGGCGGCCCGGCCGGCCTTGTTGCGGCCATCGCCCTGGCAACCGCCGGCGTCGATACGCTTTTGATCGCGCCGCCGGCCGAGCCGGATCACCGCACCACGGCACTGCTTGCCGGCTCGGTCACGGCGTTGGAAACGCTCGGTGTGTGGCCGGCTTGTGTGCCGCACGCCGCGCCGCTGCGCAAAATCCGCCTCATCGACGCCACCCGGCGGCTCATTCGCGCGCCGGAGGTTTTATTTGCCGCGGTTGAGATCGGTCTCGATGCCTTTGGTCACAACATCGAGAACCGCCATCTTATTGCCGCGCTCGAGGCACGCGCCGGCGCGCTGAAGCTGCCGCGCATTGTTGGCACGGCGCTCTCGATCGCCAGCGATACGACCGGCGTAACCATCAAATACACCGACGGCGAAGCACGGGTGAGGCTCATCATCGGCGCCGACGGCCGGCGCTCGCTGTGCCGCGCCGCAGCCGGCATCGGCACCAATAGGCGGAGCTATCCGCAGACGGCGCTGACGCTCAATCTGGCTCACGCGCGGCCGCACGACGACACGTCGACCGAGTTCCACACCGAAAGCGGGCCCTTCACCCTCGTGCCCCTGCCCGGCCGGCGTTCGAGCCTGGTCTGCGTGCTCGACCCCGCCCACGCCGCTGGACTTGCCGCGATGAACGACGCGGAGCTGTCGCGTGAAATCGAACGTCGCGCGCACTCGCTGTTAGGCGCGATGAACGTCGAGCCCGGCCGCGGCATTTTCCCGCTGGCGATCGAGACGGCGGACTCTTTTGCGTGCGGTCGCATCGCGCTTGTCGGCGAAGCGGCGCACGTAGTGCCGCCGATCGGCGCCCAAGGACTCAATCTCGGCCTGCGCGACGGCGCGGCCGTTGCAGAACTGGTGGCCGACGCCCAGCGGCAAAACCTCGACATCGGCGCGCCGGAGGTGCTGGCGCGCTACGATACGCAACGCCGTGCCGACGTCATGAGCCGCTCGATTGCGGTCGATCTCTTGAACCGCAGTCTGCTCACCGATTTTCTGCCCGCCCAGGGCGCCCGCGGGCTGTCGCTGTATCTGGTCGACCGTATCGGTCCGCTGCGCCGCGCGTTGATGCGCGAAGGCGTCGCGCCGGCGGCCTCACAGCCGCGGCTGATGCGTGGTGAGATAGTGTAACGAACCCTTGGAAAGCGACAGCGCAACGCCGCCGCTCGGGACTAGCGCTGTCGGCCTGCGGCCCGGATTTGCACCTCCGTGACGACGCCGTTGTGCAGATAGACGAAGCGGCCGTCGCCATAGACATATTGCTCGTGAATGCCGCGCGCGGATTCCTTGCGGTTGATATGCTCGGGCTTGCCCCAACATGTCGCTTCCACCTGCGCGGCCTTCATGCCGACATGCGGATCGCCGCGGCGCTTGCATTCCGCGGCTGCTGCCGCCGGGCTGATCGCTGACAGGAACGATAAAAACGTTACTGAGAAATAGCCCGCATGCCCGTCGTCCAGCGTAGCGTGGTAATAGGGGTCAAAGATCGGGATATTGTTCGGAGCCTGATTGAGCACCAAGCCGTCGATCTTGAGATGGGTCCCGATATCGATGTACGGGCAATCTATTCCGACCGGCGACCGGCAAAACTTTAAACGGTAGTTCACCCAAAAATCCTTGCCGACGCCAGGATTGTACTTCGCCATCTCCGCCTCGGCGGCGGGTGTCGGTTGGGCATAGGTTTTCACCGTTGCGGCGGCGTTCACAAGTCCACCGACGGCAAGGCAGAGGAAAAGCAGTTTTGCGCGCACAGCTCATCTCCCCGGGTGCACGCCAATAATCATCTGACAACTGACGAGGGAGAACAAGCCGGCCGCGCCGCGAAACGTGGCTCGGCGCCATTTCGTAGGCACCCATGGCGTCAAAAGCGGCTTGGCGGAATGGCGGCATTCATCCTACCGTTGCCTGTCGCGACCCCTGGGATAGCCGCATGAAGCTGCCGCGCAATTTCTTTAAAGCCCTCGCCATCGGGGCGCCGGCGCCGTTGCGCGAACTGCCGCTCAAGCTCGAGCGCATGATCCATTTCGTGCCGCCGCATATCGAGAAAGTGCGCGCGCGGGTACCTGAGCTGGTGCATCAGGTCGACGTGGTGCTCGGCAATCTCGAGGATGCGATTCCAGCGGACGCCAAAACGGCAGCGCGCAACGGCTTCATCGCCATGGCGAAGAGTTGCGATTTTGGCGAGACCGGCTTGTGGACGCGCATCAACGCGCTCAACTCGCCCTGGGTACTCGACGATATTGGGGAGATCGTCGCCGCGATCGGCCAAAAGCTCGACGTCATCATGCTGCCGAAGGTCGAAGGCGTCTGGGACATCCATTATCTCGATCAGTTTCTGGCGCAGCTCGAAGCCAAGCACGCCGTCAAAAAACCGATCCTCATCCACGCTATTCTCGAGACCGCCGAAGGCGTCAACAACGTCGCCGCCATCGCCAGCGCCTCGCCGCGCATGCACGGCATCAGCCTCGGCCCCGCCGATCTCGCCGCATCGCGGGCGATGAAGACGACGCGGGTCGGCGGCGGCCATCCCGATTACAAAGTGCTCGCCGACGCCGTTCCCGGTGCGTCGGCCGACGCGCCGCGCGCCGCTTTTCAGCAGGATCTTTGGCACTACACGATCGCCAAAATGGTCGATGCTTGCGCAGCGGCCGGCATCAAACCGTTCTACGGCCCGTTCGGCGATTTCGCCGACGGCGCCGCCTGCGAGGCGCAATTCCGCAACGCGTTCCTGATGGGCTGCTTCGGCGCCTGGACGCTGCACCCGAACCAGGTGCCGATTGCCAAACGCGTATTCTCGCCCGATCCGGCCGAAGTCGCCTTCGCCAAGAAGATCATCGATGCGATGCCGGACGGCTCCGGCGCGGTCATGATCGACGGCAAGATGCAGGACGACGCGACCTGGAAACAGGCCAAGGTGCTGGTCGATCTGGCGCGGCTCGTTGCCGCGAAAGACCCCGATATGGCGGCGAAATACGCACTGTGAAACGGGCTATGAGCAAACGTACAGCGCCCGGTCCAGCGCTCGCCACAATTGCGGCCTTGCATGACCGCGCCGCACAGGCTGTAATTTGCACGCTGCCATGAGCAAGATTCGGAACGCCAAATATCAGATCGGCCAAGTCGTCCGGCACCGGCTCTATCCGTTCCGCGGCGTCGTGTTCGACATCGATCCGATATTCGACAATACCGACGAATGGTACGAGGCGATCCCTGCGGAAATCCGTCCGCACAAGGACCAGCCGTTCTATCATCTGTTCGCCGAGAACGACCAGACCGAATACATCGCCTACGTGTCCGAGCAGAATTTATTGCCGGACAACAGCGGCGAGCCGGTGCGGCATCCGCAAGTCGCCGAAGTCTTCGTGCAGGACGGCCGCGGCGGCTATCGGCCGCGCACGGCGTCGCTGCACTGAGCGCTTAATCCGTCCGACGCTTACGGCTTGGGCGCGGGTACTTGCGCCTGCGGCTGGCCCTGCTGGCTCTCCAGCTTCTTGCGCGCTTCGTCGGCACGCCGTTGCAGCTCTTCCTGCAATTTCTTCTGCTGTTCCTCAAACACCTTCGGATCGGTCGGCGGACCGTCATAGGCCTTGGCGAAATCGGTCAGCGGCAGAACCAGGCTGATCGGCTGGCCGGTCGAATTGATCGCCTGCACGACCAGGCCCTGCCCGCTTTTCATTTTTGTAATCATGTCGGCGCTAGCCTCGTAGTCGGCCATGCAACCGTTGGTGAAGCAAATCACGTAGGGCGCGGTCATCGGCTGGTTCTGATCGATGATGACGCGGGTGCCGTGAATGAGCTGCATGCCGAGCGGCAGCGTTACGCGCAAAATCTTCTTCGGCTCGGTTTCCGGCTCGATCAGCACGGCGGCGACCACCGGCATGCCGGACTCGATGCGGGCGTCCTTGCCGGTGAAGCAAACCTGCTTGGCATTGGTTTCCTGCCCCTTGAGGCAGAATTTTGTCCACGGCGAGAAGATCAGCTGCACCTGGTCGCCGCCGCCCTGGGCCTGACCTTGCGGCGGCGCCTGCTGCGCATCGCCCGGCGGGGCAGCCGGGGTCGCAGGGGGTTTGGCCGGCTTTTTGGCAGGCGCCGGCTTGGGGGCTGCCGGCGTCGGTGCGGCGGGGGCGGCGGGTGCAGGCGCCGGCGTTTGCGCCGATGCGAATGTGCTCGCCGCCACGGCCAACGCGACGGTCAGGATTGCGGTCCCGGTGATGGCAGCAAGTCTGTGGCCAACAAGTCTGCGTCCCATAAGTCTGCGGCCCACCGGTCCTGCCGGCGCCGCGATCGAATAAGTCATGAGTTGCCGTCCTCTTTCGTGCTGCCGCCGGCCCATCCGTCGATGCCATCGATCTGGCTGGCCGGACTTGCGAAATTCAATGCCCGATATCGGGCCGAGCCCCATATCCGTTGCCGCGGCTTACGTGGAACGGCGCCCCCTCAGGGGTCCTTCGACGCAGAATACGGCAACAGCGTGACCCTCGCCCCGGCGGCCAGATAGCCCAATTGTGCCGCAAGATAAAGGCCGACGCGGCGGCGGCACCGGGCACCCCATTGCTGATGGACTGCGGCCACAAACGGGGCCGAAGGTCATCGCCATGTTACATTCGGCTTTTGCCGAACGAATCTTCGTTTTTGCCAAGTTCTGCAACAGGTCCTTTGCCATGGCTGTGGAGCTAAACGCCTATGCCGCTGTGCGGGCCGCGCTGTGCGGCGCGCTGGCGCTTGTCGCCCTGACGCCGGCTGCACTGGCGGAACCGACTCATGCTATCGCCATGCACGGCAATCCGGCCATGGCTGACGGCTTTATCGCGCTTCCTTATGCCAACCCCGACGCGCCGAAGGGCGGCCGGCTGGTCGAAGGCGTGCTCGGCACCTTCGACAGCCTCAATCCGATGATCGTGCAGGGCCTCGCGGTGCAGCCGATCCGCGGCTATGTGGTCGAAAGCCTGATGGCGCGCAGCTATGACGAGCCGTTCACGCTCTACGGGCTGTTGGCGCGCACCATCGACACCGACGATGCGCGGAGTTTCGTGACCTTCGCGCTCGATCCGGCGGCGCATTTTTCCGACGGCACGCCGGTCACCGCCGAGGACGTCGCCTTCTCGTGGCAGCTTTTGCGCGATCACGGCCGGCCGAATTATCGCACCTATTATGCCAAGATCGCCAAGGCCGAGATTCTCGACCCGCGCACCGTGCGCTTCGATTTCGCCGAAGCCGGCGATCGCGAATTGCCGCTGATCATCGCGCTGATGCCGGTGCTGCCGAAACATGCCGTCGATGCCGCGACGTTCGAGAGCACGACGCTTAAAAAACCGATCGGCAGCGGCCCTTACGTGGTCGCCGACATCGATGCCGGCAAACGCGTCACCTTCAAGCGCGATCCGAATTATTGGGGCCGCGATCTGCCGATCAATCGCGGCTTGTGGAATTTCGACGAGTTGCGGTTCGATTTTTATCGCGACGGCAACGCCTATTTCGAAGCCTTCAAGGCCGGGCTCTACGACGTGCGCGCCGAGACCGATCCCGGCCGCTGGCAGACCGGTTACGATTTTCCCGCCGTGCGCGACGGCCGCGTGGTCAAGGATTTGTTCGGCAGCGGCCTGCCGAAATTCGCCTCCGACTTCGTCTTTAATACGCGGCGGCCGATTTTTGCCGACATCCGCGTGCGTCAGGCGATCACGCTGTTGTTCGATTTCCGCTGGGTCAATCGCGACCTGTTCTTCAATCTCTATCAGCGCAGCGCGAGCTACTTCGACGACTCCGAATTGTCCGCCTATCACCGGCCGGCGGACGAACGCGAGCGCGCGCTGTTGGCGCCCTTCCCCGATGCAGTACGGCCTGACGTGCTCGACGGCGCCTGGTCGCCGGCGGACGGCGACGGCTCCGGCCGCGACCGCGAGACTTTGCGGCAAGCGCTCGCGCTGTTTCGCGCCGCCGGCTACGAGCTCGACGGCACGGCGTTGCGCGATCGCACCACCCATCGCGCGTTCAGTTTCGAGATCATGGTCACCAGCAAGGACGAAGAGCGGCTGGCGCTGACCTTTTCGAGCCAGCTCGCCCGCGCCGGCATCGACGCAAAAGTGCGCCTGGTCGACGCCGTGCAATTCGATCAGCGCCGCTCGACCTACGATTTCGACATGATCGAATATCGCTGGGAGCAGTCGCTGTCGCCCGGCAACGAGCAGGCCGTTTACTGGGGCTTGGCCGCCGCCGATCAACAGGGCACGCGTAACTATATGGGCGTCAAAAGCGCCGCCATCGACGCCATGATCGCCGCCATGCTGCGCGCCCGTGAGCGCGACGACTTCGTCGACGCCGTGCGCGCGCTCGATCGCGTGCTGATCTCGGGCGCCTACGTGGTGCCGCTGTTCTACCTGCCGCGGCAGTGGGTGGCGCGCTGGACTTACGTCCAGCATCCGGCGCGGACGTCGCTGTCCGGCTATCTGCCCGAGACCTGGTGGCATCAGCCGGCCAAACAAGGATCCGCGCTGCAATGATCCTCGACGAGCCGGCAAACAGCGAGGCACAGCCGCAACAAGGCGCGAGCCGCGTTACCATCGACGAGATTTTCCGCCGCGTCGCGCAGCGCCGGCCCGAGGCGCTGGCGCTTGCGGACGCGCCGAACCGGAAAACTTTCACCGACGGCGCGCCGCGGCGCCTCACCTTCGCCCAGGCCGACCGTGCCGTCTCGGCGATCGCCGGGCGGCTGCGCCACATGCAGCTGCCGACCGACGCCATCGTCGGCATCCAATTGCCCAACATCGTCGAGAACATTCTTGCCATTCTCGGCGTGATGCGCGCCGGCATGATTGCGGCACCGCTGCCGCTGTTGTGGCGCCGCGCCGATGCGGTTGCGGCGCTCACGCGCGTCGGCGCCAAGGCGCTGATCACTATCGGCCATGTCGGCAGCTTCAATCATTGCCAACTCGCCATGCGCGTCGCCGCCGAAGTGTTTTCGATCCGCTATGTCTGCGGCTTTGGCGCCGACCTGCCCGACGGCGTGGTGCCGTTCGACGATTTGTTCACGGCCGAAAAGCTCGACCCGGTGCCGCCGCTCGATCGCGAACGGGCGAGCAATCCCGCAGCCCATCTCGCCGCCATCACTTTCGACATCGGCGAAGCCGGCGTCGTGCCGGTGGCGCGCAGTCACCTGCAATTGCTGGCCGGCGGTCTCGGCGTGTTGTTGGAAAGCCGATTGGTGCAGGACGCGACCATGCTGTCGACGCTGGCGCCGTCCTCGTTCGCCGGCCTTTGCCTCACGCTGCTGCCCTGGCTCTTGAGCGGCGGCAAGCTTTCGCTCCATCACCCGTTCGATCCGCCGGTCCTGGTCGGGCAATGGCGCGGCGATGACCGCTGCGGCGCGCTGGTCGTGCCGGGCCCGGTCGCATTCCGCCTGGCCGAGGCCGGCGTGTTCTCGCGCACCGGCCCCGCCTGCGTGCTGGCGCCATGGCGCTCGCCGGAGCGGCTCGGCACCAGTCCCGATTGGCGCGAGCGCGACACCGTTCTGGTCGACGTGTCCATTTTCGGCGAGATCGGTGTCGTCGCCGCGCGCCGCGGTCCAGTTGGCCGGCCCACGCCCATTCCGTTCGGCGGCATCGTTGCGCCGCGCGGCAGCCCGGGCGCGGTCGTGGTCGCCGAAGTGACGGCGACGGCGCACGGCACCGTGGCGCTGCGCGGGCCGATGGTGCCGCATCACAATTTTCCGCCCGGCGCCGACCGCAGCGGCCTGCCTCATCTCGCCATCGGCCGCGCCGGCCTGATCGACACCGGCTATACCTGCCGGCTCGATCCTGGCGCCCGCACGTTGGCGATCACTGGCGCTCCGCCCGGCATCGTCAATGTCGGCGGTTACCGCTTTCCGCTGCACGCTCTGCAGGACACGCTCGGCTGCCTCGATACCGGTGCGACATTGGCAACCCTGCCCGATCCGTTGCTCGGCCAGCGCCTGATCGGCAACGCGGTCGACCGCTATGCCGTGCAGGCCGCGCTCAATACCGCGGGCGTCAACCCGATCGTGGCCGAGGCTTTTCATGACCGCAGCGAAGGCCACGCCCAGCCGCGGATACGCAACGCGGCCGGGCGTTGACGCGCCATTAACAGCGCATTGGCTATTGTCGGGCGCCGTTCCTCTAATCCTGCATCCGGCCGGTCCTGTATCTGAACATGGCGCTGCAAGGTCCGTTTGTCGTCGTTGCCGATAGCCCGGCCGTGGATGTCGTTGCGGCATTGCGCGCCGAAGGCGCCTTCCCGATCATCGAAGTCGGTTGGGCTGACGCCGCGGCAGCGCTTGCCTCCGTCGAGCCCGAAGCGATCGTGCTGGCTGAGCCCGGAAGTGAGCCGTCGCGCGTGGCGGCGCTGGCAAAGGCCCTCGCCGCCGCGGGCAAAAAAACCGAACGTGCTTTTACGCCGATCGTCGCGCGCACGCGGGACGACAGCGCGCCCGTCCTTCCGGACGCACTGGCCATCGCCATCAACGCACCGGTCGAGCGGCTCAATCGCCGGCTCACAAGTCTTCTTCGTATCCGTGCCTTGCACGCCACGGTGCTTCGCCGCACCACGACGCTCTCCTCGCGCGGTGAATTGCCGCCGGAATTGCCATCGCGCGATCCGCTCGACGACGCCACCGTGCTCCTGATCGGCCGCGGCCGCTCCTATCCGGCGCTCTCCGTTGCGCTTGGTGAGCGCGTCGGCCTGATCGGCGCGCTCAGCGTCGAGAGCGCGGCGCGCACGCTCAACGCCCGCGACATCGACGGCATCGTCATCGGCGACGGTTTCGGCCCGCGCATCGTCGAGGCGCTGCTCACCGTGCTCGCCGACGACGTGCGTTTCCGCGACTTGCCGGTCGCCGTGCTCGGCGGCCATCCCGCCACCATCGAGCCGTTTTGCCTGGGCCTGGCCAATCTCGAGCGCACCGCCGAGGGGCCCGAGCGCCTGGTCGAGCGCTTCATGCCGTTCGTGCGCGTGCACGCTTTCGGCCAGCGGCTGCGCCGCATGCTCAAATCGCTCGACGCCCACGGCATGGTCGATCCCGACACCGGGCTCTTGGCGAACGAAGCATTCTGGCGCGATCTCAACCGCGCCGTCGACGACGCGGAGCAACGCGGCATCGGGCTTTCGATCGCACGCTTCTCCTTCGCTCACAGTAATCGCCGCATCAGCGTCGATGCCGCGCGCGTGTTGAGCCGGCTGATGCGCCAGGTGGATTTTGCCTGCCGCGAGGCCGACAATTCGATCTTCGCCGTATTCACCGAGACCGATCTGCGCGAAGCCCATGTCATCGCCCGGCGCATCGCCAGCGTGCTGAAAAACACCATGCTGGTGCCGGAGAAGAAACACATCGACGCCGCGGTGACGCTGGCGACGTTGAAGGCCACCGACAGCGTCGATTCCTTGATCGCGCGGGTCGTCGGCGAAGCGCCGAAACGATGACGGACGTGTGACCGTTGCGGCATCACCAAAGCCTGTTTGTCGCCAGAGCCCAATTCCCTCCATCGCGGCACATGGGCTAAGCTTGACGCCCAAGAGTCGCCCCAAGACTCGCCCAAAGAATCGCCCCAGACCTCGAAGGACAGCGTCATGGCGCAACAAACCGAACAACCCGCCGAGCCAGGGTCCGTACATATCGAAGTCGTTTCCGACGTGGTCTGCCCGTGGTGCTATATCGGCAAGCGCCGGCTCGAAGCGGCGCTGGCGCTGAGCCCCGACGTCGCCGTCAACATCAACTGGCGCCCGTATTTCCTCAATCCGTGGATTCCGCGCGAAGGGATCGACCGGCAGACTTATCTCGAAACCAAATTCGGCTCCGTCGAACGCTATGCCGCGATCGCCGAACGGGTCGGCGGCGCCGCCGCCATGGAAGGGCTCGTCTACGCCCCCGAAAAGATGACCCGGCAGCCCAACACGCTCGACAGCCACCGCCTGATCCTGTGGTCGCGCGGCGCCACCGATCCCGCGCGCATGAAGCAGCGCCTCATGGAGCTCTACTTCGCCGAAGGCGCCGATCTCAGCGATCCCAAAGTTTTGATCCAGGCCGCGGTCGATTGCGGCATGGACGGCGACTTGGTGCGGCGTTTGCTCGCCAGCGACGCCGACGTCGACCGCATCGAAGGCGAAGCCAACAGCGCCAAGGAAGCCGGCATCGACGGCGTGCCCTGCTTCATTTTCGGCGGCAGCGTCATCGTGACCGGCGCGCAATCGCCGGAATATCTCGCCAACGCCATCGCGCGCGTATCCGTGCGCCATGCGCGGGCGCCGGCGTAATTTCTTTCCTGCCCCGCGATAGCGGGGAAGGGGGACCACCCGACCCGCCTTCGCTCGCTCGGCGAGCTACGGCGGGTTTGAGTCCGCCGAAGCGCGGAGCGCGTAGGCGGAAGGGTGGTGGAAGGGGCGCGGGCGGCTACGTGGTTTCGATGATGCTGGATTAAGTGCTGATTATTAGCTCGATGAATCATTCCATGCCCTGAGTGTTTCAAACTTTCCAGTTTTCACTGTTCTGCAACGGCAACGAAGCTTGGAGGCCGGCGCCCCCTCCACCACGGTTCGCTCGCTTCGCGAGCTCCAGTGGTCCCCCTCCCCCGCTTCGCGGGGGCGGAAGGCGTGCCCGCTCAGCCATGGACGAAATTCGATGGCGGAAAGCGGCGCAAGCTCCATTCCGTGTGCGTCTGCGGTTGCTGGCGCTGCGAGCCGCCGTCGATGACTTCGATGTGGGCTGTTTTCTGCTGAGCCGGCGTCATCAGCGGCCAGTGGCGCCCGAGGCAGGCGCCGGGGCCGGCCTCGCCGATGCAGCAATGATGCCGCCGGCAATAGCCGCGCTGGCAGCTGTGCCACGGTTGCGTCACCTGACAGAACAGCGCGCGGATCGCCGCAAAGGCCGCTTTGCGTTGCGCGCTTTCCTGTTCCGGCGTCAGCCGTTTCGGGGTGTGGGGATGGTCACGGGATTTGGTGCGGCGTCTTGCTGGCATCGTTTGTTCCTTCTTCCGCAAAGCATTTCTTATTTCGTCACCACCGGGCTTGACCCGGTGGTCCATGCTGACGTGCCACAACAGCGCGAGCGTGGCCGCTCCATGGATTGCCGGGTCAAGCCCGGCAATGACGGCGTGAAAATTCATTCTCGCGATGCATCCGCATCCGAGCTTTGGCAACGAACGGCACGAAGTGTTCGCCTCCAAAAAATAAGGGGAGGCAGAGCGCCGGAAGGCGCAAATCCTAGGCCGCATCATCGGATGCGGCGCGCGCCGATCGCGGCGCGCTCGCCTTTCGGCGCCCTACCGCAGCTCTTGCTCCGACCATGTGCCGAAGCTCAATCCAGGCCGCGCTTCACGCGATGCAGTGCGCAGGGGTTACCCGCGCCTTGGCATCGCGCTTAAGCGAAGCACCTCGCGCGCCGGTCATAATGCCGGCGGGGTCGATGCCCGGACCGCCCGAGAGCGGCAGTGACGAGCCGCCGCTCGCAGGAACCGCACCCGCCCCGTCAGTCGGCGTCACCGGTTGACGTCCCCTTACGTTGGGCGGGATGGGGCGCCTGTTAGCGGATGGGAGAGACGAGTCAAGCAGCAACGAAATTGCGCCGAGGCTCTCCCGCAAGCGACGCAAAACCGGGCGTTTCTCGTATGCGAGCCATTGAATTTGCGGGACCGCCCAGGGCCAAACGGCACAAAACGAATTTCACTCGGAGAAAGATTCGTTGCCGCAGCTTGCGTTCTTGTTTGACGAAGGCGGCGACGAAATCTCCCCACCTCCCCTGGAGGGGGAGGTCGACGCGCGAAGCGCGGCGGGTGGGGTGACAGCGTTGACGGGCGCTCGTGCTAGCGGCGGTGCCGAGAGCACCCCACCCCGCCCGCCGGAGCCTGCCATCGGGCCGGCCACTTCGGGCCGGACCCGTTGGGCGGTCGACCCTCCCCCTGCAGGGGAGGGTAAGCTTGGTGGCCGGGCGGCAAGGGCATGGCGTGCCCGCTCATCCGTGGACGAAATTCGACGGTGGAAGCGGCGCAAGCTCCATCCGCGTACGAAATATGGGCTTTCGAGTGTTTTAAGGACCCGTTTCATGATAGCCCTATCGGTATGTGCAACTGAATGGAGATTCCCTATGAATGATGTCCACAGAACAAGCCGAATAGATAAATATTAGCCCGCTTCACGGCGCTCGATGTCATCGCTGGCCGACCTCTCTGACCTTGTTGGATTCTTCAGCTATTCGCGCGAAGACGACCAAGGCTCCCGTGGGGCGCTCTCTGCATTGCGAGATGCCATCCAAAGCGAGCTGAGTGCGCAGCTTGGCCGCTCCCACACAGACTTCCGGGTTTGGCAAGACAAGGCCGCCATTCCGCTCGGTACGCTGTGGGAAAATCAAATCAGCGACGCGATAAATCAATCCGCCTTTTTTGTGCCAATCGTCACGCCCCGTGCAATGAGAAGCCAGCATTGCACGTTTGAGTTTGAATCGTTTCTTGCGCGCGAAAAAGAGCTTGGCCGCGACGATCTGGTTTTCCCCATCCTGTATATCCCGGTTCCAGCGCTTGAGGATGAGAAGTTATGGCGCCAGGACCCTGTTCTTAAGATTGTTGGGACGCGCCAATATCTCGATTGGCGCGACTTACGCCACCTGGAGCACAATTCACCGGAAGTTCGACAAAAGGTCGAGCGGTTCTGCCGCAACATCTCGAGCGCATTGCGCAAGCCGTGGGTGTCGCTGGAGGAACGTCGGCGCGAGGCGGAAGCTCAGGCTCAGCAACGCGTCGAGGAAGAGCAGCGCCGCAAGGCCGCAGAAATTGAAGCCGCGCGGCTTGCCGAAGAGGAACGCCGGAGTCGCGAGGCCGAGGCTGTGCGGCGCGCGCAGGAGCAAGAGCGCACACAAGCGGATCGGGCGTTCACGGCCGCAAAGCGCGCCAACAACATTGCGGCAGTCGATTCCTTCCTCGCCTGCTACCCCAAAAGCCACCTTGTGAGCGAGGCGCAAACTTTGCTTGCAACTTTCCGCGCGCGAGATGAGGCGCACCGCCGCGCCATGACGAGTAACGATCCCGTTGTGCTCAATGCCTTTCGGGATGCGTATAAGAAGGGCGCGGATGTCGATCAGATACGCAAGCGACTGCAGCTATTCGAAGCACCGCAACAGAGGCGTTCCCTTAGACAAGCGATATTTATTACCACCGCGCTTGCAGTCATTTTAGGTGGGGCGGGCATCGTGTGGCTGGAAATGCGGCCGGGCTCGAACGTTCCACAAGTTTCGGTGGCAGCAATGCCGTCCAAGCCAGCGGAAAATGCGGCTGGGCCGGCGACGAAGACAAAAGTGGTAGATACCGCGCCGAGCGTCGCGCCGCCCGCACCAATCGTAGCGCCAGCAGCGCCTATCCCGCCTGAGGTTAAAGTAGATATCCCGGTAAAGCCTGCGCCGACCCCAGCCGTTGTTCCCGGGCCCAGTCCCGATGACGTCGCCTGGTTGCTGCTCAAAGACACAACTGACATCGTCGCGCTGGAGCGGTTCATTGCCCAGTTTCCCGACAGCCCGGAACGCGCGATTGCGGAACAGCGCATTGCATCGCTATCGACACCGCGGCCACAGCCGGTGGTCGTCAACGCACCCGATCCACATGATCTGACCCGCTTGTTGCAGGTCGAACTTACCCGCGTTGGATGCTTCAAGGGCACCGTGAACGGCGATTTCGACGATGCGACCAAAGTCGCATTGGCACGCTTCATCAAGCTGACGTCGCTCAGCGTCCCAGACGATGTGTCGTCCGATGCGATCAACGCGATTCGCGGCATCAACAAGCGGGTATGCCCATTGGTCTGTCCGCACGGCGAACGCGCCGAAAGTGACGTGTGCGTGGCCAATGCGCCACCACCACCACCACCGCCGCCAAAGCACACCGCGAAGGTTGCGCCCGCGCTCGCCGGTAAGCCTACTCCTCAGGCGAATCCTTCGGCTGCACCATCACCGGATACCGGGTGCATAGGGGCCGCTATGAATGCTCGCGCCAGCAACCTCCACAGATTACCCGGAGGAGAATGTGGATATTAGCGGCGTGCAGATGACCATACTAATTCTTGGCGGCCCAGCCATGACTGGTAATTGTCACGCCGCCTTGGCACCCTTCTCCGCGATCCCAACCAACGTCCTCAAAATCCCCGTCGCACCTTTGAGCCGCTCCGGCGCCGTATCCCACTCATCAAAAAACACCACCTTCATATCCGGCCGCACTCGCGCACCCTCGGGGTGTTTTCCGATATAGGCAATCAGCCCCTCGGGATTGGCAAAAATATTCTCCCGGAACGCCAGCACCGCGCCCTTCGGGCCGACTTCGATGCGCTCGACATTGGCTCTCCGGCACAGCGATTTGATCGCCACCACCTGCAGCAGATACTCGACCTCCTGCGGCAACGGGCCGAAGCGGTCGACGAGCTCGGCGGCGAAGGATTCGATGTCGCGCTCGTCCTCGATCTCCGCAAGGCGGCGGTAGAGAGCGAGGCGGACCGGCAGGTCGGCGATGTACTCCTCCGGAATGAGCACCGCCGTGCCGATGGTGATTTGCGGCGACCATTTTTCCGCAATCGGGCCGCTGAGCCCGGCTTTGAGGCTCATCACCGCTTCCTCGAGCATCTCCTGATAAAGCTCGTAGCCGACTTCCTTGATGTGGCCGGATTGTTCCTCGCCCAACAGATTGCCGGCGCCGCGGATGTCGAGATCGTGCGAAGCCAGTTGGAAACCGGCACCGAGCGTGTCGAGCGATTGCAGCACTTTGAGGCGGCGCTCAGCCTGCGGCGTGATGCGCCGGTTCGCCGGCAGGGTCAGCAGCGCGTAAGCACGCAGTTTTGCCCGCCCAACCCGGCCGCGCAGCTGATAGATCTGCGATAGCCCGAACATGTCGGCGCGGTGCACGATCAGCGTGTTGGCGGTCGGGATGTCGAGGCCGGATTCGATGATGGTGGTCGAGAGCAGCACGTCGAATTTGCCGTCGTAGAAAGCCGACATAATGTCTTCCAGCACGGTCGGGGGCATCTGGCCGTGGGCCACGGCGACGCGCACCTCCGGCACGTGCTTGTCGAGGAATGCCTTGGCGTCGGCCAAATCCTCGATGCGCGGGCAGACATAGAACGCCTGGCCGCCGCGATAGCGCTCGCGCAGCAGCGCCTCGCGCACCACGATGCCGTCGAACGGCGAGACGAAGGTGCGCACCGCCAGCCGATCGATCGGCGGCGTGGCGATGATCGACATTTCGCGCACGCCCGACAGCGCCAGTTGCAAGGTGCGTGGGATCGGCGTCGCGGTCAGCGTCAGCACGTGCACCTCGGCGCGTAGCTGCTTGAGCTTTTCCTTGTGCGCGACGCCGAAGTGCTGCTCTTCGTCCACAACGACCAGGCCCAAATCCTTGAACTTGATCGATTTGCCGAGCAGCGCATGGGTGCCGATGACGATGTCGATCGCGCCCTCGGCGATGCCCTTCTTCACGCTCGCCAGTTCCTTCGTCGAGACGAGGCGCGAGGCCTGCGCGATGTTCAGCGGATGCCCGCGCAAACGTTCGGTGAAAGTCTTGGTGTGCTGGCGCGCCAGCAATGTCGTCGGCACCACCACGGCGACCTGCTTGCCGTTCATGGCGGCGATGAAGGCGGCGCGCAGCGCCACCTCGGTCTTGCCGAAGCCGACGTCGCCGCAAACCAGCCGGTCCATCGGCCGGCCGGAGTTGAGATCGTTCAGCACCGCGGAAATCGCCGCGAGCTGATCGTCGGTTTCCTCGTAGGGAAAGCCGGCGCAGAACTCGTCGTAGAGGCCCGAGGCGACGGTGAGCCGCGGCGCCTCGTGCAACAGCCGCTCGGCCGCGATTTTGATCAACGCACCCGCGATCTCGCGGATGCGGTTCTTCATGCGCGATTTGCGCGCCTGCCAGGCGCCGCTGCCGAGCCGGTCGAGCTCGACGCCTGAGCCTTCCGAGCCGAAGCGCGACAACAGCTCGATGTTCTCGACCGGCAGGAACAGCTTGTCGCCGCCGGCATAATGAATCTCGAGACAATCGTGCGGCGCGCCGGCGGCCTCGATGGCGCGCAGCCCATGGAAGCGGCCGATGCCGTGGTCGACGTGGACGACGAGGTCGCCGGCCGCGAGGCTCGTCACCTCGGCGATGAAATTTTCCGAGCGCTTGGATTGCCGGCGCGAACGCACCAGGCGCTCGCCCAAAATATCCTGCTCGCTGATCAGCGCGACATCGGCGGTCTCGAAGCCGGATTCGACGCCGAGCACGGCGAGCGCCACCTCGTGGCGCGGCAGCGCCAGCGCCTGCTGCCACGACGCGACCGGGGTGAGATTGACCAAGCCGTGCTCGGCCAGCACGTGCGCCATGCGCTCGCGCGAGCCCTCGCTCCACAGCGCGATCATGGCGCGCTTGCCGGCCGTTTGCAGCGCGTGCACGTGTTTGGTCACCGCCTCGAATACGTTTTTGTTGAGTTCACTACGTTCGACAGAGAAATTGTGGCCGGCGCGCGCGGCGATTTCGATAGTGTCCGCGCTCTCGGGCGCCGCGAACGGCGTCAGTCGCGCCAGCGCGACAGTCTCCAGGCGCTCGCGCCATTCGGCTTCGGCGAGATAGAGCCGGTCCGGCGGCAGCGGCTTATAGGGTGCCCCTGCTCCGGTCTGATCGAGCGCCTCTTTGCGCGCCTGATAATAGTCGGCGATCTGCGCGAGGCGTTCGTGGGCCGCTTCCTCGGCCAGCGGCTCGATGGCGATAGGCGTTGCATCGAGATAGTCGAACAGCGTTTCGAGGCGCTGATGAAGCAGCGGCAGCCAATGCTCCATGCCGGCGTGCCGCCTGCCCTCGCTGACCGCTTCGTAGAGCACGTCATCGGGCGCCGCGGCGCCGAAGGCCGCGACATAACCGGTGCGGAACAGCCGGATAGTGTCCGAGGTGAGCTGAAACTCCGCCATGGGCACGAGATTGAGCGCGCGCAGGTCGGCATTGGTGCGCTGGGTTTCCGGATCGAAACTGCGGATCGATTCCAAACTGTCGCCGAAAAAATCGAGCCGCACCGGGGCGTCCATGCCGGGCGCGAACAGATCGATGATGCCGCCGCGCACCGCGTAGTCGCCGGGCTCGCGCACGGTCGAGGCGCGGTTGAAGCCGTTCAGTTCAAGCCAATGGGTGATGCCGCTCATCGGCAGCACATTGCCGGGCGCCGCCGACAGCGATTGCTTGCCGACGATGGCGCGCGCCGGCACCCGTTGCAGGATCGCATTCACGGTGGTGAGCAGCACGGCCGGGCGTTCGCGGCCTTTGACGCTGGCGAGGCGGGCGAGCGCGGTCATGCGCTGCGCCACGACGGCTGCGTGCGGCGACACCCGGTCGTAAGGCAGGCAATCCCAGGCCGGGAATTCCAGGATCTCGATATCGGGGGCGAAGAAGCCGAGCGCGCGCGACAGCATCGCCATGCGCGGGCCGTCGCGGCAGATCACCGCCGTGCTGATGGCCGGCGGCGAAGCGCCCGCCGCAATGGCGCGGGCCAGGTCGGCGATGACCAAGCCTTCGGCGCCGTCGGCAATGCCGGCGAGCGTCAGCGGCCGGCCGGGCTTTAGCCGCGCCGCCGGAGACTGGGCCTGCAATTTCGTTGGCGCCGTCACCGCCCCTCCTTGCCGCGTGCGTGAAAATCCTTGAGCTGCCGCAGCACGGCGGTGTCGTAGTCCGCCGGGATGTCGCTCTCGCCGCTCACCCAGGCATAGAGGTCGGAATTCGGCACCTCGATCAGCCGCTCGAAATCATCCAGCGCCGGCTCGTCGAGTTTTTCGATATGGGCATCGGCAAAGCGGCCGACGATCAGATCGGTCTCGCGCACGCCGCGCCGCCAGGCGCGGAACAGGAGCTTCTTGCGCCGGTCATCCAGGCCCTCGCTCGATCGTTCCGTCATGATGGCTCCAAACGCCGAAAGCCCGGACGCGGCCGGGCGAGGGGTATATAGAGAACGGCGCGTAAAATGTCAGCGGGATTCTATGCGGCCGAACGTGCTCAATCCGCTTTTCGCAGCCCTCTCGGCGCTACCCGGCGTCGGCCCGAAGCTGGAGAAGCTGTTTGCGCGCCTCTTGTCGCGCGACGGCGAGCCGCCGCGCGTCGTCGATCTGCTCTTTCACCTGCCCACCGGGTTCGTCGACCGGCGCAGCCAGCCGAAGCTGAGCGAGGTGCGGCCGGATACGGTCGTCACTGTCGCCGTCACCGTCGAGCGCCACCGGCCGTCGCCGCCGCACCGGCCGCGCGCGCCCTACAATATCGACACTTTCGATGACACCAACACGTTGACCATCACCTATTTCAACGCGCGCCAGGATTATCTGGAAAAGCTCTTTCCGAAGGGCGAGCTGCGCTACGTTTCGGGCACCGCGACGTTCTACGACGGCCATTTGCAGATGCTGCATCCCGACCGTGTCGTCGATGCCGAAGGGTTTGCCCGGCTGCCGCTGATCGACCCGGTCTATCCGATGACCGAAGGGCTGCACCCGAACCAGGTGCGCAAGGCGGTCGATCTGGCGCTCGAACGCATCCCGAAACTGCCGGAGTGGCAGGACGCGGCATGGCTCGCGCGCAACCGCTATCCGGATTTCGCCAGCGCGTTGCGCTCGATCCATCGCCCCGAGGAACCGGAGGCGCTCGATCCGGCAAGCGCGGCGTGGTCGCGGCTTGCTTATGACGAACTGCTCGCCGGCCAGCTCGCGCTCGCACTGTTACGCGCGCACATGCGGCAGCGGCCCGGACATGGCAGTGCCGCCGAGGGCCGCCTGCGCGAACGCGTGATCGCGGCGCTCCCCTATTCCTTGACGCCGTCGCAGCAGCGCGCGGTCGGCGACATCGTCGCCGATCTGGCGCAGCCGCATCGCATGCTGCGGCTCCTGCACGGCGACGTCGGTTCGGGCAAAACCGTGGTCGCGCTGCTCGCGGCCGCCACCGTGATCGAGGCCGGCCGGCAGGCGGCGCTGATGGCGCCGACGGAAATATTGGCGCGCCAGCATTTCGCCACCATCGCGCCGCTCGCCGCCAAAGCCGGCATCCGCGTCGCCATCCTCACCGGCCGCGAGCGCGGTCGCGAACGCCCCGAAATTATTTCGGCGCTCGCCGCAGGCGACATCGATCTTGTCGTCGGCACCCACGCGCTGTTCCAGGACGACGTGGCCTTTGCCGATCTCGCGTTGGCCATCGTCGACGAGCAGCATCGCTTCGGCGTGCATCAGCGGCTCGCTTTGGCGCGCAAGGGCGAAGCGGTCGATCTGCTCGTGCTCACCGCAACGCCGATCCCGCGCACTCTCGTGCTGACCTATTTCGGCGACATGGACGTCTCGGAATTGCGCGAAAAGCCCGCCGGCCGGCAAAAGATCGATACGCGCGCGATACCGCTGTCGCGGCTTGCTGAAGTGGAGGATGCGGTCGCCCGCGCGCTCGACGAAGGCCGCCGCGCCTATTGGGTGTGCCCGCTGGTCGAGGAATCCGAAAGCCTCGATCTCGCCGCCGCCGAGGAGCGCTATGCGGTGTTGCGGAAACGCTTCGGCGCCACGGTTGATCTGGTCCACGGCCGCATGCGCGGCGCCGACAAGGACCGCGCCATGGAGCGGTTCGCCGCGGGCGAGACGCGGCTTCTGGTGGCGACCACGGTGATCGAAGTCGGCGTCGACGTGCCGCAAGCAAGCGTCATGGTGATCGAGCACGCCGAGCGTTTTGGCCTGGCGCAGCTGCATCAATTGCGTGGCCGCATCGGCCGCGGCGCCGAACGCTCGACCTGTCTTCTGCTCTACAAGGCGCCGCTCGGGCCGACCGCAAAGGCCCGCCTCGCCATTTTGCGCGAGACCGACGACGGTTTTCGCATCGCCGAAGAGGATCTAAAACTGCGCGGCGAAGGCGACGTGCTCGGCACCCGGCAAAGCGGCATGCCGGGCTTCCACATCGCCCGCATCGAGTTTCACGGCAAGCTGTTGCCGGCGGCGCGCGACGATGCCGCGCTGATGCTGTCGCGCGATCCGCAACTCAAATCGCCGCGCGGCGAGGCGCTGCGCGCCCTGCTCTATCTGTTCGCGCGCGACGAGGCGATCAGGCTGTTGGGCGCGGGCTAGCCGCCGAGCCTAAGGTTGCCAGGGCGTATAAGTCTTGAACTCAGGACAAATCTGGACCTGACAGGTGTGGTGTACGCAGACATGGTGCGCACAGCCGTACTTCCCCGTGCTCCCGCAATACATGCAAATGAGGGGCAGCGGCCCTTTGCACTGCGCCGCGGTGATGCATCGTTCCGCTGCGGCCTGCGCCTGAGCGCCGACCAGCGCACTCACAGCGACGGCAGCGGCAAACAACAGCGAAGTTTTCGATAAAGTTTTGATCATGATCAGCCCCTCCGATTTGCACGTAGAATTTGTTGTTTCCGGCTTGCCGAAGCTCAGCGCCGGAAATCGCCCCGTTGGCAGTGTCCCGCGATCAAAGGTTACAAGTCAATTAGTTTCAAATGTGCGGTTGCAAAAATCCACATCGAATCGGCGCGCAAGGCGCTGCCGGAATCGGTGCGCAAGGCGCTGCCGGAAAAGCTAGAGCATGATCCCGAAAAGTGGATGCCGGTTTTCGGATAAGATCATGCGCAAACTAGGATTCTAGACCATGATCCGATTCAATCGAATTGGATCATGGTCTAGTGCGCGCCCGCGCCCGTTCAGTTTGCAGCGGTGGTTTCGGGCCGGCGCGCGGCTTGCGCGGCGCGCGCGGTTTCGGCCAGCGTTGCAAGGCGCTTCTGCTCGTCGTCACCGCCGGGCTGGATGATGCCCGCCGACATCAGCAGCTGCATCGCCGCCTCGACCGTGATGTCGAGATCGATCACGTCGCGCCGCGGCACGTAGAAGAAGAAGCCGGTGGTCGGGTTAGGCGTGCACGGCATGAAGGCGGAGACATGCTCGGTCGCCGGCAGCCGGGCCGAAATTTCCGCGCTCGGCGATTGTGTGAGGAAAACCAGCGACCACATGCCCGGCGACGGAAATTCGACCAGGCCGACGCGGCGAAAATTCGTTCCGGAGCTGGAAAACAGCGTCTGGAAGATCTGCTTTGCGGTGCGGTAGATCGGCCGCACGATCGGCATACGGCTCAAGAAACTTTCGCCGACGTCGACGAGCTTGCGGCCGACCAGGTTGGCGGTGAGAAAGCCGAGCAGCGTCAGCGCCACAAAGGCGATGATCAGGCCGAGCCCCGGAATATGCACCGGCAGATAGGTTTCCGGCCGGTACGTTACCGGGATGAACGGCCGCACCAGATTGTCGACCCAGGTGACGAACCACCAGATCAGCCACAAAGTGACGGCGACGGGTCCGGCAACGATCAGCCCGGTCAAAAAGTAATTGCGGATGCGGCTTACGGCACTGGGCGCAGGTTTTGCTGCGATTGCGGGCACGCCTGGTTCGTTGTTGTTGGTCATGCGGTCCAATCGCGCCTGTCCGGCATTGGCGCTGCAACTATGAGCTTCGCCGGCTTGGCGCAGCGGCACAGCCTTTGCGGCGCGGCTCTATTCCACTGTCACCGATTTGGCAAGGTTACGCGGCTGATCGACGTCGGTGCCCATGATGACGGCGGTGTGGTAAGCGATGAGTTGCACCGGCACGGCATAAACCAGCGGCGTCACTGTCGCCGGCATGGTCGGCAAGGTGAGCGTCACCCACGGCTTTGAGTTGGCGGCGCGCGCGCCTTGCGCGTCGGTCAGGAGGATCAGCCGGCCGCCGCGCGCGGCAACCTCTTCCATGTTCGAGACGGTTTTTTCGAAAATGTGGTCGTAGGGCGCGATCACGATCACCGGCATGGTCTCGTCGATCAGCGCGATCGGGCCGTGCTTGAGCTCGCCGGCGGCATAGCCTTCGGCATGGATATACGAGATTTCCTTGAGCTTCAGCGCGCCTTCGAGCGCGATCGGGAAGCTGGTGCCGCGGCCGAGATAGAGCACGTCGCGGCATTTGGCGAGATCGCGGGCGAGCTCCATGATTTGCGGCTCGAGCGCCAGCGCCTCGGCGAGATGCCGCGGCACTTCGATCAGCGCGTGCACGAGTTTCTTCTCATCGCTCTCCGACAGCACGCCGCGGGCGCGGCCGGCCGCAATCGCCAGCGTCGCCAACGCCGCCAACTGACAGGTGAACGCCTTGGTCGAAGCGACGCCGATCTCCGGTCCGGCCAGCGTCGGCATGACCACGTCGCTCTCGCGGGCGATGGTCGACGTCGGCACGTTGACGATGGAGAGGACGTGCTGCTTGTGCTCGCGCGCATAGCGCAGCGAAGCCAGTGTGTCGGCGGTCTCGCCCGATTGTGACACGACAATCGCCAAGCCGCCCGGGCCGAGCGGCGCCGAGCGATAGCGGTATTCGGAAGCGATATCGACCTCGACCGGCAGATGGGCAAAGCGCTCGAACCAGTATTTGGCGACCATGCTGGCGTAATAGGCGGTGCCGCAGGCGGCGATCGAGATGCGGTTTAATTTTGCAAAATCGAACGGCAGCGGCATCGGCAGCGCCACACGCTCGGCCGCCATGTCGATGTAGTTGGCGAGCGTGTGGCCGACCACTTCGGGCTGCTCGAAAATTTCCTTGGCCATGAAATGGCGGTGATTGCCCTTGTCGATATGCATCACGGCGGCTTGCGATTTCAGCATCGCCCGCTGCACGACCGCGCCTTGCGCGTCATGAACCTCGGCGCTGTTACGGGTGATGATCACCCAGTCGCCGTCCTCGAGATAGCTCACCGTGTCGGTGAACGGCGCCAGCGCAATGGCATCTGAGCCGACGAACATCGCGCCCTCGCCGTAGCCGACGGCAAGCGGCGAACCCTTGCGCGCGCCAATCAGGAGATTGTCCTCGCCGGCGAACAGAAACGCCAGCGCAAACGCGCCGCGCAGCCGCGGCAGTGCCGCCTTGACCGCTTCGACCGGGGACGCGCCGCGCTCCATCTCCTGGCTGACCAG
>DATHHM010000417.1:0-31735 GCA_035317145.1 Xanthobacteraceae bacterium | reverse complement strand
CAATTGGGAGGCGCTGGCGTGATCTACGACGTCCGGCAAACCACCACATGCGCCTATGCGTCGCCGGTCGCCCATGCGCGCCACGTGCTGCGCCTGATGCCGGTGTCGCGCGACGGCGAGCGGGTGCATGTCGCGTCGCTGCAGATCGTGCCCGAGCCCATGCATCGGCGCGAGAGCAAGGATTTCTTCGGCAACGTTTTGACCTGGATCGAGATCGCCGAGCCGCACGATACGCTCACGGTGAAACTGTCGGCACGGGTCGCGGTGGATGCTCCCGTCGAGCCGCCGCCGCTATCGACACCGGCGTGGGAAACGGTACGCGAAGCGGCCTTTGCGACAAGCGACATCGGGCCGCTGTCGCCGGCGCATTTTCTGTTTCCGAGCCGCATGGTGTCGCTCGATCCCGAGATCCGCGATTATACGCGCGAGAGTTTTTCGCCGCGCCGGCCGGTGCTCGATGCCGCCATCGAGCTGATCGGCCGCCTGAAGGCCGACATCGCCTACGCGATCGGCGCCACCACGGTCACCACCATGCCGCCGATGTCGTTCGCGCTGCGCCGCGGCGTCTGCCAGGATTTCGCGCATATCATGATTTCGGGGTTGCGCGGCATCGGGCTGCCGGCGGCCTATGTCAGCGGCTATCTGCGCTCCGCGCCATCGACGGACCCGACACGGCTGCAAGGCAGCGAAGCCATGCATGCCTGGGTGCTGTTGTGGTGCGGCGCCGCGGTCGGCTGGATTGGGCTCGATCCCACCAATGCGATTCTCGCCGCCGAGGAGCACGTCACCCTGGCGATCGGCCGCGACTATACCGATGTCGCACCGGTGGACGGTGTTATTCTAGGCTCAGGCGGGCAGCGCATGGGCGTGTCCGTGAACGTGACGCCGGTGCAATAAGCTTCAGCTTGCGCTGACTGCTATCAAGAAACTCTCGGGAGGACCACGTATGCGTGCTTATCAATTGCCCAAAGGCGGCGCCGGAATCGAATCGGTGACCCGCGTCGATATGCCGGAGCCAAAACCGCAGCACCGCCAGGTGCTGGTCAAGGTGGCGGCCTGCTCGCTCAATTTCCGCGATCTCGGCATCGTGCGCGGCACTTACCGCATGCCGGTGCGCGACAAGACTGTGCCGCTGTCCGACGGCGCCGGCGAGGTGGTCGCGATCGGCTCGGGCGTCACGCGTGTAAAGGTCGGCGACAAGGTCGCGGGCTGCTTCTTCCAACGCTGGCCGGGCGGCGAGCCGAGCCAGACCGTGCAGGCGAGCGCGCTCGGCGGCTCGATCGACGGCATGCTCGCCGAATATGCCGTGCTGGAGGAGGACGGCGTCGTCAAACTCCCCGCGCATCTGTCGCTCGAGGAGGGCGCGACGCTGCCCTGTGCCGCGGTGACCGCGTGGCACGCCATGATGGTGCACGCCAAGCTGATCGCCGGGCAGGCGGTGCTGCTGCAAGGCACCGGCGGCGTCTCGATCTTCGGCCTGCAATTCGCCCACGCCATGGGCATTACGCCAATCATCACTTCGTCGAGTGACGACAAGCTCAAGCGCGCCACGGCGCTCGGCGCCGCCCACACCATCAACTACAAAACCACACCGGATTGGGAGAAGGCAGCGGTCGCGTTCACCGGCGGCCGCGGCGTCGATCAGGTCGTCGAAGTCGGCGGTGCCGGCACCTTGGCGCGTTCGTTCGGCGCCATTCGCATCGGCGGCAAGATCTCGATGATCGGCGGCTTGAGCGGGGCGGCGACCGAGCTCAATCCGGGACTGATCCTCGGCCGGCGCGCCAATGTGCAGGGCATCTCGGTCGGCTCGACGGAAATGTTCGAGGCGATGAACGCGGCGATCGCCGCCAACGCGATCAAGCCGGTGATCGACAAGGTGTTCGGCTTCGACGAGGCGCAGGCGGCCTACCAGCACATGGCCTCAGGCGCGCATTTCGGCAAAATCGTTATTCGCGTGTGAGCCGCATCGCGGCCGCACGTCGCGCTGTCCGGTTTCGGGCTGTGCAGGAGAAGATCGCCGCCAACGCGCTTCTGCGCCGTGGCGGCGGTTTATTTGATCGCTGTCGAAACCGTCGAGAGCGTGGTCCTCAGCCTGGTGCCGAGACCAGTGATCACCGGGATGACCGCGACCGCGATTCCCGTGGCGATGAGGCCGTATTCGATGGCTGTGGCAGCGCTTTCGTCTTTCCAGAACTTGACGATGAGACGCATTCACGATGCTCCGTGCAGAACGATTTATCCTTATAATTGAAGTCTTATCGCGGCCTTAAGACCGCTTATGGCGCATAAGGGTACAAATTTAAGAGAGCTTTTACCGTCACGAGACGTACCGCGCCGGTTGTGGCGTTCGCTGTCAACTGGAATGGAACTTGTTTTCGATTCTTAAGATTTATCGCGCCATCCTGCCCGCGAACCGAACTGCTCTCAGAAGAAGTCCGAGATCCGGGGGTTATATGAAACTGTACGCGCCCAATGTCGCCTTGTTCGTTATTGCCGGCTGTCTGGCCATGCTCGGCGTGCTCGCCGCATTCCCGATCGCGCTGCCGATCCCGGCCCTGACCGGAAACCCGACGTGGTACATCTTCCTCGCCTGGTTTCTGCTGGCGGCCGGCAGCGCCATCCCGCATTCGGATGAGCACAACTCCGAGTAATCACGGGCGGCGTCTGTAGCTTGCTGTGCCAAAGCTGCGACATTTAGACCTTCCATAAAAGTTTGAGCCGTCATCGTGCCGGCGCCGCAGTCGCGCCTGCTGCCGCTTAACTCATTGAGAAAGCTTGCTCCTTCCTCTCCCCGCACGCGAGGAGGGGTGAAGAAGCATTGACCTGCGGGCGCCCGCGCGGGAAGAAGTCTCCGGCGACGCCAGGAGAACGCGGAATGTCCGACCCCGAAGAAAAGAAAACAGGGGGCCACACGCTCGCCGACCACCTCTACGGCCAGAACATCGTGCACGAGCACGGCGAGGATTCCGACCACGATCACGACCACGACTACGATTTCGAGAACGACGACGTTCCGCTGCAGGACAATCCGCTCTGGCGGCAGGACAACGTCTCGCTGATGACGGTCGGCATCGACATCGGCTCGTCGGGCACGCAAGTGATCTTCTCGCGCGTCAATCTGCGCCGGCTGGCCGAGGATTTGACCAGCCGCTATTACGTCGTCTCCCGCGAGACCTTGTTCCAGTCGCCGGTGGCGCTGACGCCTTATCAGAGCGAGGAGCGCATCGACGACGAAAAGCTCGGCGCCATCATCGACGACGCCTACAACGCCGCAAATCTGCATCCCGACAATATCGATACCGGCGTGGTCATTCTTACGGGCGAGGCGCTGCGCCGCGAGAACGCGCAGGGCATTGCCAAGATCCTGTCCGAGCAGGGCGGCGAATTCGTCACCGCCACCGCCGGCCATCACATGGAATCGATGCTGGCGGCCTATGGCTCAGGCGCCGCGCGCGTTTCCAGCGACCAAAACAAGCGTATCCTCAACATCGATATCGGCGGCGGCACTACAAAACTCGGCCTGGTCGAGAACGGCAAGGTGATTGCCACCGCCGCGGTGCATATCGGCGGCCGCCTGCAGGTGGTCGAGGACGGCAAGATCGTGCGTCTCGATCCGGCCGGGAAACATCACGCCAAGCGCGCCGGCTTTGCCTGGAACCGCGGCGACACCATCGCGCTCGCCGACATGGAAAAGGTCGCCGACGGCATGGCCGACGCGTTGGTCGCCGCGGTCACGGCGCGGCCCATGCCGCACGACATCGAGCATCTGTATTTGACCGATCCGATCGCCGCGCTCGGGCGCATCGACGGCATCATGTTTTCCGGCGGCGTTTCCGAATACGTCTATGAGCGCGAGGAGCGCGATTTCGGCGACATGGGCCCGCGGCTCGGCCGCGCCATCCGCGAGCGCATCGCGCAAGGCGCATTCCCGTGGCCGGTGCTGCCGGCCGGCGAATGCATCCGCGCCACCGCGCTCGGCGCTTCCGAATACAGCGTGCAGCTGTCCGGCAATACCAGTTACATTTCGGCTCCCGGCGTGCTGTTGCCGCGCCGCAACCTGCAAGTTCTGCTGCCGCCGTTTGTTTGCGAGGAAACCATCGATCCGCAAATGCTCGCCGATGCGATCCGCAGCCACATGACCGCGTTCGACGTCGACCCCGACCGCGAGATCGCGCTGGCGCTACGCTGGACCGGCATGCCGTCCTACGAGCGGCTCGCCGCCTTCGCCGAAGGCATCAAGCGCGGGCTCGCCGAACGCGTTGCCAGGAAGCAGCCGCTGTTCATCATGCTCGACGGCGACGTGGCGCAGACGCTGGGCCATATTTTGCGCGACGAATTGCACGTCGAGAGCGAGATGTTGGTGATCGACGGCGTCGTGTTATGGGATTTCGACTATATCGATCTCGGCCGTATCCGCATGCCGTCCTATACGGTTCCGGTGACCATCAAGTCGCTGGTTTTCAGCGAAGACCCGCGCGGCCCGCGGCCGCGGCAGCGGTTGCACCATCACGATGATGATCATGACCATGACCATGCGCACGGTCATTCGCATGATCATCATCATCGCGGTCATGATCATCACCATGTTCACGACCACGAGCACGACCACGACCACGATCATTCGCACCATCACCACGACCACAAGGCGTAATTTCCCCTCCCCCTTGTGGGGAGGGTAGGGGTGGGGGTCGCGAGGTGATGCGCTAACATCGACGCATGCGAGCCGCCTCCCGACCCCCATCCCCAACCCTTCCCCACAAGGGGGAAGGGAGCGCGCTGTGGACATGGCTACCGATTGCCGCCGCCATCGTTCTGGTCGCTTGGCTGGCGCTGGTGCCGCTTGGCTTCATGCTGTGGCAAAGCGTGCTGTCGCCGGAGACCGCCACCGCGCCGGCGCGCTTCACGCTGGATAATTACCGCACCGCCTATGCCAGCGCCGACACCGCGCGGTTGCTGGCAAACTCGCTGCAATTCGCCCTTGGCAGCGCCGCGCTCGCTTTCTCGCTCGGCACTTTGCTGGCCTGGATCAACGAGCGCACCGATACGCCGTTCAAGGCGCTGTTCTTCGCGCTGACACTGGTGCCGCTGATCATTCCGGGAATTTTGTTCACGGTGTCGTGGATTTTCCTCGGCAGCCCGAAGATCGGCATCGTCAATCTGGTGCTGCAGCGCGTCTTCGCCACCGATACGGTGTTCATCAACATCTACTCGATCCCCGGCATGATCTGGGTCGACGGCTTGCACTACTCGCCCATGGCGTTCCTGCTGATGACGGCGGCGTTCCGCGCCATGGATCCGGCGCTGGAAGAATCCGCCATGATGAGCGGCGCGACGCTGCCGCGCATCCTGTGGAGGGTCACCATTCGCCTGGCGTCGCCGGCGACCGCCGCGGCGTTGCTGATCCTGTTCGTGCGGGCGCTTGAATCGTTCGAAGTGCCGGCGCTGCTCGGGCTGCCGGTCGGCATCGAGGTCTATACGTCGGCGATCTACGACGCGATCCACGCCTATCCGAGCGAAATCGGGCTGGCTTCCGCCTACGGCGTGGCGCTGCTCGTCATCACCTCGCTGTGCGTTTTCCTTAACTTGCGCATCATCGGCCGCGGCAGCCGCTATGCCACGGTGACCGGTAAGGGTTTTCGCCCGCGCGTCATGCGCATCGGCCGCTGGCGCTACGTCACGGCGGCGGTTTTCCTGATTTATGTTGCGCTGGTCGTGGTGCTGCCGTTCTTGGTGCTGCTGTGGTCGTCGCTGCAACGCTTCTACAGCGTGCCGACGCTGGCGGCGCTCAAAAATCTAACACTCGATTCCTACCGCACGGTGCTGGCCTACCCCGCGATCGGCAACGCGGTCTGGAACAGCATCGTGCTGGCGCTCGGCAGCGCGACGCTGATCATGCTGGCGACGTCGGTGCTGTGCTGGATCGTGGTGCGCACAAAACTGCCGGGGCGCGCGCTGATCGACAATCTCGCCTCGCTGCCGCTGGTGTTTCCCGGCCTCGTGCTCGGGCTTGCGATCATGGTCTGCTATCTGGCGCTCCCGATCGGCGTGTACGGCACGATCTGGATCATGCTGATCGCTTATGTGACGCGCTTTCTGCCCTACGGCATGCGCTACAACGCCGCCTCGCTGCTGCAAGTGCACAAGGAGCTCGAGGAATCCGCCGCCATGAGCGGGGCGTCGCTTGCCACCACGTTCGGCCGCATCGTGCTGCCGCTGTTGAAACCTGGCCTGATCGCCGGCTGGATCTACATCGTCATCGTCTCGGTCCGGGAGCTGGCCAGCTCGATCCTGCTCTATAGTTCCGGCACCGAAGTGGTCTCGGTCACGATCTGGGAATTATGGCAGAATGGCCAATACGTTGAATTATCGGCGCTCGGCGTCATGATGATCTTGGTGCTATTTTGCTTCGTCATGCTGGCCGAGTTTTTCGGCCGGCGGTTCGGCGTCGCGGAGGCGTGAGGGAGGACGGACGTGCTGAGCGTAAAATCGCTCCATACCGATTACGCGGCCGCGGGCGGCGCCGTGGTCAACGCCGTGCAGGACGTGTCCTTCGACGTGCCCGACGGCGAGCTGTTCACGCTGTTGGGCCCGAGCGGCTGCGGCAAGACCACGACGCTGCGCTCCATCGCCGGGCTGGAGCGGCCGCGCTCCGGCTCGATCGCGCTCGACGGCCGCGTGGTCTATTCCTCGGACGCAGGCATTTTCGTCGCGCCCAACCGGCGCAATTTCGGCATGGTGTTCCAGTCCTACGCCATCTGGCCGCACATGAACGTGTTCAAGAACGTGGCGTTTCCGCTGGAAGTGCGCAAAGCGCGGCCGAGCCGCAAGGAGATCGAGCAAAAGGTCATGCGCGTGCTGACGACGGTGCAGCTCGCCGAGCTGGTCGACCGCGACGCGACAAAACTCTCCGGCGGCCAGCAGCAACGGCTGGCGCTGGCGCGCGCCCTTGTCATGGAGCCGCAGCTCTTGCTGCTCGACGAGCCGCTGTCGAATCTCGACGCCAAGCTGCGCGAGGCGATGCGGTTCGAATTAAAGCGCATGCAGCGCGATCTCGGCCTCACCACGATCTATGTCACCCACGACCAGAGCGAGGCCTTGGCGCTGTCCCACGAGATCGCGGTCATGAGCGAGGGCCGCATCGTCCAGATCGGCTCGCCGCGCGATATTTACGAGCGGCCGCGCAACAAATTCGTCGCCGATTTCGTCGGCAGCACCAATTTCATCGGCGGCAGAATAGCCTCCGCCGCTGCCGGCAACGGCCGCTGCGGGGTCGCGACCGCCCTTGGAGAGCTCAACGTGCAGTGCGTCGAGCCGCTGGCCAAGGATATGCCGGTGGTGATTTCGGTGCGCCCCGAAGACGTCGAGCTTTTCGAGGCCGCGCCGCCGCGCGAGGACGGCGACAATGTCTGCGCCGGTGTCGTCGAGGCCAAAGTCTTCCTCGGCGACTATCTGGATTTCCAGGTCAAAGTGGGCGATTCTGTGCTATTGGCCCGCGTCCATCCTTCGCTGCGGACGCCGGTCGGTCACCCCATCCACGTGCGCATGCGGGCGGAGAAATGCGTGGCGCTTGCGGAGCCGGTGGCGCCGCGGGTTGCCGCGTAAAAAATCAAAGAAGGAGTGCCAAATGGCCAAGAATGCTGTCGTTTCCGAGGAACTGGCAAACAAGTTCAAGACCGAGAAGGAAACGCCGTATACCCGCTGGGTGAAGGCCGAAGGCCTCGACATTATTCCATCGTTCTACGTGCAGAACCTGCGCACCGTCGAGCTAAAACCCTGGGCGCGGCGCGGCGGCAACGCCGTGTTCCTCAACCACGACGCCTCGCGCACCTCGAACGACTGCTACGTGATGGAAATTCCGCCGGGCAAGAGTCTCACCCCGCACCGCCAGCTCTACGAGGAGATGATCCTGGTGCTCAGCGGCCGCGGCTCGACCACGGTGTGGAACGACGCCGGCGCCCGCATCACCTTCGAGTGGAAGGACGGCGCGCTGTTCGCTATTCCCTTGAATTGTCATCACCAGCATTTCAACGGCTCCGGCAAGGAACCGGCGCGTTACGTCGCCGTCACCAACGCGCCGCCGGTGATCAATCTCTACGAAGACATCGATTTCATCTTCAACACCAAATACGACTTCAAGGACCGCTTCGCCGGCGAGCCGGATTATTTCAGCGCCAAGGGCGAGCAGAAGGGCTTTTTGCTGGCGACGAATTTCGTGCCCGACGCGGTGAATATCCCGCTGATCACCGCGACGGAACGCGGCGCCGGCGGCGGCCATATCCGCTTCAACATGGCCAAGGGCTCGATGAACTCGCACATCTCGCAATTCCCGATCGGCACCTACAAGAAGGGTCACGCCCACGGGCCGGGCGCCCACGTCATCGTGCTCTCGGGCGACGGCTTTTCGCTGATGTGGCCGGAAGGCGAGGAGCCGCAACAATATAAATGGGAAGTCGGCACCATGATCGTACCGCCCAACATGTGGTTTCATCAGCACTTCAATTCCGGCACGACGCCGGCGCGTTATCTCGCCTTCAAGCACGAGGGCGTCGCCATCCGCAACGCCCAGGGCGTGCCAAAAGCCTGGATCAGCCGCCGGGTCGGCGGCGACCAGATCGACTATCTCGACGAGAAACCGGAGATCCGCCGCGTGTTTGCGACGGAGCTCGCCAAGCACGGCATCGCCTCGCGCATGGATGCGGCCTACGCCAAGGAAGAGGCGGAACTGGGTGTCAAGACGGCGTAGCTTCTTTTCCCTCCCCCCTTGTGGGGGAGGGCAGGGTGGGGGGTCGAGAGGTGATCCTCGGCGATGACGACGGATAATCGTCGACGTTAGCGCATCACCTGCCGACCCCCACCCCTACCCCTCCCCACAAGGGGGAGGGGAATCGCGGGCGGCGCCGTTGTGCATTACGCTGCCAGCTTGGCTCAATCGCGTCCGGGACAAATGAAGCCAGCTCCGTTCGACTATCACGCGCCGCGGCAGCTCAAGGAGGCCGCCGAGCTTTTGGCGACGCTGCCCAACGCCAAGATTCTGGCGGGCGGGCAGTCATTGGTGCCGATGATGAATTTTCGCTACGTCGTGGCCGACCATCTGGTCGATCTCGGCGGCATCGCCGACCTGCGCGGCATTACGGTGGTCGACGGCTGGCTGCGCATCGGCGCCATGATGCGCCAGCGCGAGCTCGAAACCGCGCCCGAGGTCGCGCAATATTGTCCGCTGCTGGCGGAAGCGTTGCGCCATGTCGGGCATCGGCAGACACGCAATCGCGGCACCATCGGCGGCAGTCTCGCGCATGCCGATCCGGCCGCCGAGTTGCCGGCCGTGTGCGCGGCCTACGATGCCGTCGTCCATGTCGCGAGCATCCGCGGTATCCGGCAAGTGCCGTTTAAGGATTTCTCGACCGGCTTCATGGCGACCGCGCTTGAGCCCGACGAGATGATCGCGGCCATCGATCTGCCGGTCTGGCGCCAGGGTCACGGCCATGGTTTCCACGAATTCGCCCGCCGGCACGGCGATTTTGCCCTGGCCGGCGCCGTCGCGCTGCTCGACGTCGGCGCAGGCAATGTGGTGCGGCGCGCGGCGCTTTCGCTGTGCGGTGTTGCCGCTTCGCCGGTCCGGGTCGAAGCCGCCGAGGTGCGGCTGGTCGGCCAGCCGCTCGACTCGAGCCTTATTCGCTCCGCGGCGGCCGCGACATGGCTGATCGAGCCGATTTCGGATATCCACGCCGGCGCCGAATATCGGCGCCATCTGGCGCAGGTCTTGAGCGCACGCGCGCTTACCGACGCGGCGCGCCGCGCCGGCGTCGATGTGCCAAGCGTTGTGTAGTGTCGTTGTGTAACCTGGTTGGGTGGAGCGTATGAGTAAGCAGCCAACGCGGGTGACGGTCAACGGCAAGGCCCATGCGCGCATCGTCGAAGCGCGGCTGACGCTGGCCGATTTCCTGCGTCACGAGCTTGGCCTCACCGGCACTCATCTCGGCTGCGAGCACGGCGTCTGCGGCGCCTGCACTGTGCTGGTCGACGGCCATTCGACGCGCGCGTGCCTGATGTTCGCGGTGCAGGCCAACGGTTGCGAGGTGACGACCGTCGAGGGGCTCACGCCCGAGGGCGGGCTGTCGGTGCTGCAGCAAGCTTTTGTCGATAATCACGGCCTGCAATGCGGCTTCTGCACGCCGGGCATGCTGGTCACGCTCACCGAGCTGTTGCGCGAAAATCCCTCGCCGAGCGAAGACGAAGTGCGCGAGGCGCTGACCGGCAATCTCTGCCGCTGCACCGGCTATGCCGGCATCGTCAAGGCGGCGCTCGACGCGGCACAGCGTTTGCGTGCGGCAGGGGGCTGACGCCATGGGCGCAAAACATTTCGGCGCGCGCGTCACGCGGCTCGAAGATCCGGCGCTGCTGTCCGGCCGCGGCCGCTTCGTCGACGACGTGAAAATGTCAGGCGTGCTGCACGCCTGCTTCGTCCGCTCGCCTTATGCGCACGCGCGATTGCATGGCATCGACGCCAAAGCGGCGTTGGCGATACCGGGCGTCCACGCCGTCATTGCCGCCAACGATCTGCCGGATCCGATGCGCAGCGAAGCGATGCCGATGTTGCTGCCGAATCCGTCGATCTCGGCGCTGTGCACGCAGCATGTGCTGGCGCGCGCGGAAGTCTATTATGTCGGTCAGCCGGTCGCGGTGGTGATCGCCGACTCTCGCTACATCGCCGAGGATGCCGCGGCCGCGGTCGCCGTGCATTACGACGCGTTGCCGGCGGTCGGCGACTGTCGCGATGCCGTCGACGAGGGCGCGCCGCGCGCTCATGCTGCGCTTGGCTCCAATGTGCTGTCGACGTTCCAGCTCGCCTACGGCGACGTCGATGCTGCCTTCGCCAACGCCCCGCATATTTTCGAGGATGAGCTCTGGCAGCACCGCGGCGGTGGCATGGCGATCGAGACGCGCGCGGTGCTCGCCAGCCACGACGCCGCGACCGACATGTTGACGGTGTGGTCGGGCACCCAGACGCCGCATATCGGCCGCCGCATGCTGGCCGACCTGCTCGGCCGCGAGCTCGAATCGATCCGCATGATCGCGCCCGACGTCGGCGGCGGTTTTGGGCCGAAGGCGATCTTCTACCCTGAGGAAGCCGTGATCCCGGCGGCGGCGCTAAAATTGGGCCGGCCGGTGAAATGGATCGAGGACCGCCGCGAGCATTTTTTGTGCGCCACCCAGGAGCGCGATCAATATTGGAGCGTCGCCATCGCGGTCGATGCGGAGGCAAAAATTCTCGGCGTGCGCGGCCGGATGCTGCATGATTCCGGCGCCTTCGTGCCGTGGGGCATCATCATGCCTTACATCGCTGCCGCCACCGTGCCGGGCCCCTACGTGATCCCGGCCTATCAACTCGACACCATGGTGGTGCTCACCAACAAGGTGCCGACGACGCCGGTGCGCGGCGCCGGCCGGCCGCAGGCGGTGTTCGCCATGGAGCGGTTGCTCGACAGGGTCGCGCGCGAGTTGCAGCTCGATCGCGCCGAGGTGCGGCGGCGCAATTTCATCCAGCCGGAACAGATGCCCTACGAGGTCGGATTACTTTTCCGCGACGGCAAGCCGCTGATCTATGACAGCGGCGATTATCCGAAAGGGCAGGAGACCGCTCTCGCCGACGCCGACTACGAAAGCTTCCGCGAGCGACAGCGCGCGGCGCTCGATGAAGGCCGCTTCATCGGCATCGGGCTCGGCAATTATGTCGAGGGCACGGGCTTAGGCCCGTTCGAGGGGGTGACGGTGCGAGTGCTGCCCAGCGGCAAAGTCGCGGTCGCGACCGGCGCCACCAATCAGGGTCAGGGCACGCGCACCACGCTGTCGCAAATTGTGGCGGAACAAGTCGGCTGCCGCATCGAGGACATCGTCATGACCATCGGCGACACCGGCGCCATCGCCCAAGGCGTCGGCGCCTTCGCCAGCCGCCAGGCGGTGAATGCCGGCTGCTCGGCGCTCCTCGCCGGGCAGTCGGTGCGCGCGCAGCTTGTCGCCCTTGCCGCGCGCACGCTCGGCGTCAAGGAAAGCGACATCGATCTCGACAACGGCCAGGCCATCGCCGAGTCCGGCAACAAGCCGATCATCGGCTTCGGCGACTTGGCGCGGCTGGCGCAGGGCATTCCCGGCGTGTCGCTGCCGGCAGGGCAGGCGGCGGGCCTCGAGCACACCGCCTATTACACGCCGCAACAGGCCGCCTATTGCTCCGGCACGCACGTCGCCGAAGTCGAGGTCGATGCCATGACCGGCGGCGTGAAGATTGTGCGCTACACCGTCGCCCACGATTCCGGCCGCGTCATCAATCCGCTGATCGTCGACGGCCAGGTGCAGGGCGGCGTCGCCCACGGCATCGGCAACGCGCTGTTCGAATGGATGCAATACGACGAGAACGCGCAGCCGCTGACCACGTCGTTCGCCGATTATTTGTTGCCGATGGCGACCGATGTGCCGACCTGCGCCATCGCCCATGTCGAGACCGTCAATCCGCTGAACCCCCTCGGCGTCAAAGGCGCGGGCGAGGGCGGCACCATCCCGGCCGCGGCGGCGATCATCGGTGCGATCGAAGACGCGCTGTCGCCGTTCGACGTGCATTTCGCCGAGACGCCGCTGACGCCGGAACGCATCGTCGCGGCGCTGCGCGCGGCGGGCGCCTACGAGAAATTATTTGCAGCATGAGGCCGCCGTTATGAACGACACGCCAACCGCAACGACGCCATTCTGGCGGTTTTCGCTGAAATTTTATGGGCAGGCCGGCGTATCCGACGCCTGCATCGCCTTGCAGGACGGTTCCGGCGTCGACGTCAATCTGCTGCTATTCCTGTTCTGGCTGGCGTCGGAGCGTCAGGCGCTCTCGCCCGACGAAGTGAAAAAGCTCGACGCCACGATCAAAAGCTGGCGCGAGCTCACCATCATCCCGATCCGCGATACGCGCCGCAAGCTCAAGGGCGCCAAGACCTTCGTCGATCCGGCCAAGCAGGAGACGCTGCGCGACAAGGTCAAGGCGGTCGAGCTCGAGGCGGAGAAGCTGCAGCAGGAAGCGCTCTATGCCTTCACCCAGTCCGGACCGCTCGGCAAGCCGTCCGAGCCGCCGGCCGCGGCGCGCGGCAATGTCGCCGCTTTCGAGCGCGCGATGGGCGCGAGCTTTCCCAAGGCATCCGTCGACGTTCTGACCGGCGCGTTTGATCGCCTTGCCGGGGGCTGACCCCTACTGGAACCGCGCCCCGCCGCGTGGCACAACACGGCGCCATAAGAAACGAGGGTAGGAATGGCCAAAACCGCTGCGCGGCTCATTGTCGGCATATCGGGTGCGTCGGGCGCGGTCTACGGCGTGCGGCTCCTGGAAATGCTGCGCAAGACCGACATCGAGACCCATCTGGTCATGAGCAAGTCGGCGGAGATGACGCTCGCCTACGAGACCGATCTCAAGGCCAAGGACGTGCGCGAGCTCGCCACCAAGTGTTATCCGGTCACCGACATCGGCGCCGCGATCTCCTCGGGCTCGTTCCCGACCATGGGCATGATCATCGCGCCGTGCTCGATCCGCACCATGAGCGAGATCGCGACCGGCGTCACCGCCACGCTGCTGTCGCGCGCCGCCGACGTGGTGCTCAAGGAGAAGCGCCGGCTGGTGCTGGCGGTGCGCGAGACGCCGCTGCATGGCGGCCATCTGCGCACCATGACCACGCTCGCCGACATCGGCGCCGTGATCGCCCCGATCGTGCCGGCGTTCTACAACCGGCCGAAATCGGTCGACGACATCGTCAATCACACCTGCGGCCGGCTGCTCGACCTGTTCGGCATCGACACCGGCATGGTCAAACGCTGGAAAGGCGGCCCGGCGGAAGCCTGACGACGGAGGACGGACGACAGAGGACAGATTGAGAAATCTTCGACTACTATCCGTCGTCCGTCCTCTGTCGTCAGTCGTCTGCTAAGGAAAGGAACCACCATGGACCAGAAACGCTACGATCTCGGCCTTGCCAAACGTAAAAAGGTTTTGGGCGACGCTTACGTCGATCGCGCGCTGCAAAACGTCGATGACTTTAATCGCGATTTTCAGCGGCTGCTCACCGAATATTGCTGGGGCGAGACCTGGGGCGACGAGACGTTGAAACCCCGCGAGCGCTCGCTCCTCAATCTCGGCATGATCGGTGCGCTGGGCAAGATGGAGGAATTCGCCACCCACGTGCGCGGCGCGCTCACCAATGGGCTCACCCCGAACGAGATCCGCGCCGCGCTCACGCAGGTCACGATCTATTGCGGCGCCCCGACCGGCGTCGATTGCTTCCGCGTCGCGCGCCCGATCATCGCCGAGCACGAGAAGAACAAGAAATAATGGTGGCGCCGCCGCTCGATTTCCAGGAGCACCTTGCGCGTCTTGAAGCGCAAGGTCTGCTCCGCCGCATCGAGCGCGCGGTCAACAAGGACACCGAGCTGCATCCGCTGGTGCGCTGGCAATTCCAGGGCGGGCTCAAGGAAGACGAGCGGCGCGCGTTTTTGTTCACCAATGTGGTGGACTCGACGGGGCGCCGCTATGACACGCCGGTTGCCATCGGCGCGCTGGCATCATCCGCGCAAATCTATGCGATCGGCATGGGCTGTGCGGTCGAGGACATCGGCGATGCCTGGATGCGGGCGATCGCCAATCCGATTGCTCCCGTGACGGTGACAGCGGCGCCGTGCCAGGAAGTCGTCATCAAAGGCGATGCGCTGCGCGGGCCGAACGGCGGGCTGAAATCCTTGCCGGTGCCGATCTCGACGCCCGGCTATGACGCGGCGCCGTATCTGACGGCGACGTTGTGCATCACGGCTGATCCCGAAACCGGCGTCCGCAACATGGGGACCTACCGGGCGCAACTCAAAGCCACCGACCGGCTCGGCGTGCGCATGGCCGCGCGCATCGGCGGCGCCGGCGGCTATCTGCATTGGCAGAAATACCGCAAGCTGAAAAAGCCGATGCCGATCGCGATCGTGGTCGGCTGCGCGCCGGTGGTGATGTTCACCGGCCCGCAAAAGCTGCCGATCGATCTCGACGAGATGGCGGTCGCGGGCGGGCTCGCCGGCGCGCCGATCCGCGTCGTCAAGGCCGTCAGCGTCGATCTCGACGTGCCGGCCGACGCCGAGATCGTGGTCGAGGGCTTGATCGATCCCGAGCTGCTCGAGCCCGAAGGCCCGTTCGGCGAAAGCCATGGTCATGTCGCGCTCGAAGACTTCAACATGTCAATGCAGGTCACCGCGATCACCCACAAGCGCGCGCCGGTGTTCGCCTCGATCCTGAGCGAGGTGACGCCGAGCGAATCCAGCGTGATGAAGCGCGTCGCCTACGAGCCGCGCTATCTGGCGCATCTGCGCGATACGCTGGCGATCAAGGGCGTGCGCCGCGTCGTCATGCACGAACCGCTGACCAATTTGCGCAAAGTGGTGTTCGTGCAGTTCGCACCCGGTGTGCCGCGCAGCGAAGTCTGGCGTGCGCTCTACGGCGCGGCGAGCTTGCAGGCCGATATCGGCAAATACGTCATCGCGGTGAGCGAGGATATTGATCCGGAAAACCCCAACGCGGTGTTCTGGTCGCTGGCCTATCGCGCCAACCCGGTCGACGACGTGCAGATCGCGCCGTATCGCGCCGCGGGTCACGGTCCGAAATCGGGACCGCGCGGCGAAGAGTCCACCATGCTGATCGACGCCACGCTCAAGGACATCGCGCCGCCGCTGGCTTTGCCCAAGCGCGAGTACATGGAAGGCGCGCGTAAAATCTGGGACGAGCTCGGCCTGCCGGCGCTCACGCCGCAGCCGCCGTGGCACGGCTATTCGCTCGGCGACTGGGACGCGGCGTGGGACGTCTACGCCAGCCGCGCGGTCGCGGGCCAGTGGGAAGAAACCGGCAAGGAAACGTTCGCGCAGCGGCGCGGCGGCTTGACGCCGGAGACGCCGGTGAAGAGCGTCAAAGAGTAATATTCACCTCTCCCCGCACCCGCATGCGCCGGATGACGATATTGAGCCGGCGCGCCAATCCTGCATAGGTCGGATGCCCGGATCGGGGTAGCCGAGTCCGTCCGCGGGCGATAGGTAACACCCGACGAATCCAAAGAATGCCCGCGCCAAGGTATTCGCGCGAAGGAAGGGTTTTCTCCCGTGACTCAGGCCTTCGTGAGTCGACAACAGGCCGGCAGCGCTGCATTTGTCGTCTTGGCGGCGATCAGCTTTTGCCATCTGCTGAACGACCTTGTCGTGTCGCTGTTGCCGGCGATCTATCCGATCCTCAAGAGCGCGTTCGATCTGAGCTTCAGTCAGATCGGACTCATCACACTGGTTCTGCAAGGCATCGCTTCGCTGTTGCAGCCGCTGGTCGGTCTCTATACCGATCGCAAGCCGCAGCCTTATTCGCTGGCTTATGGCATGGGCTGCACGCTGCTCGGCATCTGCCTGCTCGCCTATGCGCCGAATTATCTCGTGCTGCTGGCCGGAGCTTCGCTGCTCGGCCTCGGCGCCTCGATCTTCCATCCGGAAGCATCCCGGCTGGCGCGGCTCGCTTCGGGCGGGGCGCACGGCATGGCGCAATCGCTGTTCCAGCTCGGCGGCAGCTTCGGCAGCGCGGTCGGCCCGGTATTGGCGGCCTTTATCGTTCTGCCGTACGGGCAAAGCAGTCTCGCCTGGTTCGCCTTCGTGGCGCTCGGGGCGATGGTCATTTCGGTCATGCTCGGCAACTGGTACCGCAACGGCGGTCACGCCGCGCGCAAGGCGCGCGGTTCGACCATCCCGGTTGCCGTGCTGCCGCAAGCGCAGGTGCGGCGCGCGATCGCGGTGCTGATCGCGCTGGTGTTCTCGAAATATTTCTATTTGTCGAGCATCACCAGCTACTACATTTTCTACTTGATGCACCGCTTCGCGCTGCCCACGGCGACGGCGCAGATTTATCTGTTCGTGTTTCTGGCCGCGGCTGCCGCGGGCACATTCATCGGCGGCCCGATCGGCGACCGCTTCGGCCGCAAGGTCGTGATCTGGGTTTCGATCGTCGGTGTGCTGCCCTTTACGCTGGTGCTGCCCTATGTCGGGCTCGCGGCGACCGTGGTTTTGAGCGTGCTGATCGGTCTCATCCTGTCGTCGGCATTCTCGGCGATCGTCGTTTATGCACAGGAGCTCATGCCCGGAAGAATAGGCATGGTCTCGGGCCTGTTCTTCGGCGTTGCGTTCGGCATGGCGGGCGTCGGCGCCGCGGCCTTGGGCGTGCTTGCCGATTGGACCAGTATCGAGTTCGTCTACCGGGTTTGTGCGTTCCTGCCGCTGATCGGGCTGCTCACGGCGTTCTTGCCCAATATCGAGGGCCCACGCGCGCGCAGCGCAGCGGCGTCCGCCCGATAGCATCACGCGTGAAGAGATTGTGAAAACGTCAAGCACATCTGGCCGGCGCCCCACGCATAGGGAGACTGATTTTTTCTGTCCCTGCTTGCATTGCGTATAACAACCTGAAATTGTCGAAACCAGAGGAGCTGATGGGGGCGCAGCGACGAATGGTAATCAGCAATGACAGAGATCGCTTTCGACTTCATGGCCGCAGCAGTCGGTACGCGCAGTATCGCCGCGCAGATCAGCTCCCCTGCCGTAACCGCAACCTTCACAAGCACTCCTCTTCAACACTTCGGAACTACAAGCGGAATAAATAACTTCCACTCTTTTAGCGTCTTCCACAGCGGCTCAAACGAAGGCACCGGGCAAGGTTACGCCTCCATGGCGTTGACCGCCGAGGTGCCGATACGGCTTACCCGCGTACGGTTTGCCACGCAGAGCTCGAGCCCGTTTCATGATCAGCCCGCAGGACTCGCGATCGAAGCTGCGGAAAAAAGCGATTTTTCAGGACGTTCGGTGCTCGGGACGAGGACGATCGTTGTGCCCAAATTCGGTGGGGCCGCCGTCCAGGTGGACTTGCCGACGGATATTCGACTGCGGAAAGGAACAAATTACATCCGCTTCCGGCTGACCACGCCGGCTGACGACGGCCAGTTTTGGATGGAGTATGGGAATGTCAAACTCGACGTCGAGGGTGACGACGAAGGCGCCTATCCCAGTGTCGAGCTGATTGCGAAAGCTCTTGCGCCCAAAATCCGCTTTCATCCCAAGGAGCGGCACTTTCCCTGCTCCGTCGAGTGGTTTTTCAGCCGTTGCCGGTTGCTCAGCGGCGGCGGCGACCTCCAGCCGTTCACCTACTTGGGATTAGACGTAGCCACGCATTTCAAGATCCCGGACGAGATGTCCGTGCTGAGCGAGGGTCCGCTCAATCCGGACAATTTGCCGGCAGCGACACTGGCCGATGCGGGCTCCCGTACGGACGGAGGTGAGGTCGACAACATTTCGCTCTGCCCCATGGAAGCGGTGGCCACCTGGCAGCCGGCGGCGTGGAACCACGAGCTTTCGACGCGCATATACTTTTCCGACTTCGAGCTCGAAACGCTATGGGGTCAAACCGATAGCGGCGCGTGGCGCTGCTATTGCCGCATCACGCGGGACGGCGGCAACTACCGCATCAATTATTACTTCCTGTGCGCCTATAACGGCGGCATGGGAACGGCCGACTGGGACGATGATCCGCTGCAGGGCGGATTCTATGCGCATATCGGCGACTGGATGCGCGTCACCGCCATCGTCTCGCTCAAGGACAGTGGAAAAGAAAATCTGACGACGCTGCTTGCGGTCGAGTACGAAGTCCACGGCGAAGTCACGACCAAGACAGGCGGTGCCTGGTCGTTTTCCGACAAGAAGCTGGAAACGATCCAACCGATTTTGGCCTATTCGGCTTGGCATTCGCACGAGATGTATCCGGCGGCCGACACCTTCCCGGTGCCCGGCTACCAAGGCATCGTCATCCACGATTACACGGCCGACGGCGGCGTCGAGTGGTCCACCTGGGACCTGACCTGGATCGACGACGACACGCCGTGGGTGGCTTACAAGGGCCTGTGGGGTCCGAATATCCAGCTCTACAACAGCTACGTCCGGGTTCTCCCGACGATGAAGAATGGGCCATCCGGTCCGGCATTCAAGACCGCCTGGTTCAAGGGCGCGCAGCACCATCCGCAGCTGTTTCATGAAATCGGCGGCGGCCGCAACACCGCGGACGTGCTCGAATTCGCGGTGTCGGCAATCGACTACGGCACCTTCGCCAACGGCCAATCGCCGGTGCAAGACCTGATAATTCGCAACAAGACGTCGGAACGGCTCTCTATTCTGGTTCAGGTCGTGTCCGCGGCCGCCGCCGACCGCACCACCCGCAGCGTGGGCGAGTGGCTTTACCCGCCGGTTTTGTCGCTGCGGCCGCCGGAGGTGCTCGCTTATGACAACCATTACGAGACGACGCTGCTTCCGGACGAGCAAAAAACCCTCAAATTGAAGGCCGAGATGCCGCTGCCGCCGAGCGGCACCTTGAACGTTTACAGTCCGTCCGACTTCAAGGGCTATGTCGCCGCCAGCGTCGTCGACAAGATCGGCTGGATCAAGCTGACCGTCACCGGAGCGATCAACGGCGGCAAAAGCAAGCCCGGGATCGGCGGCCACGTGCCGATCGATGACCGCGACATCCCGCCGCTGGATTTGAGCGAGCGGGCGACGTACTGACCCGGCGGTGACCTCAGCGCGGCCGCACCACCGTATCGACCAGCGCCGGCTTGCCGGCTTTCACTTGCGCGATGGCGCGGCGTAGCGCCGGCGCGATGTCGGCGGGTTTTTCGATCGGGCCTTCGGCATACCAGCCCATGCTCTTCGCCATGGTGGCGAAGTCGGGCTCGGGGCCGGCGATGTCTTGCGCGATATAGGCGCGCTCGACCGGCGTGCCGCGAAAATTGGCGACGCGGATCTGGTGCTCCCAGTCGTTGTAGTAAGCGCGATTGTTGTACATCACGATCAGCATCGGGATGTTGTTCTTGGCCGCGCTCCACAGCGCGCCGGCGTCGAACATCAGATCGCCGTCGGGCTGGATGTCGACCACCAGGCGGCCCTTGTCGCGGTGCGCCAGCGCGACGCCGAGCGAGGTGCCGATCTGCGTGCCGGTGCCGAGCGCCTGACCGCAGTGGCGGTAGGCTTTGTCGAGATCCCAGAGCTTGTAGCACCAGTCCTGGAGATTGGCGCCGGTCAGCACCCAGTCCTCGGCTTTGATCGCGTCCCAGATTTCGCTGGCGAGCCGCGGCAGCGTGATCGGCAGGCCGTCCCAATCTTTCTTCGCCTCCTCGGCCCATTTCTTGAACATGGCGTCGTGCTTCTGCGCGACGAGCTTGGTACGCTCGGCGATGGTCTTGGCAAGCGCGGGATTTTTCGCGATGCGCTCGCGGCAAATGCGCGTCAGTTCGGGAATGGCGGTCAACGTGTCGCCGAGCACGCGCAGGCTGCAGGCCGGCATGCGTCCATAGTCCATCGACCATTTGCTTAAATTGATCTCGCCGAAGCCGATCTCGATCATCTCGCAGGTCGGCGGATAATGCGGCACCACTTGGCGCTTGGTGCGGTCGTTGAAATGGGTCGACTTCTCCCAATCCCGGGTGTCGAGCGATAGGATGAGATCGGCATCGCGAAAAATCTCCTTCTCGCAACTGAGATTGAGCGGATGCCGGTTGGGAAAATTGAGCCGCGCATGGACGTCGAACACCGCGGCGCCGACGGTTTCGGCGAGCGCCACGAGGTTTTCGAAGCCACCATCACTGCGTGCCACGTATTCGGCCATCAGCACCGGATATTTCGCCGCGAGCAGACGGTCGGCGACCGCTTCCAGCGCCTTGACGTCCGCTGCCATCGGTACCGGCACTTTGTTGTCGGACGCCTTCGGCAGCGCCACGTCTTTGGACAGCGGCTGCTCCTGCAGCCAGGCGTCGTAGCACATGTAGATCGGGCCCTGCGGCTCGGTCATCATCGCCGCATAAGCCCGCGCAAACGAATCCGGCACGCCCTCGATGCTCGACGGCTGGTAGTCCCATTTCACGTAATGGCGCAGCTGCTCGCCGTTGACATTGGCGGTGTGGATCCAATCGATGAACGGCCGCCGCCGGCTCTCGTCCATCGGCCCGGTGGCGCCGATGACGAAGACCGGACAGCGGTCGATATAGGCGTAATAGATGCCCATGGTGGCGTGCAGCATGCCGACCACGTCGTGCACGATCGCCACCATCGGCCTGCCGGTCGCCTTGGCGTAGCCGTGGGCGATTTGCACGGCGATCTTCTCGTGCTGGCAGAGCAGGATCGGCGGCTGGTTGCCGCCGTAATTCACCAGCGAGTCGTGCAGGCCGCGATAGCTGGCGCCCGGATTGAGCGCGATGTAGGGGAAGCCGTAATGCTTGATCAAATCGACGATGACGTCGGATTGCCACGCCTTCTCGGCGTAGCTGACTGGCGCGTTTGATTTAGTGACGTCGTTCATCGGGCAGATCCTTGCGGGGATTGAATTGCGGCAGGACCATACGAGGCACGTCGCACGGCGGCAACGCCGTTTAGGGCCGCACCGCGGGCGATTCCATCGCTAGGCCACGGGCGCGCCACATCAGGAAATATTCGAGGTCGACGAGCTCCGGTGCGCCGAAATCATACGGCTCGGCGCGCATGCCGCTCATGCAATTGCGCAGGCGCCGCTGCAGCAAGCCGACCTCCTGCCATTCCAGGCGATAGATCGGGTAACCGGTCGCCATCGCCTGCGGCACCAGGTTGCCGGCAAGTTTTTTGCCCCAATTGTCGTCGTGGCATTGCGCGCAGGACAGATCGAGCTGGCCTTGCCGACGCTCGAAGATGGCGCGGCCGGCGGCGATGAACGGCTTCGCTTGCGCATCGTCCTTGACCGCGACCGGCATGCCGCGCGATTGCCGCGCGATGTAGGCAGTGAGCGCCAGCAATTCCTTGCTCTCGAACGGCAGCGCTGCCGCTTTCTGGTCGGCGAGCCGGCTCATCATGATGCGTTGTTCGAGATCGACCGGGCGATCCTGCTCCGCCACCATGGCGGGATAGCGCGCCGCCACGCCCTTCATGCTTTTTGCCGCGTCGCCGTGACAGTCGGCGCAGGATTGATTTGTGGTGCCGGTCCGCTCGTTCCACAAAGTCTCACCGTCGAGCACGACCAGCATGGCCGGATTGGCGGTGTCGTCATTCTGCATGGCGCGGGTATCGGCGCTAACGAAGTCGCTATCGGAGCGCCGCTGATCCCAAGGAATGTCCGCGGCGCGCGCGACAGCTGTCGCGGCGATGAATGCAGCAATTACGAATGCCGCGCGGCTCATTCCACTGTGATCGCGGCGGTTTGCACTTGCGTCGCGCCGTGCTGGTCGGTCCAGGCGAACGCCAAGGTGCCGCTTGCGGTGGCGACGGTGAAGAACGTGATGAAGGGGTTGGCGGCGATGGCGGGATAAAGCTTGGCGCGGAACACTTCCTCGCCGTTATAGGTGCAGACGAAGTCGTCGATGATGTCGCGCGGGATCGGCGTGCCGGTGATGCCGATGCGATAGCCGGTCTCCATCACATGCGAGATCAGCGTCTTGATCTCGATGACGTCGCCTTTTTTGGCGCTTGCCGGAACATGGATCAGGGCGCGGGCCATCAGGGTTTCGGCTCCTCGACGCAGGCGGCCAGCGTGACGATGACGTCGATATCGTCGGACCAGAACGAGCCGTCGGACAGTTCGGCGATCGCGGTGACGGTCTGCGAATCGGCGAGCCGGATGCGCGTCGAAAAGCTGGCGCGTCCGGCGCGCGGGCCGAATTTTACGCTGATCACGTTCGGCTGCGGATTCTTCTCATTGAAAATGTGGATCGCCTTGACGTAGTCGGCCGCCGTCATCGGGCTTTCGACCGAAACGGTGCAGGGAACCGAATTGCCGTTCTCCACGAGCGGCGGCAGGTCGAGCTTGACCTTGCCTTTTTTCACCGGCGCCTCGCCGATGACGCTGCGCACCGCGTCCTTCATCATCTCGGGCGTGGCAGCGGCAGGCCGGATCGAAAGTCGCAACAGCGCGCCGCCGCCGGCCAGCGCAGCGGCGGCTTGCAGGATTTCGCGACGTGAGCGGCTTTGATCCATGTCAAAACTTCACTTCAAGGTCATCAGATAGGCAACCACGTCCTCGACGTCCACCGCCGTGAGCACCGGCTTGTCGCGAAATGCCGGCGCCACCCGGGTCAAATGATCGACGCGATAGAACGGCGGCATGATGGTCGCCGCATTGAACTTGCCGGCATCGACAATGCGCAGCCGCAATTGCCCCTCACTCCACCGCGCGCCGGCACCAGCGAGATCAGGCGCCATGGTGCCCTGAAATTTATCTTGCGGGAACGGCCCGGAGTGGCACAGCAGGCACAGTCCCGTATTGTGATTGGCCACGATCATGCGGCCGCGTGCGGCATCGCCTTGGCTGCCGGTCAGCGATGCCGGGATGGCGTCGCCGGCGATTTTGTAGGCGATGAGTTCCGCATGCGCGGTTGACGAAAGAAACGCAACGGCGAGAGCTGTCGTGCGTAATCCGAAGTATCGGTTAAGCCAAAAAACCACCGAAAAACTCCTCAACCGAAAATCTCGGACGTCGCGGTGCGAAACCAGGCATCGGCATTCTTGGCTTCCTCGGCGCGCAGCGTCGGCGGCGCATCGAGCGGGCTGGAGTGGATCGAGTTGTCGGTTTCGGTGTACTCGCCGTTGACCGGGCGGAATTCGCCGGTGATCGACATGGCGTAGCCGGGCGCGACGACGCTGTAGCAATTGCTCGACATCGGGGCTGCCTCCGGCGTGGCGCCGGCGAAGAGGCGGACGATCGCCGCGGCGCACAGCCTGCCTTCGAGCAGGCCGGAGAACGCCGACTTCGGCATGGTGCCGGCGAAGGCCGAGTCGCCGATGACATGGATGTTCTTTACTTTCAGCGATTCGAACGTCACCGCATCGACCGGGCACCAGCCGGTGCGGTCGACGACGCCGGCAACGCCTGCGATCTTGCCGGCCTTTTGCGGCGGGATCACGTTGGCGACGGCGTACTCATAAGTGTCGAAATCGGTCTCGATCGATTTTTTCGCCACATCGATGGAGGCGACATTGCCGCCGTTCGACAGCGACTTCCATTCGATCATATCCGGATAGAGCTCTTTCCACGCCTTGAGAAACAACTGCTGCATGGTGAAATTGTCTTTGGCGTCGAGGATGACGATCTTGGCTTTCGGCTTATTGGTTTTCAGATAGTGCGCGATCATGCTGGCGCGCTCGTAGGGGCCGGGCGGACAGCGCGAGGGATTGGCCGGCGCGACGATGGCGACGACACCGTCATCGGCCATGGCGGCAATTTGCTGGCGCAGCAATTCGTATTGTGCCGCGTCGGCGGTCCAGGCGTGCGGTGCCTGCTGTGCGGCAGCTTCGCTGTAACCTTTAATCCCGTCGAAGCGCAGTTCGATGCCGGGTGCCAGCACGAGGCGGTCGTAGGGCAGGGTGTCGCCGGTCGACAGCGTGACGCTGCGCGCTTGCGCATCGATGGCGGTTGCGGTCGCGATGGCGACCTTGATGCCGGCGGCGGCAATCTTGTCGTAGCCGAACTGCTGCTGCGCCAGCGTGCGGACGCCGCCAAGCACGCCGTTGCTCAGCGGCGGCGCCGTATAGGTGGGCCGCGCCTCGACCAGGGTGATCGCCAGCTTGGCGTCGGCTAAGCGCAGCGCGCGGGCGCAAGCGCCGCCGGCAAAGCCGCCGCCGACGATGACCACGCGCGGTGCCGCTTGCGCGCGCAGCGCCCGCGGCCACAAACCCGCGGCAGCTGCGGCGCTTGCCGCACCGCGCAGGATTTGCCGACGGGTTTTAGCCGCGTGTTGTCTCGCCATTACAAACAAGACGCGGCGGGTTTTTACGCCCGCCGCTTATGCTCAAGCGGATCTCAGGTCGTTGTTCTTGAGCGGGAAGTTGCGGATGCGCTTGCCGGTCGCCGCCGCGATGGCGTTGAGCACGGCGGGCGCAGCCACCGCAATGGTCGGTTCGCCGACGCCGCCCCAGAACTCGCCGTCCGGCATGACGATGGCCTCGACCTTCGGCATCTCGTCGATCCGCATCACCTGATACGTATCGAAGTTCTTCTGCTCGATGTGGCCGCCGCGCACGGTGCATTCGCCATAGAGCATGGCGGAGAGCCCGTAGACGAAGGAGCCTTCGATCTGCCGCGCGATCTGCTCTGGATTGACGGCGTGGCCGGAATTGGTGCCGCCGACAATGCGGTGGATCTTGACCTGGCCGTCGGTGACCGAGACTTCGGCGCAGGCCGCCACATAGCTGCCGAAGCCCATGATCTGCGACAGCCCGCGATAGACACCCTTCGGCGCCGGCGTACCGTAGCCTGCTTTGTCCGCCACGGCCTTGAGCACCGCGGCGTGCTTGGGCTTGAGGTATTTGAGGCGGAACGCCAGCGGATCTTCGCCGACTTCATTGGCCAACTGGTCGATGAAGGTCTCGACATAGATCGCGTTGTGGTTGGTGTTGACGCCGCGCCAGAAGCCGGCAGGCACGGACGGATTGCGCATGGCGTGGTCGATCAGGATGTTCGGCACGTTGTAGCCGAACACGCCTTCCGCTCCGGCCGGATTGAGGCCCTGGAAGGTGACCGGGTCGCGGCCGTCCTTGTCCATCCGCGCCGGGAACACCGTGGCGAGGATCGACTGACCCGAAATGCGCATATGCAGCGCGATCAGGTTCTTGTTGGCGTCGAAACCGGCCGTCATCTTGCACTGGGTGATCGGGTGATAATAGCAATGGGTCATGTCTTCTTCACGCGACCACAACAGCTTCACCGGCGTGCCCGGCATCTCCTTGGCGACCGCGACGGCCTGACGGACGTAGTCGGTCTGGCCGCGCCGGCCAAAACCGCCGCCGAGGAAGGTCTTGTACACCTCGCACTGCGCGACCGGCAGGCCTGACGCTTCCGCGGTTGCGGCCAAGGCGGCCTCACCGTTCTGCGTCGAGCACCACACCTCGCAGCGATCAGCCGTGTAGAGCGCGGTGGCGTTCATCGGCTCCAGCGGCGCGTGGTTCTGGTACGGATAGGAATACGTCGCTTCCACCACTTTCGCGGCGCCGGCCAGTGCGGCTTTCACGTCGCCCGACTGGTTGCCGACAAAGGCCTGCTCGGCGGAGAGGCCCTCCTTGAGGAAGTCCGCGATCGTTGCGCTCGAGACCTTGGCGTTGTCGCCTTCGTCCCAGGTGATCGGCATGGCGTCGAGCGCCTTCTTCGCCCGCCACCATGAATCGGCCACCACCGCCACCGCGGTGTCGTTGACCTTCACGACCTTCTTGACGCCCGGCATGTCCTGGACTTTGGCGGCGTCATAGTTTTGCAGCTTGCCGCCGAACACCGGGCAGGCGGCGACTGCCGCGTACATCATGTTGGGCTGGCGGATGTCGATGCCGTAGACCATCTTGCCGACGATCTTGTCCGCGGTGTCGAGCCGCTTGAGCGGCTTGCCGGCGATCGTCCAGTCCTTCGGATCTTTCAGTGGCACGTCTTTGGGCTGATCGAGCTTGCCGGCGGCTTCCGCCACCTTGCCGTAGGTCACCGTGCGGTTCGACGCCTTGTGGGTGATCACGCTGTTGGCGGCGCTGCACTCCGACGCCGGCACGTTCCACGCATTGGCGGCCGCCTGAACGAGCATCATCCGCGCCATCGCGCCGCCCTTGCGGACGTATTCGTTCGAATCACGAATGCCACGGCTGCCGCCGGTGGAGAAATCACCCCACACCCGCTTGCGCGCCACGTTCTGCCCGGGCGTCGGGAATTCGGTCGTGACCTTCGACCAGTCGGCGTTGAGCTCCTCGGCGACGAGTTGCGCCAATCCGGTCAGCGTGCCCTGGCCCATTTCCGAGCGCGCGATGCGGATGACGATGGTGTCGTCGGGCTTGATCACCACCCAGGCGTCGACTTCGGGCGGGATGTCTGCTGCGTGCACCACGTCGGCGCCGAATGGCAGGTTGAAGCCAAGCGCGAGGCCTGCGCCGGCCGCGGACGAACCGACGATGAAGGAACGGCGGTTGAATTTGGACATATATGTCATGGCTGCGTCCTCCCTTAAGCCGCGCCCGCGGCCGCGTGGATCGCGGCGCGAATGCGCTGGTAGGTTCCGCAACGGCAGATGTTGGTCATCGCTGCGTCGATATCGGCATCGGTCGGCTTCGGGTTGGTCTTGAGCAGCGAAGCCGCGGCCATCATCATGCCGCTCTGGCAATAGCCGCATTGCGGCACGTCGAGATCGAGCCAGGCCTGCTGCACCGGGTGCAGCTTGCCGTTCTGGGCGAGCGACTCGATGGTGGTGATCTGCTTGCCGTTGACGGTGCCGACGGGGACTTGGCACGAGCGCGCGGCGGCGCCGTTGATGTGCACGGTGCAGGCGCCGCATTGGGCGATGCCGCAACCGTATTTGGTGCCGGTGAGCCCGACTGTGTCGCGGATCACCCAGAGCAATGGCGTGTCGGATTCAACGTCGACGCTATAAGACTTTCCGTTGATGGAAAGGGCAATCATACTGTCCTCCCGGTTGCATGGTGCGCATCCCCATATGGGACTGACTTAAGCTTCGGCGCCCATTCTTGGGTGCAAGTTTACCCTGTTCCAATTCGAATGCGAATCGCAAAATCGCGAGCGGGGAACTGGCCAGGCTGGGAATTCTCCAATAACCTCGGTGTTTATGCCGCCCAATTGGGCAGCCGGAACTTGGGCCACCGGAGCTTGGGCCGTCCGGTGGGACGCCGAAGCGGATATCACCACATGAGCGACGATTTCGAAGACCATTGCTGGAAAGACATCGTCACCCCGGACATTCTCGACATCTACTCCCATTACCGGCGCAAAACCTTTGTCGGACCGGCGCCGGCGCTCCTGGCCATCGATCTTTATGAGCTGGTCTATCGCGGCGGCTCAAAACCCCCGGCGGAGCTCGCCAAAACCTTCCCCAGCGCCTGCGGTCATTACGCCTATGAGGCGATCGAGCCGACCAAGCGCCTGTTCGCGGCGGCGCGCGCGGCGGGCCTGCCGATCTTCTATTCGACCGGCGACACGCGCAGCGAAAGCCGTCCCGAATTCGTCGGCGCCACCAAGCGGAAGAATTCGTCGGTAGATCCGACCGACTTCGTCATCCGGCCGGAATTCAAGCCGCAGCAGGGCGACGTGGTCATCACCAAGCAACGCGCCAGCGCGTTCTACGGCACGCCGCTCACCGCGCATCTCACCCAGCTCGGCGTCCAGACGCTGATCGTCTGCGGCGAAAGCACGTCGGGCTGCGTGCGGGCGAGCGCGGTCGATGCCTATTCGCACGGTTACCACGTCGTGCTGGCGGAAGAATGCTGCTTCGATCGCAGCGCGCTGTCGCATAAGGTCAACCTGTTCGACCTGCATCACAAATATGCCGACGTGATGCATATCGACGAGGTCATCGCGCAGCTCGCCGCAAAAAATCCCGCCGTCAAGAAGGCGAGCTGAACGATGAAGCCGTCGCGTTACGGGCCGTTTCCCTATTCGCCGATCATCCATCGCCCGCCGCTGCAATGGCCGAACGGCGCCCATGTCGCGCTGTGGGTGATACCGAACATCGAATTTTTCGGCCTCGACGAGAAAGTGCCGCCCGGCTCCGGCGGCACCGGCGTGCCGGTGCCCGACGTTCCAACCTGGTCGTCGCGCGACTACGGCAACCGGGTCGGCGTGTTCCGCCTGATGGAGGTGCTCGACCGGCACGGTATCCGCGCCACCGTCGCGCTCAACAGCGAGCTTTGCGCCGAACATCCGGCGATCATCGAGGAAGGCAACAAGCGGCACTGGGAATGGATGGGCCATTGCGAAAGCAATACCCGCCGCCTCAACGCGGCTGCGCCGGGCGAAGAGCCGCGCATCATCAAGAATGCGCTGGCGACCATCGAGCGGGCGACCGGCGCGCGGCCGCGCGGCTGGCTCGGCTCCGGCTTGCAGGAAACCTGGGACACGCTCGATCACCTCGCCGCCGAGGGCTGCGATTACGTCTGCGACTGGACCAACGACGATCAGCCCTACATCATGTCGCTCGACGGCGGGAAGACTCTGGTCAGTGTGCCCTACAGCCACGAGATCAACGACAAGCCGGCCTTCGAGAAGTTTCACCGCACGGCCGATCAATTCCGCGACATGATCTGCCGGCAGTTCGATGTGCTCTATCGCGAGGGCGCGCAATCGGGCCGTGTGATGGCGATTGCGATCCATCCCTATCTGACCGGCGTGCCGCACCGCATCGACGCCTTCGACGCCGCACTGCGCTACATCGGCGAGCACGGCCGGGTGTGGAAGACGACCGGCTCGGAAATTGCACGCCATTACCGTGCGCAGGCCGGCAAAGCCTGATTGGAAGAAGACCTGATCGGAGGCGACCATGTTGTGTCAGTTGCGTCGTGCTGCGTTATCCGCCGTCGTGCTCGCGGGTCTTGCCACTCAGGCCGCGCGGGCGGCGGAAACGGTGACGATCGGCAGCGTAGGCCAGGCTTCGGCGAACCTGTGGCCCGAGCTCATCGCCTTGGACAAAGGTTTCTTTGCCGCCGAGGGTTTACAGGTCGATATCGTCTACGTCCAGTCGAGCGCCGCGCTGGTGCAGCAAATCGCGGCCGGTTCGCTCGGCATCGCCACGCAGACCGGGCTTGCCGATCCGATACGCGCCGTGGGCATGGGCGCCCCGATCGCGGTGGTGCGGATCGATGTCCAGGCGCCGCCCTATGCGCTTGTCGCCAAGGCGAACATCACCAGCATGAAGGAACTCAAGGGCAAGGTCATATCGCTCGGCGGGCCGAAGGACATCACGCGCATCTATGTCGAGCGCATGCTGGCGCCGAATGGCGTCAACCCTGGCGACTTCGACATGGTGTTCGCCGGCGCAACGACCGCGCGCGCATCGGCGCTGCTCGCCGGCGCGGTCGATGCCGCCATTCTGCTGCCGCCGTTCAACTTCCAGGCGGTGGCGAAGGGATTCAACAGTCTTGGCCTGACGGTGGATTATGTGAAGGACCTGCCGTTCTCCGGGACCGCGGTCAATACCGCGTGGGCTACCGCCAACAAGGCAACGCTGGAGAAATTGCTACGGGTCAAAAGCAAGAGCATCGCCTGGTTCGAGGATGAGCAAAATCGCGCGGCGGCGCTGCAAGTCCTTAAGGCGGCCTCGAGCTTGAGCCAAGACGACGTCGAGAAGGCCTATACGTTCTTCCGCGACGGGCATTTTTTCGAGCCGACCGGCAAGGTTTCGCGATCGAAGCTCAACGCGCTCGCCAAAGCGATGGAGAGCCTTGGCGATCTGCCCGGCGCGCTCGACGTCGACAAACTCGTCCTGCCGGGCGTGACCCAGATGACGGATTGAGACGCGCCGTTATGCGGAAGTCGGTGTTGAAGGGATTTGTCATTGCCGCGGCTGTCGCGCTGGCGCCGCTGTATGCAGGGGCCGCCGATATCGTCGCGGTGGGTTCCGTCGACGCCACCTCGGCCAATCTCTGGCCGTTCCATATCGCCGTCAAGAACGGCTATTTCGACGCCGCCAACATCAAGATCGACCTCATCTTCGCGCAATCGAACGCTTCCGTGATCCAGCAGCTCGCCGCCGGTTCCTATGCGGTTGCGCCCACCGCCGGCATGGTCGATCCGATCCGCGCCATCGACAAAGGCGCGTCGGTGGCGCTGGTACGCATCGTCATCCAGTCGCCGCCTTATGCGCTGCTCGCCAAGCCCGAGATCAAAAAGATCGAGGACTTGAAAGGCAAGACCATCATCATCGGCGGCGCCAAGGACATCACCCGCATTTTTACCGAGCGCATGCTCGAGCCGCACGGCCTGAAAGCCGGCGACTACGACTATGTGTTCGCCGGCGCCACCAGCGCGCGGTTTTCGGCGCTGAAATCCGGCGCGGTCGACGCTGCGCTGCTCACCGTGCCGTTCAATTTTTACGCCGAGACGGCGGGCTACACCAATCTCGGCTTTACTTTCGATTATCTGCCCGACATGCCGTTCGCCGGCATGGCGGTGAACCGCGATTGGGCTGCGGCGAATGGCGATGTGCTCAAGCGTTTCCTCGACGCCTACAATAAAGGCGTTGCCTGGTTCGACGATCCGGCCAATCACGAGGCCGCGGTCAAGCTGCAGATGGAGGTGAGCAAAATCGGCCAGGACGACGTGGAAAAGGCCTACGGCTTTCTCCGCGACAAGAACCTGTTCGAGCCGACCGGCAAAGTCTCCAAACGCAAAGTCGGCAACGTGATCGAAGCGTTGCACGCGCTCGGCGATCTGCCGGCGGATTTCACGGTCGACCGCCTGCTGCTGCCGGGCGTGACGCAGATTTCCGATTAGCGCATAACTGATCGCCATGAGCGTAACGAGTGACAGCGTCAAGACGGTGAGCCCGGCGGAATCCCGGCCGGCGGGATCCGTCTCCAGGCCTCGGCGCGGCGGCGTGCTGCGCCCCAGATATTTTGCCGGCATCCTGTCGGTCGCCGGCGGGCTGGCCTTATGGGAGCTGATCAGCCGCTTCCTCGTCGACAATGCGCTGTTTCTCGCGGCGCCGTCGCAGATCGCCGTCGCCATCTACAATCTCGCGGTCACCGGCCAGCTCTGGCACCACGTCGGCATCAGCGCCGCCGAATTCGCGCTCGGCTATGTCATCGCCAGCATCCTCGGCATCGCGCTGGGGCTGGCCATGGCGTCGAGCGCGACCATGAAGCAGGCGCTGCAGCCGTGGGTGTCGGGGCTCTACGCGAC
>DATHHM010000416.1:0-3458 GCA_035317145.1 Xanthobacteraceae bacterium | reverse complement strand
CGCGAAGACGACATCACCTTCGGCAAATTCCGCCCGGCCACCGCGCACCACATCGAGGCCGGCTTCGACGACAACGGCAAGCTCGTCGCCTGGCATCACCGTGTCGTTGCCGAATCGGTCTTGGCCTACGTCTCCGGCGATCCAAAACCGCGGCAGGACCGCATCGTGATGAAGGGCTCGCCGGTTCCGCAATATCCGGTTGCCAACAAGCTCGCCGAGCACGTCATCGAGAACCGCGGCGCACGGCTGTCGCCGTGGCGCGGCGTCGGCAACGGCCACAATGCCTTCGCCATCGAGAGCTTTGTCGACGACATCGCCAAGGATCTCGGCAAGGATCCGGTGGCGTTCCGCCTCGAACTTTCGGAGGGCGTGCCGCGCATGCAGCATCTCCTTCGCACCGTCACCGAAATGTCGGACTGGACGCGCAAGCGCGACGGCACGGCACTTGGCGTCGGCACCATGGTGAAGGACGACACCCTTGCCGCCGGCGTCGCCGAGGTCTCGCTCGATCGCAAGACCGGCAAGATCAAGGTGCTCAACTTCTGGGCCGCGCTCGATGCCGGCATCGCCGTGCAGCCGCGCAATCTCGCGGCGCAAACCGAGGGCAGCATCGTCTATGCGCTGGGCTCGGTATTGCGGGAAAAAATCACCATCAAGGACGGCCGCGTGCTGCAATCGAATTACAGCGACTACGAGGTCGCGCGCATGTCCGACGTGCCGCATATCGAGATCAAGGTGGTCTCGACCGACAACCATCCGACCGGCGGCGGCGAGGAAGGCGTGCCGCTGGTTGCCTGCGCGGTCGGCAACGCCATCGCCACGCTCACCGGCGTACGCTTGCGCGAGCTGCCGTTCTCGCCCGATCGCGTGCGCGGCGCCTTGGGGGCTTAGGACGGGTTACCGCTACGCCGGACGATCGCGGTGGGAAATCTCGATGACGCGGGCGCGCGCGGCGAGCTCGTCGACCAGCGCATCGGCCTTGGCCTTGTTCGCTGAGTCGAGATTGGCGTCCCATTCGTCGAGCAGATAGACCTGTGCACGGGTCTCATTGACGATCTCTTCGAGCGATTTGAGCTGCAGCTCGCCCGAGGAGTAGCCGAGCTTCTTGTGCATCGAATCGGCGACGACGACCACATCGTCGTCGTCCTCGTCGTCACCCTCGACGTCGACCGGCACCACGCCGCCAGTGAACTTGAACGCCAGCCGGTCGGTCGTCGGCCAGTAATAGGCGCGTTTCTTCATCTCGGTCTTTAGGCTGGCCAGCAGCGAAGACTTTCCCGAACCATTGCCGCCGCGCACATTGACCCTGCCGGTCGGGTGCGCGAGCGCGATCTGCAATGCGTCGCCGACCGACGACACAACATTGGCGCCGTCGCCTTCCCGCAACACCAGCCGGTCGAACTTGATGCGCTTGTCGAAATCCGGGTCCGCCTCGGGCAGCATGTTGGCGGCGACGCCGCCGAACCGCGTCCAGATGGCGATGAAATCGTTCCAGCCGCTGGCCAGCAGATGCAGCTCGTAGGTCATCTCGATCTGCCGCGGCAGCGTCGTGGCGAGCCCGACCAACAGCGCCATGTTGCCGTGATTTTGCACCGCGACCACGGTGACGGTTGCAAACACGATGGCAAGGCTGACGATGCCGCTCATCGCGCTCATGCCCTCGCGCGCTACGATGGCGCGGATTTGCGCCGTCACCCCTTCGCGCAGCCGGGCCTTGAAGCCTGAGAGCCACAGGCGAAGATTGTAGCTGTTGCCGCTGAACACGTTATCCCACGCGGTGTAGCCCTGTGCGGTGATGCGGTTATTCATGCGCTGGTTTTCCAGATAGGTGTGCGCGATCGGTTTCTGCAGCACCCATTGCATCAACAACAGCACGCCGAATGCGCCGACATAGGCGAACGGCAGGCTGATGTCGATTTCCGCGCCCAGCACGATGGAATTGAAAACGAGACCGAGAAACAGCTTCAGCGCGAATTCCAGCTCGTACATGACGTTGAAGAAGCACTGGAACGTCTCGCCGGTGAGGAACGGCTCAACTTGCTCGCGCGACGGCTTGTCGCCAAAGAGCTTGACCTTGCCGCGGTTCTCGCGCGCGAAACGCAACATGAATTTGCCGAAGCCGCGGTAACCGGCCCGTTCGGCGAACACCCAGCTGATGACGCCGACCACGTAAGACGAGGATTGCGCGGTGAGGATCCAGATCAAGTCGCCGATCAGGAAATGGCCGGTAGCGACCTTTTGCCCGGCATTGATGACGAACCACGTCGTCGCCGCGGCCAGCATGGCCTCGACCACCATGAGGACGATCATCACGAAGAGCGACGGGCTGAGCAAAAAGCGCGCCAAGTCGAGGCGTGAAATCTGTTTTCCTGCCATGGTGTTCCCGGAACGAGGATGCAGAGCGTAGGGTCTTTGAGTCGGTCGGTCGATCAGTCTAACGGCATCGGCATGGGACATTAAGCGCGGGCACACCCGCGCGTTAGCGCAAATTCGCACGCCTCATCAAGGACTTTCTGGCATCGGCCGGGATTTGCCGGCAGCCCGGTACCCGTTCGTTAGCGTCGGCGCGGCCCCCCGCCTCACACTTTAGCCTCATGGAGCCGCGCCAGCTCGGCTTCCATCTTGCTGATATTTTCGAACAGCCGCGCCGTCGCCAGGTGCAGGAAATAGAAGCCGAAGGTCGGGTTCTGGTAGTAGAGTTGCTCGACCTGCTCGTAGGTAATCGACAGCGCTTCGCCCTCCTCGATGCATTCGAGCGTCGCGGTGCGCCGGTTATCGGGCGCCAGCATCCCGAGCTCGCCGACGAGTTGGCCGGGCTTGAGCTCGATGCCGAGCTCGAGCAGACGGTAGCGCCCGGTCACCGTCAAAAACATCTCGTTCGCCAGTTCGCCCTTGGCGAACAGGATGTCGCCCTTCTTGAAGTGACGCCCGGTCATGAAGGGTTTGAGCCAATCCATCGAGGCGTTGCCGCGAACCGATTCGCGTACGTTCCTGATGAGGGCAATCATCTGGTAAAGACGGTAGCCGTTGACCGGTAACGTGATGGCCTGCAGGGCCAACAGGACATAGGTGTGCGTCACCGCGTAGGAAAAGATCAGAAAGCAATTGGCGACGATGGAGAGGATGCGCAGCGGCACCATCGTCTTCGATGAGGCGGTCGCTACGATGAAGAGCGCAGCACAGGCGTTGAAAAGCTCATTCCAATGCATGAATTGCATAGTCACCCTCCACCACCCGTCTGCGCCGCAGTTGCGACGCAGCGGGAAATTCTCAACCGCAAGCAACCCGCCGTTAATCCAGTACCAATTGCCTCACTGGCAGGGACCCTACGCCCCGGCCATGCGACAAATACGACTGGCCGTTGGCATGTCCACGGCGTAATTTATTGGCCCGTGTGGGTTAAGAACCACACCCCTCATGGCCACTGAAAGGGCCCGCGTGAAGCTGCCGATCGCGCT
>DATHHM010000415.1:0-3251 GCA_035317145.1 Xanthobacteraceae bacterium | reverse complement strand
CCATGATGAGGAACGAGGCCTTGCCGTTGATCACATCGACCGAACCGAGCACGCGGTGAACTTTTGCATCGCGCAACGCCAACTGGGTGTACGGCGGCGACGCGAAGTAAGCGGTCACCACGCCCGAACCATCGACCAGCGCGGTGACGGCTTCGGACGGCGACATGGCCACGACCTGATCTTGCAATTTGTCGTATGCCTTGAAAATCTTTTCCGATTGGATTTGCAAAAGGTACATCTGCGGCGCGGTCAGTGACGGCATGGCGATGCGATCGGTCGGCTGAAAGTCGGCGATGGTCGCGACGTTGGGTCGATTGCTCACCAGCGTCAGCGGCATGGTGGTGATGCCGGAGACGGCAAGGATTTGCTGTGGCGTGTCCTTCGCCTTCTCCCAGGCGGCGAGCAACGGCGCGGTGCCGTACGGCCCCATGTCGATGGCGCCCGACGCGATCGCGTCCTGCATCGGACCCGCGCCGACGAAGCGCTGATAGCTCGCCTTGACGTCGAGATGCAGCTCCTTGGCGCGCTTCTCGACGAGTTTCAGGTCCTGGCAGATATAGAGCGGCAGAAACGCGAGACCAAAGCCGATGCCGATCTTGACCTGATCTTGCGCGCGCGCCGGAGCCGCTGTCGCGGAGAGCACAGCGAGCGCCGCAAGCCCAAGCACAAATCTGCGCAAAGCTTTCACTCGTCCCTGGAAGGCCGCGACTATAGTTCACCCTCCCCTGCAGGGGGAGGGCCGACGCGAAGCGTCGGGGTGGGGCCGTGCGCGCGTGGATACGGCCTCACCCCGGCGGCCTGCGGCCGCCGGCCCTCCCCCTGCAGGGGAGGGTTAGGCGGCGTCTACAAGAAAATACTCCCTAAGCCGCTCGCGCGCTGCAAGCGCCTTGCCCAAATCGAAGCCATTGACGATGGCCAGGCGGAAGCCGCCGGGCGGCATGGCGTGGTGCTCCGGCGCGCGATCCTCGTGGAAGCTGATTTGCACGCTGGTGACGCCGGGCGTTCGCTTGATCTCATCAAGCAAGGCCTGCGGCGGACGCCGGTAGCGGCGGCCGTTCGGTCCGAACAGCACGACGCTGTAACCTTCGCTGCGGTCGTCGTCGTAAAAATCCCAGTTGTGGTTCTCATAGAGACCGACCAGCGCATCGACCCAGCCGGGGCCGTACAGATCGGGCCATTGGTCGGCGAAGCGCAGATGCGCCTCGATGATGGTGCCGCCGATGGTTTCGAGATTGAGCATGCCGGTATAGCCGGCGAGATTTTTTTGCGTCCAGGCGCCGCAACGGGCCTCGATGTCGGCGTCCGGCTCGGCATGCACGGTCCAGTAATCGAACGTGCCTTCGCCTGCCGGCTTGCCGGTGGCATGGCGCCACCAACGCGGCTCGCCCTCGACCACGGCGATATCGGAGGAAACGTGGCGGCCGTCGAGCAGCGTCATCCAGAAATGGCCCGGCGCATAGTGCTGCTCATAGTCGGCGGCCGTTTGCAGCACGCGGCTGCCGACGCCCATGCCTTTGAGATTGACGATCGGCTTGGAGAAAACCGGAAACCGCGGCGGCTCAACGCCATGCGGGGCGGCATCAAGATTTTGACTCAGCGCGACGGCGAGCTTGTCATAGACCCAGCGGTGCGCCGGGTACCACTGCCAGGCGTCGGAGTCCTCGGTCGGGATATTGGCGTTCGTCTTGACGTGATCGAAATACTGAAATCGCCAAGGATCGACTTCGCAGATCGGCATAGATCAGACGACAGATAACGGACGACGGAGGACAGAGCATTTGGTGCCGCAACGCGCAGCCTTTTTCCGTCGTCTGCCGTCTGTCGTCTGTCGTCCGCAACCTGTCATCTGTTGTCCGTCGTCTGATTCACCAGCGCGTGAACGCTGAACAAACCGTCCGTCCATACCTTGAGCGGCGACCAGCCGCTGCCGCGAGCGAGCGCCTGAAATGAATCGATGGTGTATTTGTAGCTGTTCTCGGTGTGGATGGTCTCGCCGGCACGGAAATCCACGGTCGCGCCGTTAACTCGCACCTTCTGCCGCCGCGTCGAGGCAAGGTGCATCTCGATCCTGTTATGCGCGCTGTTGTAGAAGGCGTGATGCTCGAAGGCGCCGAGATTGAAGTCGGCGCCGAGCTCGCGGTTGATGCGCGCCAACAGATTGAGATTGAATTTCGCCGTGACGCCCTCGGCGTCGTTGTAAGCGTCGTAGAGAATTTTCGTATCCTTGACCAGATCGACGCCGATCACGAACAGCGCGCCCGCGCCCAGCATGCCGCCGGCATGGCGCAAGAGTTTACACGCTTCGTGCGGCTCGAAATTGCCGATGGTGGAGCCCGGAAAGAAGCCGACCCGCGGCAGCGCGGCGATCGCCGGCGGCAGCGTAAACGCTTTGGTGAAATCCTCGACCAGCGGATAGACGCCGAGATGCGGAAAATCCCGGCACAGTTGGGCGGCGTCCTGCTGCAAAAAATCGCCGGAAATATCGACCGGCACATAGGCCTCGACCGTCGCCGCCGAGCCGAGCAGGATGCGCGCCTTGCGGCTGGAACCGCCGCCGAATTCGACCAGTGCACAGTTTTGCGGAAACAGCGAAGCGATCGCCGGAGCGTTGGCCTGCAGAGTGCCGATCTCGCTGCGGGTCGGATAGTATTCCGGCAACCGCGTGATGCGGTCGAACAGCGCCGAGCCGGCGAGATCGTAGAAATATTTCGGCGGCAGGCTTTTCGGTTTTGCCGCAAGCCCGGCAACGACATCGACCGCGAACGGATCGTTCGTTGCGGCCGGCGCCGCGCGCCGCGCGGTTTGAACAGCTTGTGTCATGGCTTTGCTCAGTGTTCGTATTCCGCCAGGCGCAATCCGCTGAATTGCCAGCGTGCCGACGGATAAAAAAAGTTGCGATAGCTCGCGCGCGAATGGCCGGCCGGCGTCGCCAGCGACGAACCACGCAGCACCATCTGGTTGACCATGAACTTGCCGTTGTACTCGCCGAGTGCGCCGGGCGGAGCTTTGTAGCCAGGATATGGGGTGTAAGCGCCGCGTGTCCACTGCCAGACGACGCCGAAGGCATCATTGAGCACGCCGCTTTTGGCGGCGACTTCCCATTCGCCCTCGGTTGGCAAATCCTTGCCGGACCAGCGCGCGAAAGCGTCCGCTTCGTAATAGCTGACGTGGCACACCGGTTTCGTGGCATCGACCCGGCGCAGGCCGCCGAGCGTCATCGCATGCCAGGCGCCGTCGATCTTGCGCCAATA
>DATHHM010000414.1:0-18756 GCA_035317145.1 Xanthobacteraceae bacterium | reverse complement strand
GGACCGTAGGAGGCAAACGTCTCGGTGCCCGCGGCGTGCAGCCGCCACGGCGCGACGTAATGCAGGTTGGGATCGCCGAGCGCGGCGATGGCTTCGGCGAACATGGCGTTCTTGCCGTCGATGTCGGCGTTGTCGCGCGCTTCGCGCATTGCCGGCATGCCGACCATGAGCACGATCGCCTTGGTGGCGACGGCGGCTTTGAGGAACGCGTTGAGCTCGTGGCGATACTTGTCGGTCCAGTCCGGCGCGCCCCAGGCGGTGCGCGCACCGTTGCCGTCGACGATGAATTGCTGGTCGTTCAACCCGATCGACAGCACCGACAGGGTTGGCTTGAAGGCGTCGTCGATGCGCCTGATCTCGCGCGGCCAGTAGACCCTGTCGCCGCGGGTCAAGCCGGTGCCGTTCTTGGCAAAGCGGCCGAGCTCGACGGTATTCTTCAGGCACGGATTGGCATCGACGATGCGCTCGATGCCGGACCAGTAATTGTCGACGATGGAATCGCCGGCGAATGCGATCTTGATCTTGCTCGATGCCTCGTCACCCGCCGCGGCGGCGGCCCGGCACGGCGTCGCGGCAAGCGGTGCTATCAGGCTCAGAATCAGGCAGGCGGCGCCCAGCGCCGATGCTGCGCCAAACGCGCGGCGCCACCGGCCGCACGTGCCGATCCCCGATCCCGCTCCGGACCGAAATACCATCGGACAGCCCCTCCGCACGGCCCACACCTACAAAGTCATGGCCGCCGCCGCCTCAGCCCCCGGCCGGCATCAGCGCGATCAATTCGGTAGCGAAACCGGGTCGCGCTGGTCAAGCGATTTGCCATTTAAACGTTAGTGCGCGCAAAACCCTGTTGAATTTCCCCTATTTGTGCGACCTGTAGGACGAATCCGGACCAAGGCTGCATGAATCAATCTATTGCAAATCGCGCGCCAGCCGGCCTGGTGTCAGGGGCGACGGCGACGGCGATCGTCATCGCCGACATGGTCGGCATCGGCGTCTTTACCAGCCTCGGATTTCAGGTCGGCGACATCAAATCCGGCTTCGCGCTGTTGCTGTTGTGGATCGTCGGCGGCGCGGTGGCGCTGTGCGGCGCGCTCTGTTACGCCGAGCTCGCCACCATGCTGCCGCGCTCGAGCGGCGAGTACAATTTCCTGCGCCGCATCTATCATCCCGCCTTCGGCTTCGTCGCCGGCTGGCTGTCGGCGACCGTCGGCTTTGCCGCGCCGATCGCGCTCGCCGCCATGGCGTTCGGGGTTTATTTCAAGGCGCTAGCGCCGAACGCGCCGCCGCTGCTGCTCGGGCTGGGGCTGACCTGGGTGCTGGCGCTGGTGCATCTGTGCGGCGTGCAGGTCGCCGGCGCCTTCCATAACGCCTGGACCATTTTCAAGCTCGCCCCCATCGTCATCTTCATCGTCGCCGGCTTTGCCATCGGCGATGCGCAACCGATTTCGTTTGCGCCGCATTCCGGCGACCTCGCCGCCGTCGTGAGCGCGCCGTTCGCCATCAGCCTGGTGTTCGTGATGTATTCCTATTCCGGTTGGAACGCGGCCACCTATATCGTCGGCGAAGTGCGCGACCCGGGACGCAACCTGCCGCGCGCGCTGCTCATCGGCACCGCCGTCGTCATCGTGCTCTATGTCGCGCTCAATGCCGTCATGCTGGCGACCACGCCGCTGCCCGAAATGGCCGGCCAGCTCGACGTCGCCATGGTGGCGGGCCGGCACATCTTCGGCCCGCTCGGGGCGCGTTTTGTCGGCGGCCTGATCAGCCTCGGCCTGGTGTCTTCCATCAGCGCCATGATGTGGATCGGGCCGCGGGTGACCATGACCATGGGCGAGGACATGCCGGCGCTGCGCTTGTTCGCGCGCAAGTCGAAGACCGGCGTGCCGGCGACCGCAATCGTCTTTCAGGTCCTGGTCGCGGACCTCCTGCTGCTGACCCAAAGTTTTGAGGCGGTGCTCGATTTCATCCAGTTCAGCCTGACGTTCTGCTCGTTTTTCGCGGTCTTGGGCCTGATCAAGATGCGGATCACCCACCCCGAACTGGTGCGGCCGTACCGCGCCTGGGGTTACCCGATCACGCCTCTGGTTTTCCTCTCTTTGACCTTGTTCATAATGTACTATCTTGTCGTGAATCGGCCGCTGCAGTCGCTTGGCGGCCTGGGGCTGATGGCGGCGGGGCTTGTGATCTATTATGCGTCGAAACTCATCTCGAATGTGCCGCCGTCCGATTCCGATAGTACAATCCCCCTCAAGGCCGATGCTCTCGACCGTGCCTAGGCTCTTCGCCGCCGCGCTGTTCGCCGTTTTCCTGGCGCTGGCCATTGCACCTGCGCGCAGCGCCGAGACCGCGACAGCCAACGACACCGCGCGGTTCCTCGCCGGCCTGCCGCCGGCGCCGGACTCCCCGCTCGCGGCCCTGGCCAAAGACCCGGGCTGGGCGCAGCACGCGCGATTCTTCGATTCGATCTTCACCCGCGAGGACGCCACCACGCTGGCGAAGGTGCGCGCCTTTTCCAAAGAGCACCTGACGTCACAGCACGACACCATGCTGTACATGTTCAGCGGCCCGGATTTCCTCTACGCCACCTCGTTTTTCCCGTCGGCCTCGACCTATGTGTTGAGCGGCCTCGAACCGGTCGGCGCCGTGCCGCAATTGACCAGTCTGCCGCGCGGCACCGTCGACTCAAGCTTGCGCAATATCGAGGGCTCGCTCGGCTCGATCCTCAACCTGAGCTTCTTCATCACCAAGAACATGAAGACGCAGCTGACCGCGGGGCCGGTCTACGGCACGCTGCCGATCCTTTATGTTTTCCTGGCCCGCACCGGCAAGACCGTCCACGAGGTCAGCCTGGTCAATGTCGATGCCCAAGGCAATGTCGTTGCGCCGGAGGAGCCCGGCACCAAGCAGCGGGCGGCGACGCAGAGCGCCGCCAAGGGCGTGAAGATCGTCTTCTCCGACGGCAGCGGGCCGCGGCAGACGCTGTATTATTTCAGCACCGATCTGTCCGACGGCGGCGTCAAGAGCTCGGGTTTTCTGCAGTTCTGCGCCAAGCTCGGTGTCGCCGACAGCTTCATCAAGAGCGCATCCTATCTGCTGCACAGCGGCGGCTTTACCCGGGTGCGTCGATTCCTGATCGACCGCAGTGCCACCATTCTCCAGGACGACAGCGGCGTTCCGCTCGCCTTTTTCGATGCGAAGCAATGGCGCTTGCAGCCGTTCGGCCATTATCTGCACCCGCTGGGCATCTTCCCCAACGCTTATCAGCCGGACATGGCGGAGCTGTTCCGCAAGGCCGCCCCGCTCGACTTCGGCATCGGCTATCTGTGGCGCAAGAACGAGTCGAACCTCTTGCTGGCGACACGGACAGCACCGGGGCCGAGCGAGGCCGAAATTAACCAGTTGTTAACCACGGGGTCGGACAGTGCGTCCGCCACGGGTGAATCGCCGAAACCACACCGAAAACGGTCCCAAACCGCGGCAAACCCGCCTCCCCGGCCCGACGGATTGCGCGGATTCTTCGGTTCTTTCGGGGTCGACGACCGGCCCGCCCGGCCGAGGCCGCCCAAATAGGGCCAAAGTCCTCGCCGACAGTTGGGCCGTCGGGTGGGGATACCTTGGCAGAACGGGGTCGAGTTTCACAATCGCAGGCTGTCCGCCGGCCGGTTACCGGCGCGGGCGGCGCGCATATTGCGCGCCACGTTCCGCTCGATTCGGAGCTGCGGCGCCGCGTCGAGCCGGTCGCTCCGCGCAAGGCTCCGCCGCGCCGCGTCCTCGTTACACGCAAACCTGTCTCGCGCGCCGGCGCATTGCGCGGCCTGCTCGAGCAGAATCTGCTTCTGATTTCGTCGGTGCTGTTGTTGGTCGCCGTCACCGGCTGGGGCCTTGCGCTCTACCGCGAATTCCGCGCCTCCGGCCTGATCGGCTCGAACTCGATCTACGCCGAGACCGCGCGCCCCGATACGTCGGTCGCCAAAAGCGATCCCTTCGCCATGTCGACCTATGCGCCGAGCGCACCGCTGCCGCGGCCGACTGCCGTCGCCCCCACAGTCCGCGAGTCGGCCTCCAGCATCATTGCGCGGGACTGGAGTTATTTCGAGCCCAGGCGAACCGCCGATGTGCCGCGCCAACCGGCAACGCCGGCGAAGGCTCGTGCCGTCGCTGTCGCCCCGGCCCCGGCGCCGGTGCGCACCGCTTCTGCTGACCCGGTCCACACCGCTTCCATTGAAAAGCCCACGCCTTCCATTGAAAAACCAACGCAGATGATGCTCGCGTCTGCGCCCAACCTGGTGCCGGCGGTACCGCACGTACCGCTCGGCAACATCGAGGCAAAGACCAGCCTCGTCGACTTCGAGACCGCGCCGTTCCCCTATCACGGCGCGGTGCCCGGCTCGAACCGGCAATTCCTCGATGCCGGCCAGGCGGGCCAGCGCGGCCATGTCAATTTCCGCGGCCGCATGTTCCTGGAATCGAAAACGTTCGGCGACGACCGGGTGCTGCTGCACATTCCCCAAGGATTCGATCCCAACCGCCCCGCCGTCATGGTGGTGTTCTTCCACGGCCATGGCGCCACGTTGGAGCGCGACGTACGCGACCGCCAGCGCCTGCCGGATCAGATTTCCGCCGCCGGCCTCAACGCCGTGCTGGTGGCGCCGCAATTCGCCTTCGACGCCGCCGATTCCAGCGCCGGAAAATTCTGGGAGCCGGACGGCTTCAAGCATTTCCTCGACGAGACGGCAAAGAAGCTCGCGTCGCTCTACGGCGACCAGCGCAGCGCCGCGGCGTTCGCCAATATGCCGATCGTAATCGTCGCCTATAGCGGCGGTTTTGGCCCGACGCTCTCGGTGCTCTCGCGCGGCGGCGCGGAGGCGCGCATCCGCGGCCTGGTGCTGCTCGACGCGCTCTACGCCGGCATCGACCAGTTCGCCGACTGGATCGCCGACCACCGCTCGACCTTCTTCGTCAGCTCCTACACGCCGCATACCGCGCATCACAACGCCGATCTGGAGCACGAGCTCAACGAGCGCGCGGTGCCGTACGGCTCCGAGCTGCGCCGCAATCATCTGCAAGGCATGGTGACGTTCCTGCCCGCCGGCGACGTGTCGCACCGCGATTTCGTCACCCATGCCTGGACCGACAATCCGGTCCAGGACATTCTGCTGCGCATGAACGACGTCGTGCCGAAGACCGATACGGCAACCGTCACGGCCAAGCGCAACTGAGCGCTCGCCTCTCTCCGCGCAGCGGAAATTGACCGGCGGCGCCAATGGCGAAGAGCAAAAGCGACTTTCCGGTTGCAAATATCCGGCGCTATCTCGAGCCCGGCCCGATCGTGCTGGTGTCGTCGGCGTGGCGTGGTGAAAAGAACATCATGACCATGGGCTGGCACACGGTGCTGGAATTCGTGCCGTCACTCATCGGCTGCGTCATCGCCGGCGGCAATCACAGCTTTGATCTCATTCGCCGCAGTCGCGAATGCGTGATCAACGTGCCGACCACGGCACTCACCAACAAGGTCGTCGGCATCGGCAATTGCTCGGGCGCCTCCGTCGACAAATTCAAGAAATTCCGCCTGACCGCGGAAACCGCGGAGGAGGTCGGCGCGCCGCTCATTGCCGAATGCCATGCCAATTTCGAATGCAAGCTGAAGGACGACCGGCTGGTCGATCAATACAACTTCTTCATCTTCGAAGTGGTCAAAGCCCACGTGGCGCGCCGGCCGAAGTACCCGCAGACCCTGCACTATACCGGCGACGGCGTATTCATGGTGTCGGGCAAGATCGTCAGCCGGAAGAGCCTGTTCCGGCCGGGGATGCTGTAGCGCGCGCTATCAGCGCGACGGCAAAGACAAATTGATTGCGGCTATTTCTGCTTCGGCACCTTCTCACCCTTCTTCCTCGCGATCGACAGCCCGATAGCAATCGCCTGCTTGCGGCTTTTCACCTTGCCGCCGGCCTTGCCGCTTTTGGCGGTGCCGCGCTTATAGCGGCGCATTTCGAGTTCGACGTCGTGGCTCGCTTTCGGCGAATATTTTCGTTGGCTTTTGGCCATGGCTTATTCTCCAAACCATTGTCCCCACAATCATAAGCGGTAAGACTAACAATAACCGTTGTGATCCCAATCGGTTGCCTCGATAGCGCCAGAAAATTGCGCCGCCCGGCAGCCGTCGTTGCGGATAATTTTTCCGGCCGCGGTGATCCGAGGCCTGCCGCCGGACGTAGCCGGTCCGGCGTCCTTGAATTGCCGGGGAGAGCGATCGATGACCTACGTCATTGCCTATGTTGCCGTCCTGATCGTGTTCGGCACGACCGACGCGGTGTGGCTGACCACCATGGCGGCGGCGCTGTATCGCCCGGCGCTCGGCGATATTTTGGCGCAAAGCCTGCGCGTGGTGCCGGCGATCGCGTTTTATCTGATGTATCCGATCGGCATCGTGGTCTTCGCCGTGCTGCCGGGACTGCGCGCGCAATCGCCGCTTGCCGCGGCGGCGCTCGCCTTGCTGTTCGGCGCGCTCGCCTACGCGACCTACGACCTGACCAACTACGCGACGTTACGCAATTGGACGCTGCAAATCACCGTGGTCGATATCGGCTACGGCGCGCTCGCCTCCAGCATCGCCGCCACCGTCGGCTATTTCGCGGTGCGCCTGATCGCGCGCTGAGCTTTTTCTTTAGCGTACCGGCGTCAGCCGGTAGTGGCTGACGCCCCATTCCTCGCCGGCGCCGTGGCCGAACAGTCCCATGGTGGCGAGGAAAAACAGCCGCCAGCGCCGCCGCCACAGTTTTGCGTCGCGGCCGTAGGCGCGCTTGAGGACTTCGAACACCGCGTCGGCGTTGCGGTCGAAATTCTCCAGCCAATGTTGCGCCGTGCGCTGATAGTGACGGCCGTTCCACCACCATTCGGCGTCCACCGCAAAACAATCGGGAAACTGCCGGATGAGGTTGCGGCTCGGCATGATGCCGCCGGTGAAATAATGCTGCGCGATCCAGTCTTTCTTGTCGTCGGCGGCGAAGCGGTACGAGGCGTGCCGGTTGGCGAAGACGTGCATGAACATGCGGCCGTCCACTTCCAAACAATCGCGCACACGCTGCAATAGCGGCTGCCAATTGGCCATGTGCTCGAACATTTCCACCGAGACCACGCGGTCGAAACGGTCTTGGGGCTGGAACGCGTTCATGTCGGCGGTGACCACGGTGAGATTGCCAAGGTTTTCGGCCTTGGCCCGGCCGGCGATGAATTCTCGCTGCGAATGCGAGTTGGACACCGACGTGATCCGCGCCGCCGGATAGCACCGTGCCATCCACAGCGACAGCGAGCCCCAGCCGCAGCCGAGCTCGAGAATGCGCTGGCCATCGGCAAGCGCGGCGTGATCGGCGCTCACTTGCAGCGCGCGCTCTTCCGCGGCGGCGAGCGTGTCGACGCCATTATCGTAAAGACACGACGAGTATTTGCGCTGCGGGCCGAGCACGAGAGCGAAGAACTCGGCCGGGATCTCGTAATGCTGCGCATTGGCCTCGGTGGTGTTGACCGCGATCGGAAACGGCGCCATGTCGCGCGCAAAGCGCCGGTCGGCGTCGCTCCCTGCTTGCGACAGCTGCCGCTGCGTCCGCCCGACCAACAATTTGATCGCCGCCCGCGTCACCACGTCGGGCAGCGGCACGGTTTCGCCAAAACCGGTCATCGCTTGCACGAAGCTCATGTTTGCACCAAGCGCATTGGGCAGCTCCCTTATGTGGTCCGCGGCGGTGCCGGGAAGAATGCGTTGGTGCGCGCCTGGTAGGCGCGGAATTCGTCGCGCCGGCGCTCCAGCATGTGCGCCTCCAGCGGCGGAATGCCGGAGACGTGCACCAGGAGCCAATACATGCAGACAGGCCCGAGGAGCGCGGCCCAGCCCCACAGGTAGGCGCCGCCGAGATCGACGGCGAGCAGCGGATAAGCGAGCCAGCCGAGCCATTCGAAGAAATAATTCGGATGCCGCGACCAGCCCCATAGGCCGGCGTCGCAAATCCGGTTGCGGTTGGCCGGATCGGCGCGGAAACGGCGAAGCTGCGCATCCGACAAACCCTCGCCGGCGATGGCCGCGATCAGGACCAGCACGCCGAGCGCGTCTTGCTGGCGCAAGGCCGGCCACGGATTCCACGCCGCGAGCACCATCGACAGCGCCAGCGGAATGCTGACCAGGGCCTGCTTCTGCGCCAGGAAGAACATTTGCCGCGAAGAGTCGGCGCCCCATTCCGCGATCATCTTGCCGTAGCGTGGATCGTCTTTGATGCCGATCGTCCGCTGCGCGATGTGCAGGCCGAGGCGGAGCGACCAGACCGCAACCAGAACCGCCACCAGCACCTGCCGGGTCGTCACGCCCCCGGTCAGCAAAGATGGCGTGAAGGCGCCAGCGCAACCGACCGCGCCCAGCCCAAAAGTCCAGGTGGTGTCGATCCAGCCGGAATTGCGCGTGCTGCGCCAGGCGAGCCAGGCGCCGGTCATGATCGCCGCAAGGCTAGCGCTGACGGCAATGATGATTGTCAGGAAAGTCAGCGCGGTCATGGCGCGGACTCGCCGGCCTGCGCGCGGGACTTCAGCGTCTTGGCGATGAAGGCATCGGTGTCACGCAGAATCGGGACCAGCGACCAGATGATGGGCGCGATCGCAGCGACGATGATGTAGTGCCCGGTGCGCGGATAGATCACCGCCGTCGCGTCGTTGCCCGCGGCGCGCAGACGTTCAGCGAGACGAGTGGAATTGCCGGCACCGACCACATCGTCCTTGCCGCCGGTCAACAATAGCGCCGGCGGCGCGCCCGGCGTGACGTGGGAGATCGGCTGCGTTTCCGGCCGGTTGGCGCCGCCAAAAATGATCTTCAGGGTTTCATCCTTGAGCGGCAGGAAATCGTACGGACCGGAGATGCCGATCAGACCGGCAATATCGCGGCCGGGCGCGAGCCCGACCTTTTGCAGCCACGTTGCGTCGATCGCCAGCATGGCGGCGATATGGGCGCCGGCCGAGTGACCCATCAGGAAGATTTTTTGCGGATCGCCGCCGAAGCGTTCGGCGTTGTCCTTCACCCAGCGCACCGCCTGCGCGCCGTCGTCGAGAAAATCCGGATAGCGCGCTTGCGGATAGATGCGATAGTCCGGCAGCACGGCCACATAGCCGCGCCGCGCCAGCGCCTTGGCCACATAGCGGTAGGTCCGCTTGCTGCCGCTGCGCCAGCCGCCGCCATAGAAGAAGACGATGACCGGCGCCGCCGTCGCGGATTTGGGCCGGCACACGTCGAGCGTATGCCGCGCGCCTTTCGCATAGGCGATGGAGGCGGTGAACGCGATGCGGCGCGGCAAGATGCGACGGCCAAGGCTTTCGTTGACTACAAGACCTTCATTGAATGCAAGGCTTTTGTCGAACAACTTTATGTCGGCCGCGATCGTCATGGCCGCCCCGCTCAGATGCGCACGAACGGTTGAATGAGGCGCCCCAGCCAGCTTTGCAGCTCGATATGGCCTTGCAGCGCCACCAGACAAACGCAGCCATGCTCCGCGTCGACCACCGGATCATGCTCGACGCTCTCGTCGGCTTCGTCGAAATCGCCTGAGCCGTAGCGGCCGAGAGCGTGGGTGAAGGCGCCCTCGAACACGCAGGTCCATTCCGTGCCGGTGTGGCGGTGCCGCGGCAATTTCGTTCCGGGCGCGGCTTTGAGCATAAAGACGCGCACGCCCGCGTCCGACGCCACCTCGACCGGCCGCCATTGCACGCCGCGCCCGATCCAGCGCCACGGCCCCACCGCATAGTGCGACAGCGGCGCCGGCAGATCGCCCGCGGCGTCTTGGTGAATCGCGGGCGAAATGATGTCGAGTGGCCCAAGCGCGGCCATGGCGCGCTGCAAGGCGCCGGCCGATAGTACCGCTGGCTCGACGTCGTCCAGCAAGGCGCCGCCGGCCTGCTCGAAGGCATGCACGCCATTGCGGCATTGCGCGCACAGCGCCAGATGGGCAGCGACCACAACGCCGCGGGCCTCATCGAGCGTGCCGGAAGCGAAAGCCGCCAAAGTGGCGTCGCTTGGATGATGGATGATGGTCATTGCAGGTCACCTAACAGATTGCGCAAGCGCGCCATGGCAAGGCGGACGCGCGACTTGACCGTGCCCAGCGGCAGATCGAGCAGCGCGGCGATATCGCCATGGGCGCGGCCTTCGAAGAACGAAAGCTGCAAAACGCGAACTTGTTCCTGCGACAGCTCCTTGAGCGCGACGCGCACGCGTGCATCGCGCTCCGCGGCGTTGAGCGCGCTGTCGGGATTTTCCGGCCCCTCCGGCTCGACCATCTCATAGGGCGCATAAAGTTTTGCCCGGTTGTCGCCGCGCAGCCGGTCGATGCGCAGATTGCGGGCGATGGTGTAGATCCAGGCCGAGGCGCTGGCGCGCGCCGGGTCGAAATAAGCGGCCTTGCGCCATACCGTGAGCAACGTCTCCTGCGCGAAGTCTTCGGCCGAATCGGCCGCCGCGCCGAGCCGCATCAGCATGGCCTTGATCCGCGGCGCATAGAACTCGAACAGCGACGCGAACGCGGCGCGGTCCTCTTTCTCCGCAATCGCCCTGATCCAGTCCGCCGCATCGTTTCCGGCCGCGGCCCGCCCATCACGCAGCATGGCGGCTCCGCGCTGGATCGGTCCGGCGTAAGGCCAGGTAAATCTGGGCCAAAGTGCTGCGCTCTCCACATGCATGCCCGCGGGTACGACCGGCGCGCGTCCTTGGATCAGTCGCCGGCCATCCGATTGCGGCCAGCGCCGGTGATCCAGCGGCCGGTGATCTAACGCCTCGGGCCAAGCGTAACCGCGCCGTGCGGTGAGGTGAGGAACAACGGGCATGGCCGGCGAACCCGGCCGAGGGGCGAACGATGCACGGCAATTTTGCCATTCCAAAGAACATAGCGGTCATCGGCACCGGCATTGCCGGCATGTCGGCGGCCTGGCTGCTCAGCCAAAAGCACAAGGTGACGGTCTATGAAAGCGACCGTCGCGTCGGCGGCCATTCTAACACCGTTATGGTCGAAGGCGCGAAAGGCGCCATCCCGGTCGATACCGGTTTCATCGTCTACAACGAAGCGACCTATCCCAACCTGACGGCGCTGTTCGAGCACCTCAACGTGCCGACGCAGCTGTCCGACATGTCGTTTGCGGTGTCGCTCGGCAACGGCGACCTGGAATATTCCGGCACCAATCTGGCCGGGCTGTTTGCCGAAAAGCGCAACCTGTTCCGGCCGCGCTTCTGGTCGATGCTGCGCGACCTGCAACGTTTCTATCGCGAAGCGCCGCGCGACCTCGCGCTGCTCGAGGAATTCCACACCACGCTCGGCGATTATCTGGATGCAGGCGCCTATGGCCTGGCGTTCCGGCGCGATCATTTGCTGCCGATGGCGGCGTCGATCTGGTCGGCGCCGGCGGCGACGATCCTCAATTATCCGGCCGCGGCCTTCATCCGTTTCCAGGACAGCCACGGCCTCCTGCGCCTGCGCAACCGGCCGCCATGGCGCACCGTGCTCGGCGGCAGCCGCGCCTATGTCGAGCGCCTGACGCAAGCTTACGCCGACCGCATCCGTCTCGCGGCCGGCGTCACCGCCGTGCACAGAGGCGAGGACTTCGTCACAATCCGCGATTGCCACGGCAATGTCGAAACCTTCGACGACGTCGTGATCGCTGCGCACGCCGACCAGGCCTTGGCGATGCTCGACGATCCGACGCCGCAAGAACGTCGCGTCCTCGGCGCTTTCCGCTATAGCCGCAACACGGCGGTACTGCACTCCGACCACCGGCTGATGCCGCGGCGGCGCGCGGTGTGGTCGAGCTGGAATCACATCGGCGATAGCGACGCAGACTGCCCGACGGTGACCTATTGGATGAACGCGCTGCAATGCATCCCGCACGACACGTTGTTGTTCGTCACGCTCAATCCGCAACGCGAGCCGCGCCACGCCTGGCACCGCGAGATCTACGACCATCCGTTGTTCGATTCGGCGGCGATCACGGCGCAACGGCAGCTGTGGTCCCTGCAAGGCCGCCGCAACACCTGGTTCTGCGGCGCGTATTTCGGCGCCGGATTCCATGAAGACGGCCTGCAGGCCGGCCTCGCCGTCGCCGAGGAACTGGGCGGCGTGCGGCGGCCATGGCGCGTCGCCAACGAATCCGGCCGCATCGGGCTCGACCGCGCCACGCTGCCCGCCGCGGAGGAGCTTGCCGCATGAGGCTTCGCTCCACTTTATACGCCGGCACCGTGACCCACCGCCGCGTGCGGCCGCGGCCGCACCGGCTGCGCTACCGCGTGTTCTGGATGCTGCTCGACCTCGATGAGATCGACCGGCTGCCGGCACGCTTGCGCTTGTTCTCGCACAATCGCTTCAACGCCTTGAGCTTTTTCGACGCCGACCACGGCGATGGCAGCGGCCGGCCGCTACGCGACCAGGTTGAGAGCCATTTGCGGGCCGCAGGCCTTGAGCCCGATGGCGGCGCCATCCGGCTGTTCTGCATGCCGCGGATTTTCGGCTATGGCTTCAATCCCTTGAGCGTCTATTTCTGTTATCAACGCGACGGCTCGCTTGCGGCCCTCCTCTACGAAGTCCACAATACTTTTCGCGAGCGGCACGCCTACTTGATTCCTGTCGATCGCACTGAGGGGACGGTCATCGATCAACGTTGCCGCAAGCGTTTCTATGTCTCGCCGTTTATGGACATGGACATGAATTACCGGTTTCGCGTTGCAGTGCCGGAAGAGCGCATCGCAGTGGCGATCCGCGCCGCCGACCAGGACGGCCTGCTGCTGGCCGCGGCGCTGAGCGGGGATCGCCTCGCAATGACCGACGCCACGCTGCTGCGCCTGCTTGCCACCCATCCGCTGCTCACGCTCAAGGTCATCGGCGCCATTCATTGGCACGCACTGCGCATGGTGCTGAAAGGATTCCGGCTACGGCCGCGGCCCCGTCCGCCCGACGCACCGGTGACTGTCGTGAACGCCCAGGGTTAGCCGCCGTGACTGTCTCGCGCCCACCGATTTCCGAACCTCCGGCGGCCAAGCGCCGGAGCATCGGTGGCCGCCTGGTGGATCGCGCGATCCCCATAATGCCGGCCGGGCGATTGCAGCTCACCTTGCCGAACGGTGAAATCATCGAGCGCCACGGCGATATTCCGGGACCGGACGCGATCATGACGGTGCATCGCTGGCGCGGTTTGCGCCGCATGCTGCTCGACGGCGATCACGGTTTTGCCGACGGCTATCTCGACGGCGACTGGTCGACGCCCGAGCTCGGCCAGCTGCTGGAATTCTACATGCAGAACGAATCCGCTTTGACCGTGACGGCGGCGGTCGGCCGGCTCGGCCTCATGCGCAATCGGTTTGCGCACTGGCTGCGCCACAACACGCGGCGCGGCAGCCAGCGCAATATCGCGGCGCATTACGATCTCGGCAACGAGTTCTTCCGCCCCTGGCTCGATGCCGGCATGAATTACTCGTCGGCGCTTTACGTCAACTGCGACACGCTGGAGCGAGCGCAAGAGGCCAAGCTCGATCGCGCCGCGGCGCTGCTCGAGCTCGACGGCGGCGAGCGCGTGCTGGAGATCGGCTGCGGCTGGGGCGCGTTCGCCGAGCGGCTCATCCGGCATTACGGCTCAAGCGTCTTCGGCATCACGCTGTCGACGGAACAGCTCGCTTACGCGCAAACGCGCCTGGCGGGCGACGTCGAACGTGGCCGCGCCGAATTGCGTCTGCAGGACTACCGCGACGTCGCCGGGCAGTTCGACCGCATCGCCTCGATCGAGATGATCGAAGCGGTCGGCGAGCGCTATTGGCCGAATTATTTTGGGAAAATCCGCGGCTGCCTCGCCAACGGCGGCGTGGCGCTGTTGCAGGCCATCACCATCGACGAGCGCCGCTTCGCCGCCTACCGCACGTGCCCCGATTTCATCCAGCGCTACATTTTCCCGGGCGGCGTGCTGCCGACACTCTCCATCATCGAACGCGAGGCGGCGCGGGCCGGCCTGAAACTCGTGCACCACGAATCGTTCGGCGACAGCTATGTGCGGACCCTGCGCGAATGGCGCAGCCGGTTCCTCCGCGCCTGGCCGAAGCTCGAGCCGCTCGGCTTCAACGAGCGCTTCCGCCGCATGTGGGAATATTATCTCGCCTACTGCGAAGTCGGCTTCCGCACCGGCTCGATCGACGTCGGCTTTTTCAAGCTGGCGGGGTGACGCGCAGGCAAGTTGGGGCGGCCGGAGCCGCCCCATATCCTGCCGATGCTGCTTGCGCTACTGACTGCTGAACAGGTTCTGCGGGATACCCGCAGCAGAGAAGACATAATCGCGCGAGGCCGTGAGCTGCTGCCGCAGCCTGTCCAGATCGACGTCGAGCAACTGCCCCTTCCACTTGCGCACCTTGCCGGCGACGATCACCGTCTCGACATTGGTGCGGTCCATCAAGGATACGACGGCGCCCGGCACCTGATTGAGCGGCGCCACGTTGAGCCTGGTGGCGTCGAGGATGATGATGTCGGCCTCTTTGCCCGGCGTCAGCGAGCCGACTTTGCTGTCCAGCCGCAGCGCTTTCGCGCCATTCATGGTGGCGTAGCGCAGCACGTCCCGCGTTGTCAGCGGGGCCGGCAGACTGGCCGGTGGCGTCGGCCACGGAACGGCCGCTGCCGACGGCGGAATCCCCCAATTATTCGATGCCGCCAGTTCGAGGGTCTCTGCCGGAGTATTCTGATCGAGGATCATCTGGTTCACCAGCGCGCGCTGCAGATTCATGCAGGAGCGCATCTGGGTGAAGAAGTCCGCCGTCAATGTGCATTCCACGTCGACGGAGAGCGACGGCTCCATGCCGAGACTCTGCGCCTTGAGGATCGGCGGCATGCCGTGCCGCATGTTCATCTCGATCGGGAAGGCGATCGAGACCTGCGCGCCTTTGTTTTTCACCGCCTGCCAGCCCATATCCGACATGCCGGTCATGTGGATGAACAGGTTGTCCGGTCCGATCCCGATGTGGCCGTTGCCGCCCGTTCCGGCGGCGAGCGAGTCCAAAATCGGGCGGATGCCGAACGGCGAGAGGATATGCGCCGCAATCTGCAGACCAAGATTTCGCCCGATGGTCCAGGACTTGTCGGTGGTCGGATTGCCGAGATAGACCTCGCCGCCCATGATCATGTGGACGAGGCCGTTGCGCGACAGGTTGCCGGGCGAGAACCACTGCTTGAGGATGCGCGGCGCGTCTTGCGGATATTGGTTGCCGGGAACGCCGGCGCCGAAATTACCCGCGCTCTCGAAATAGCCGAAGGCGGCGCGCCGCCCGGTATCGATCAGCGCCTGAATGGCGGCGTCGGAGTGCGCCGGCGTGTGGCTGATCTGCGAGACGTCGTGCACCGTGGTGACGCCGTCGTCGAGCTGGCTGAGCCCGCCGAACAGCTCATTGATGTAGACGTCCTGCGGCCGGTACACCGGGGCGAATTTGTTCAGGATGAACTCGTAGTAGGTCGTGCTGCCGCTCGGCGTACCGGAGCCGTCGTTGATAAGGACCCCATCGGCGAGATAGCTGCGCAGCGCCGTTTCGAATTGGTGATGGTGCGTATCGATGAAGCCGGGCATCACGATGCGGCCGGTGGCATCGATCACGTCCGCGGTGCCCGCCGCGATATGCGGGCCGACGGCGAGGATCGTATTGCCCTCGACCAGGACATCGGCCTGGGCGAAGTCGCCGACATTCGGATAGTCCATCGACATCACCGACCCGCCGCGAATGACGTAGCGCCGGAACGGCTTGCCGCTGTCCTGAGGTGGATCGCCGCCGCCCTGGAAGTCCGCCGAGGCGGGACGCGGTGCGAAGAGATTGAGACCTGCCGTGGCAACGCCAGTTGCCGCAGCACCCATGAGAAAATTGCGCCGCGAGCCGAAATGGTTTCGCAGCACTCGTTGATTGCAAAGTTTGCACATGCTTGCGCCTCCCCACTTGAGCCATTCGGAATGATGGCTCTGCAAGCATCCTGACGATGATCGGTGGAGCTGTATACTTTTATCGACAACTTTACGAAGCGATCGTGAGAATATGACAAGCGCAGCGCGTAGGCACGCTCCCATCAAAACATCCCATCGTCAGCCCGTCTGATTTGTTGGGACCGCGCCCTGGTAGTCGTAGCCAGCCATCAGCTTGTCCACGATTGTCGTGAACGACGCCCAATCGGTCTCGCGATAAGAATGATTGCGGATGATGAACGGCGCGCCGGCGTAGAATTTCTCGTATTGCTGATGGCGGCCGGCGAATTCCGAGCCGACCATCTCCCAGGCGAGCTTGAACAGCTTCATCCGCGTGACCGCGTCGCATTGCGGCGTCTGCCAAAAGGCCTGGAATTGCTTTGCCAGCTCCGCATCCTTCATGACCGAAATATCGGCCGGCATCTGGAACACGCCGCCGCCGCACAGTTCGCGCAAGTCGTCGATGAAGCGTGAGTAGTTCTGCGTGCACCAATCGAGCGCGCCGTACATCATGCGGCGGTTGAAGCAGACGTAACCCTCAGGCCCGCCCGGCCAGGTTTCGAAGGCATTGATCTGGCCGTTGACCATGCCGGCGATCATCGCCTCCTGGGCGGAGATGCGGCCGAGCGTTTCCTTGACCGCCGGCACCTGGTCGGCGCCGGTCGCATTGGCGATCCGGGCGCACAAGCCGACGATCAGGCGCATCTTCGACCAGTAGCGCACGTTGGACTGATGATTGCCGAAGCAATGGCTCGGCGTCTTGATGTAGATCTCGCGCGCCAGGATGGCGTCGTCGTGGACGAAGACCTTCTCCCACGGCACCTTGACCTCGTCGCACAACAGCATGCTGTCGCTTTCGTCGTAGCGGTAGGACAAAGGCGAATCGAATTCCGAGGTGCAGCCGGTCTCCATCGGCTTGCGCGACCACAACCGTAAACCCTGCGCGTTGCAGGGAATGGCGCAGGTGATCGATTCTTTCTTCTGCTCCGGGGCCAGCGGAATGACATTGCCGATCCAGATGTCGTTGGCGAACACCGCGCCGGTGGCGAGCATTTTCATGCCGGAGATGACGACGCCGTCATCCTCCTCGCGCACCACGCGCAACGTCGGCACCGGCAGATTCTGCTTGAGATAAAAATTCGGATCGCGCGCCGCCTGCGGCGGCAGCACGGCGTAAGCAACATAGAGATCGTTGTCGCGGGTGTGCTTGTAGTAGCGCAGCACGTTGTCGGGATGGGCGTTAGGCGCCGGCAGCGCGCCGAGATTCATCGCCATGCCGGTGATGAAGGAGGCGACGTGATCCGGCGAGCGCCCGAACAGGCCGTAGGTAAAATCGGCAATACGCCGATGGCCGATCATGCGCCGCTGCAAATCCTCGCGCGAGCGCGCCCGCAGGAAATAAATGGAATGGCGGCCGCCATCCTCCTCGTAGGTCATCTCGGCGCGAAGCGCCGGATCGGCCTTCATGTCGTAGAGCGCCGCGACGGTTTGCGCGGCGTTGCGGAACGCCGGATGCGTGGTAACGTCGTCGACTTTCTCGTTGCCGATATAGACCACGCGGCCGTCGCGCAGCGATTCGAGATGCTCTTTGCCGCTGCGCAGCATGGCCGTTGTCTCCGTTTACGATGAGGCCAATCCAGCGCGCGGCAGACGCGGCTGTCAATAAGCGCCGGCGGCGCGCTGGCCGCCTTCGCGACCATCGAGCGCGAGGCGGCGCGCTGGCCAGCAATAGGCCGCGATGATCATACGGTAATAAAACGGAACGCATGCCGGTCTGGCGCGTTGGTGCAGACCCTCACCCCAAAATTAGAGATTCACATGATTCGACACGTCATATTCGTCGGCGCCATGACACTCGCAATGTCGGCTGGAGCGCACGCTCAGGGCGTACCAGATGGCGCTGCTCATGGCGCGCGTCGGTGAGCACGATGCTGGTCCGGTGGGAGCGGTTGTTGGCGGCGTGGTTGGCGGCATCATAGGCGGCGTGAACGGTATATTGGGTATCGACGATCGTCCTCGCTTCCATCGCTACGTTGCCGATCGCCATTACCCTTCCTACGAATATCCCGGTGAAGTTCGCGTTGGTGCCGTGCTCCCGGATGGAGGCGTGACGTACTATGACGTACCGCCCGAATATTCGAGTGCCCGAGACTACCGGTACACGATCATCAACGGACACACGGTGCTGGTCGACCCGCGTACTCACGCGATTATTCAGATTGTTGATTAGCAAGCAAGCGTAGGGGGCAGCGGGAAAAACCGCCGCGCCAACGCCTTCATGCGCCGAAACGTTCGGATAGCTGGTTCGCGTTACCGCCGCAGTCGGCGAACTCAAGCGTACGGTGACGCTCCTTAGTCTGTACGGCCGGATGCAGACTTCACCCTCCCCTGCAGGGGGAGGGTTCGACCGCTGCAGGCGGTCGGGTGGGGCCGTCGCCTTCTCTGCACATCCCCACCTGCCGCGCTAAAGCGCGCATAGCCGATACTTCGCATCGGCGTTCTTAGTACGAAAGACGGCGGCCGGGGGCCGCCTTTGCTCCCCCCTGCAGGGGAGGCTGGATATCGTGTCACTTTTTTGTTGACATACGTCTCTGCATCGGTTACCTCACAATCCTCGCTCATTGAAGGACGTGGCGCGGAGGCACACCGCGTCATGGGAGCGAGGGCGGTGCCCGCGGGTGGGTTTGCAGCCTGCTCCCGGGCGGCTTGGGCATCATGTCTCCCGGCATTACGACCGGGGTGGGAGGTGCATCCCTGGACTGG
>DATHHM010000413.1:0-3751 GCA_035317145.1 Xanthobacteraceae bacterium | reverse complement strand
AATGACCACCACCGATCCGCGCCATTACGACGTCATCATCGCCCCGCTCATCACCGAGAAGGCGACCAATGCGTCCGAGCACAACAAGGTGATGTTCAAGGTCGCCATGACCGCGACCAAGCCGCAGATCAAGGAAGCGGTCGAAAAACTGTTCGACGTCAAAGTCAAAAGCGTCAACACGCTGCGCCGGCGCGGCAAGTGGAAGATCTTTAAGGGCCGCCGCGGGCAGCAGTCCGACAGTAAGCGCGCCATCGTGACCCTCGAAGAAGGTCAATCGATCGACGTGACCACGGGTCTGTAAGGGAGCGGCGGGATGGCACTGAAGCAATATAATCCTGTCACGCCGGGCCAGCGCCAGCTGGTGCTGGTCGACCGCTCTGCGCTCTATTCCGGCAAGCCGGTGAAGGCGCTGACCGAAGGCAAGCATTCGACCGGCGGCCGCAACAACAACGGCCACATCACGTCGCGCTATCGGGGCGGCGGTCACAAGCAGGCCTATCGCAAGATCGACTTCAAACGCCGCAAGTTCGACCTGCCGGCCAAGGTCGAGCGGCTGGAATACGATCCGAACCGCACCGCCTTCATCGCGCTGATCAAATACGACGACGGCGAGCTCGACTATATCCTGGCGCCGCAGCGGCTCTCGGTCGGCGACGCGGTGGTCTCCGGCGAGCATGTCGACGTCAAGCCCGGCAACGCCATGCCGGCCGCCAATATTCCGGTCGGCACCATCGTCCACAATATCGAGATCAAGATCGGCAAGGGCGGCCAGATCGCGCGCTCGGCCGGCACTTACGCGCAGATCGTCGGCCGCGACGGCGAATATGTGATCTTGCGATTGAATTCCGGCGAGCAGCGCCTGGTGCACGGCCGCTGCATCGCCACCGTCGGCGCGGTGTCCAATCCGGACAACATGAACATCTCGATCGGCAAGGCCGGTCGTAGCCGCTGGATGGGCCGGCGCGGCCATGTCCGCGGCGAGACCATGAACCCGGTCGATCATCCGCTCGGCGGGCGAACGCGCGGTGGCCGGCATCCGGTGACGCCGTGGGGCAAGCCGACCAGAGGCAAGAAGACGCGCAAGAACAAGCGCACCGCGAAATTCATCATGGCAAGCCGCCACGCGCGGAAGAAGACATAGCGAGAGTCAGGAGCGATCATGGCGCGTTCGGTTTGGAAAGGCCCGTTTGTCGACGGCTATCTGCTGAAAAAGGCGGATGCCTCGCGTGCGTCCGGCCGTCACGAGATGATCCGCATCTGGTCGCGGCGTTCGACCATCCTGCCGCAATTCGTCGGCCTGACGTTCGGCGTCTACAACGGCCAGAAGCACATCCCGGTGGTCGTCACCGAGGAAATGGTCGGCCACAAATTCGGTGAGTTCTCGCCGACCCGCTCGTTCTACGGCCATTCGTCGGACCGCAAAGCCAAACGCGCCAGCGCGCCGAGCGCCATACCGGCCGCCGCGCCGGCAGCGCCCGCCGGCGGCACGTCGTGAGGCGGGGAGAGGTTTTGTCATGAGCAAGAAAAAGCGCGAGCGCGCGCTCTCCGACACCGAGGCCATGGCGGTCGCCCGCATGCTGCGGATCAGCCCTCAGAAGCTCAACCTGTTGGCGCAGCTCATCCGCGGCAAGAAGGTTGCGACTGCGCTCGCGGATCTTGAGTTTTCGCGCAAGCGCATCGCGCGCGACGTGCGCAAATGCCTGGAATCGGCGATCGCCAACGCCGAGAACAATCACGATCTCGACGTCGACGATCTCGTCGTCGTCGAGGCTCACGTCGGCAAGTCGATAGTGATCAAGCGCCACGAGTCGCGCGGTCGCGGCCGGATGGGCGCAATCACCAAGCCGTTCGCTCACCTCACCATCGTGGTGCGTGAGGTCGAGGCGGCGGCGCAGTAACGGGACGCGGTTAGGAGAAGACCATGGGTCAAAAAGTCAATCCGGTCGGGCTTCGGCTCGGCATCAACCGCACCTGGGACTCGCGGTGGTATGCCGGCAAGGCGAGCTACGGCACGCTGCTGCACGAGGACATGGAAATCCGCAAGGCGCTGATGAAAGAGCTCAAGCAGGCCGCGGTATCGAAGATTGTCATCGAGCGTCCGCACAAGAAGTGCCGCGTCACCGTCCATTCGGCGCGCCCGGGCGTGGTCATCGGCAAGAAGGGCGCCGACATCGAGAAGCTGCGTCGCAAGGTTGCCGAGCTTACCGATAGCGACGTCGTGATCAACATCATCGAAATACGTAAACCGGAACTCGATGCGCAACTGGTCGCCGAATCGATCGCGCAGCAGCTCGAGCGCAGAGTGGCCTTTCGTCGCGCGATGAAGCGCGCCGTGCAATCGGCGATGCGGCTCGGCGCCGGCGGCATCCGCATCAACTGCTCGGGCCGGCTCGGCGGCTCCGAAATCGCACGGATGGAGTGGTATCGGGAAGGCCGCGTGCCGCTGCACACCTTGCGCGCCGACGTCGATTACGGCGTGGCGACGGCGTTCACCACCTACGGCACCTGCGGCGTGAAAGTCTGGATCTTCAAGGGCGAGATCATGGAGCACGACCCGATGGCCCAGGACAAGAAGATGGCCGAGGGCGACGCCGGACGGCCGCGCCGGGATGCAGCGTGAGCGAAGAGAAAAGATAAAAGATAAAAGATAAAAGGCTTAAATTATGCTGCAACCGGTACGCACCAAATTCCGCAAAGCCCACAAGGGCCGCATCCACGGCATCGCCTCGAGCGCGATCAATCTGGCGTTCGGCCAGTTCGGGCTCAAGGCGATGGAGCCCGATCGCGTCACCGCGCGCCAGATCGAGGCGGCGCGGCGGGCGCTGACGCGGCACATGAAGCGTTCCGGCCGGGTCTGGATCCGCATGTTCCCCGACGTTCCGGTGTCGAAGAAGCCGCTCGAAGTGCGCATGGGCTCGGGCAAGGGAACGCCGGAGCTCTGGGTGGCGCGCGTCAAGCCGGGCCGCATCCTGTTCGAAATCGATGGCGTGCCCGTGCAGGTCGCCAAGGAGGCGCTGGCGCTTGCTGCCGCCAAGCTGCCGATCAAGACCCGTTTTGTCGAGCGGATCAGCGAGTAGACGTGACATGAAAGCCGCCGACATCAGAGCGATGACGATCGATCAGATCGACGACGAGGTGCTCAAGCTGAAGAAGGAGCAGTTCAATCTGCGCTTCCAGCGCGCCACGGGCCAGTTGGAGAATACTTCGCGCGTGCGCGAGGTGCGGCGCGACATCGCGCGGCTGAAAACCGTCGCGAAGAACAAGCGCTCCGGCGCGCCAAAGAAGAAGTAAGAGGACGAAAAAATGCCGAAGCGTACCCTTCAAGGCGTCGTGGTGAGCGACAAGCAGGCAAAGACCGTGGTCGTGCGCGTCGAGCGCCGCTTCACCCATCCCTTGTTCAAGAAGACGGTGCGCCGGACCAAGAAATATTACGCGCACGACGAGAACAACGAGTTCAAGGTCGGCGACCTCGTGTGGATCGAGGAGCATGCGCCGATTTCCAAGCTCAAGCGCTGGGCGGTCGTGCGCGGCGAGAAGAAGAAGGCATCGTGAGCCTAAAAAAATCAAGCGAGTGGGGTAGCCCATGATCCAGATGCAATCCAATCTCGACGTGGCGGACAATTCCGGCGCGCGCCGCGTCATGTGCATCAAGGTGCTGGGCGGCTCGAAGCGCAAATACGCCACCATCGGCGACGTCATCGTGGTGTCGGTGAAGGAGGCCATTCCGCGCGGGCGCGTTAAGAAAGGCGAG
>DATHHM010000412.1:0-20657 GCA_035317145.1 Xanthobacteraceae bacterium | reverse complement strand
CCCACGGCTCCTTCTCATAGATATCGCGCCGGACCACCGCCTGATGATTGATCGGGAAAATCCCGGTCTTGCGGTAGTAGCGGATGCCCTCCGCGGCCGGGTCGGGGAACAGATATTTGAAATCGGGATGGTGCGCGAGATCGGCGCGGCTGCGATCCACCAGATTGCGGCCGGACAGATAATGCACCGTGGCATCGAGCTCGCCGGCCAGCATCATCGCGCCGAGACTCGAGTCGGCCGGCACCTGATGGACGACGACGCCGGGCGGCGGCTTGAAGCCGGTGGCGCCGCCGTGGCTTTTTTCCGGCGTGCGCTCCATCCAGAATTCCATGTCCTTCGGGTGCACGCCGAATTCGTGCTGCAGCACGCCGCGCGTCCATAGCGCCGCGGTTTGCTGATATTCCGGCACGCCGACGCGCTTGCCCTTGAGATCCGCGGGCTTCTCGATGCCGGATTTGCGGCTGACCATAATCGTGGTGTGGAAAAACCGCCGCGTGGTGAAGATCGGCAGCCCGACGAAACGCGTATCGCCCTGCCCGGTCACGATCATGAACGACGAGCACGACATTTCCGACACGGCGAATTCGGCGAAATGCAATTGCCGCCAGAACAGCTCCGACGGATGCAGGATGGTCGGGATGAGATCAATACCTTCCGGCTTCACCGTGCCGTCGAGGATCGGCCAGGTGCGCGGATTATTGGTGATGCCGATGCTCAACTGCAGGTTCATGGGGGTCTCGTCGGTGGGGCGGGAGCGGGATCATAACATGGCGGTTTGCCGGGCGATGCATGGCTAACATGCAGCACGCGCCGGTCGGTACCATTCGTCCGTGCCTCATGCGATAATCGCACCTGCAGTTGAGGGGGCATGGATGAAGGCTGCAACGGGCGCTCGCGCCATTGCGATGCTTGCTTTCATCGGTACCGCGCGCCTTGCCGGCGCGGCGGACATTCACGTCTACTCAACCGGCGCTCCGGCCATGGCGGCCAAGGAGGTCGCCGAGAATTTTGCCAAAGCCACCGGCCATCGTTTGACGTTCACCGTCGGGCAGCCCGCGACCATCGAGAGCGATCTCGACGCCGGCGCCAAGGCCGACGTCGTCATCCTGCCGTCGCCGGTGGTGGCGATGCTGGGCGGCACCGGCGCCTTGCGTGCCGGCAGCGCCGTCGATCTTGCGCGCGTAGGCATCGGTGTCGTCGTTCGCACCGGCGCAAGCGCGCCGGATATTGCCAATGCCGCGGCCATTCGCAAGCTGCTGCTCGACGCGCGCTCGATCGTCTATCCCGACCCGACCTCGGGCGGCGGCTCGGCGGGACGCGCCATTGCCCACATGATCGAAGAGATGGGTTTGACCGAGACCATCCGGCCGAAGCTGACGCGCGCATCGGCGATCGGCGGCGGCGTCGCGCTGGTCGCCGGCGGCAATGCCGAGGTCGGCCTGTTCAACATCAGCGAGATCTTGCCGATCCAGGGCGTGCAGCTGGTCGGCCCGCTGCCAGCGGAATTGCAGTCCTATATCGTATTCAGCGCCGCGATCCCGGCCAGCAATACCGCGCCGGAGCCGGCATCAGCCTTCATCCAGGCGCTCGCCGCGCCGGCAGCGCGCGACGCCTGGCGCAACGCCGGCATGGAGCCGGTTGCCGGCACGCGCTAGCGCCGGACTCACTCACCAATTCGGCGCGCGCTTCTCCAGAAAGGCGCGAATACCCTCCTGCGCCGCGTCCGTCGTCACGACGTTGCAGAAATCCTCGACCGCGTCGGCAATCCGGCGCCGATCGTCATTCTGGCGCATGAAGGCCGAGCGGGCGAGCCGCATGACTAGCGGCGATTTCGCGGCGAAATCCGCCGCCAGCGCATTGGCGGTGGTATCGAGCTCGGCGTCCGCAACGACTTTGCTGACGAGGCCAAGCTCGTACGCCTCCTGCGCGGCAAAAGTCCGCCCGCTGAACAACAGCTCGAAAGCGCGGTGACGGCCGGCGATGCGCGGCAGATGGGCAAAGTGAATGGCCGGCAGAACGCCGATATTGATTTCCGGATAGCCGAATGTCGCGTGTTGCCCCGCGAGAATGACATCGCAGGAAATCGCCATGGTCATGCCGCCGCCGCGCGCCGAGCCGCCGACGGCCGCGATCGACGGCTTGCCGAGATTGCATTGGCACTCATGCAGCTCGACATAGAGCGCGTGGACGAATTCGAAAACCTGTTCGCGGGATTTGCCGAGCAGCACGGCGAGGTCGAGACCGGCGCAGAAATGCCGGGCGACGGCGCTGGAGAGCACGACGGCGCGCGCCTCGTCATCGGCCGCGGCTTGCCGCAAGGCGGCAATGACGGCGCGGATCATGTCGAGGCTCAATGCATTGACCGGCGCACGATCGAGAACGATGTGGGCTACGCGTTTGGCAACCGCATAGCGCACCGCGTCAGCCATGACCGACCATTCTCAATAGCGATAAGGCGCGATCTCGAGATGCGGGAAGGCTGAGAACACGCCCGGCACATGGGTCGACGCCGCCGCGTGCACATGCGACGGATCGAGCTTGCCGTAGCTGGTGACGCCGAGAAGTCCCATGGTGCGAATCGCTTCGTCCTCGAGCAATTCGAGCATGCGCACGATGCCGGCTTGGCCGGCCGCAGCGAGGCCATAGCACTGCATGCGGCCGAGCCCGACCAGATCGGCGCCCAGCGCCAGCGCCTTGACGATGTCGCTGCCGCGATAGAAACCGCCGTCGACGACGATTTTGGCGCGGCCGGCGACCGCCTCGGCGACTTCGGGCAGCACGTCGGTCGAGCCGCGGCCGTGATCGAGCTGGCGGCCGCCGTGATTGGAGACGTAGACGAAGTCGACGCCGTGATCGAGACAGAGTTTTGCGTCCTCCGCGGTGGCGATGCCTTTGATGGCGAGCGGGATCTTGTACTTCGACTTGATGCGGTCGACGGTCTTCCAATCGAGCGCCGCCTGGAATTCGCGCCCCGAAGCACGCCGCCGCCCGCCGGTGATATGGCGCTTGGCGATGTCGCGCTCGCGCCGGCTGTAATGGGCGGTGTCGACGGTGAGACAGAACACGCTGTATTTGTTGGCGATGGCGCGCGCCACGTGGTCGTCGACCCAGGCGGCGTCGCCGCGCACGTAGAGCTGGAACATGCGCAGTGCGTCGGGCGCCGCCTCGGCAACGCCTTCGAGGCCAGGATCGCACACCGAGCTCAGCATATGGGCGCAGCCGAATTCGCCCGCCGCCTTGACGACGGGTGTTGCGCCTTCGGGGTGAAAACTTTCCAGCGAGCCGACCGGGCACAGCACGATCGGCAGCCGCAGCTTGCGGCCGAGCAATTCGGTCGTGACATCGACCTTGCTGACGTCGCGCAAGATGCGCGGCCGGAACGCGACGGTGTCCAGCGCCATGCGGTTTCGGCGCAAGGTCGTCTCGGTCTCGACGCCGCCGACGATGTAGTCCCAGGCGTTCTGGTCGAGATTCTGCCGCGCCTTGGCGACGACCTCGTGCAGATTGAGGAATTCATTGCGCTCCGAGGCAGCCTTCAGGATCGCGGCTTCGTCCAATTTCTGAGTGGTCATTGTGGGGGTACGCGTTGCTGGTTGCGGGGCAGGTTGCGGACTTTAGCCCGTGAGCCTTGCTTTAAGAAAGACCCCCTCCTGCGTGTGCCGATAGCCCAAAAAGCAACAGGCCCCGGAACCATCCGGGGCCTGCTCTGTCGATGCCGCAATGATGCGGTTCGAACGTTCCGGTCTTAGTGGAAGCGGTAGTTCAGACCAAGCGTGATGGTTTGGATCCCAGGCGTGTGCGTGGTGGTGCAATCGATGGTTCCCGCGGGGAAGCCGCCGACCTGCGCGCAACTCTGGAGGTTCCTCTGAACGCCCAGGAGCAGATATTCCGCCTTTACGCTCCAATGCATGTCGATGCCGTATTCGACACCGCCGCCGGCAGCCCAGCCGGTCTGTGTCTTGGTGGTCGTGGTATTGATCGTCACCGGGAGGCCATTATCGACCACGCCGGTCTGCTCGCGCACGACTGCGGCGCCGCCCTTCAGGTAGAACATCGCATGACCGTCGACCGCACCGAACCGCGCGGTCAACGCGTCATACCAATTGCCCATTTTGGTGAATGCGGTGGTGTCGCCATTGCCGATCGGAGGCGGATTCTGCGTGATCGATCCCTTCAGGTTCAGCCACCCGTAGTTATTCTCAATACCAATGAGCGTGAATGGGGTCGGCTGCCAGTTGGCGCCAACCGTGAAGCCGCCGACGAAGCTCGACTTCATGTCGTAGGCCGTGGTTTGCACGCCGTTGTAGGTACCGCTGCCGGCCGCGAGACAAGCGGCGAGCGCGGTGGAAAGGCACGGATCGGTCGTATTGGCCTGGTCCATAAACGCGGCGCCCGCATAGGCGCCGACATAGAAGCCGTTCCAATCGAACGCCGGCGGCGGCGGCGCTTTCGGCGCCTTGACCGCCATGTCGGCGGCGCTGGCGACGCCAAGAGGCGCGGCGATCAGGAGAGCGGTAACAGCGATCCGGCCGAACGTTGCGAATTTCATGACAACCCCCATCGATTCCAAGTCCCGAACTGTCATGATTTAGAACTCAGCGAATTCACGTTGGCGAGTGGGGATAGGGCTTTTACATTCGCTTTTCCGACTGCTGTTGCAAGAGAGACACGGTGGCGCTATCGATATTTATGCAGTTATATCAATAGCTTATTTCTTCTTGCACAAGGCGCAGGCGGACGCTGCATAAACTTCCTGCAGCGTTTCGCTGAAATTCGCGCCGAAGACCGAAATAACGACCCCAAATCGCAAGCTTCAAAGATTGGTCGATTCTGCCGCCGCAGCGGCCTTGCTTTGCGCGAGCGCCCAAGTGTTTGCGCGAGCGCCAAGGTGTTTGCGCGAGCGCCAAAGTGGCGGTCCCGAGAGGACTCGAACCTCTGACCTTCGGTTTAGGAAACCGCTGCTCTATCCTGCTGAGCTACGGGACCGCGATCGACGCGCCGATATAGCATAAGCGGCCGCGCCGGCATCCAGGTACGCCGTAGTAACGCCGCATTCCGGTTCTTCGCTTGAGGGCGATGGTGGGACGGCGTCGTGGGGTCTTTTTGGCCGCTGCGCTGGCGGTCAAGCTTGCAGCTCTTTGCGGATGTTCCGGCGCGATGGCGCAGGAGCAGCCGAAGCCTGCGGCTATTTGCGGCGGCGACGTGATTGCGCGCGGCATCGCCAAACGCGTCATCGACGGGCGTACTTTCACGCTCGATGACGGCCGCGAAGTTCGCTTGGCGGCGATCGAAGTGCTGCCGCTTGAAGCTGGCGCGGCGCCGGGTGCTGCCGCCGAGACCGCGCTCGATGCGCTCATCGGCGGCGACGACATCGTGCTGCGGCGCGCCGACGTCGCCGCCGACCGCTATGGCCGCCTCATCGCCTATGCTTACGCCGTGCGCGATGGCGACGAGCTGTTCGCGCAAGGCGAGCTGATCGCCTCGGGTTTTGCCCGGGTCGGCGACCATGTCGGCAGCCGCACCTGCGCCTTGGAGCTCCTCAAAAGCGAAAATGCGGCGCGGGCGGCCAAGCTTGGCCTATGGGCCGATTCGCATTATGAGGTGCTCGACGCCGAGACTGCGGCCGACGTGCTGGCGCGGCGAGGCCGATTTGCGCTGGTCGAGGGCAAGGTGGTCTCCGTGCGCGAAAGCGGAGCCACGATCTACGTGAATTTCGGGCGGCGCTGGTCCGAGGATTTCACCGTTACGGTCCTGAAACGAAATGAGCGCAATTTCACGGCTGCGGGTCTCGATTTGAAGGGACTCGCGGGCCGCCGCATTCGGGTCCGCGGCTTTATCGAGGCCCGCGGCGGGACGGGGCGGAGCCCTTGGATCGAAGCGGATTATCCGGAGCAGATCGAGACTGCCGACGTGAGGTGAATGTTGGTGACGTGACGGTGCAACGGGGACGTTCGGGGATCGCGGGTTTACGGCATGCCGGCGCAGCAATCGTTGCGCTGCTGCTGGCGGCGTGCACCTCCTCGTCGCCACCGGTGGCGCCGCAGGCCGCCGTGGTGGCGCCGGTCAAGCCGGCGCAGACCGAGCTGCCGCCCGCGGTGGCGCGCGAGCATCAGCGCATCCTCGCCGCCTATGGCGGGGTCTACAACGATCCCCGCCTGCAAGCCATGATCGAGCAGACCGTGGAGCGCCTGGTCGCGGCTTCGGAAAAGCCCGACCAGCACTACAAGGTCACGATGCTCAATTCGCAGTCGGTGAATGCCTTCGCATTGCCGACCGGCCAGATCTATGTGACGCGCGGCCTGGTCGCGCTCGCCAACGACGAATCCGAGCTCGCCTCCGTGCTCGCCCACGAGATGGGCCACGTCATCGCGCGGCACGCCGAGCAGCGCGAGGAAGAAGCGCGCAACGCCGATCTCGCCAGCCGCACCATCACCGACGTGGTCAGCGATCCGGAAGTCGGCGCGCTGGCGCTGGCGAAATCGAAGCTCAAGCTGGTCAACTTTTCGCGGTCGCAGGAATTCGAGGCCGATGCGGTCGGCATCGGCATCGCGGCGCGCGCCGGCTACGATCCGTACGGCGCGGTGCGCTTCCTCACCTCGATGGAGCACAATTCGGACCTCAAAGCGCAGCAGAGCGGCGCCATCAATCCGGCCGCGCCCGACTTTCTGTCATCGCACCCGGCGACGCCGGAGCGCATCACCAATGCGCTTTCCAATGCCCGGCAATATCGGGCGCCGGCCGCCGACACGCCGGCGGATCTGCTCAAGGCCAAGGCCACCTATTTCGGCAATATCGACGGCATCGTATTCGGCGAGGACCCAAGCGAAGGTTTTGTGCGCGGCCGGCGCTTCCTGCATCCAAAACTCGGCTTCACCTTCACCGCACCAGACGGTTTTGCGCTCGACAACACCGCGCAGGCGGTGCTCGGCGTCAAGCACGGCGGCGGCCAGGCGTTGCGCCTCGACGTCGTGCGCGTGCCGGCGGAGCAGACGCTCGCCGCCTACCTCACCTCCGGCTGGATCGAGAACATCGATCCGGCGACCGTCGACGACATCGTCATCAACGGTTTTCCCGGCGCCACTGCGGCGGCGAAAGGCGACCAGTGGGACTTCCGCCTCTACGCCATCCGCTACGGCAGCGACGTCTATCGCTTCATCTTCGCCGCCAAGCATCGCACGCCCGAGATCGACCGCGCGTTTCGCGAATCGATCGGCACGTTCCGCCGCATGAGTCTCGCGGAGATCGAGCAGGCCAAGCCGCTGCATCTTGTGGTAGCAACGGTTGCGCCGGGCGATACGGTCGAGAAGCTGGCCGGCCGCATGGCGGTAACCGACCGCGCCGTCGAGCGTTTCCGTGTGCTCAATGGCCTCGAACCCGGCGAAAAGTTGCGGCCGGGCAGCGAAGTTAAGATCGTCGTCGAGTAATCCCCTTCCGCCGCCTGTTCCATTGCCGGCGGGTCTGCTATTGTTCCAACAACAATGGGCCGAACGGCTCAGGGGAAATGCGCATGTCGGTGTTGAAGGGGGCGGTGTCCGTCACCGTAACGCTTGCGGTCGTGTCCGCAGTGACGGCGGTGCTTTGGTACTTCAAGCTCGCCACCGTCGGCCCGGAGCATCCGGTCTTTTTCTATCTTCTGCCGATCGGCGTGGTGATGCTTCTCTACGGCAGCCGGCCGGCCTTGCTCGCCGTTTTTACCGCCGCCCTCTGCGCCGATTTTTTCCTTTACGATCCGATCTATTCATTCCTCATTTCAAGTCGGGTGGAATTCGGCGACCTGACTTGTTTTTCGCTGCTGGCCCTGATCACCGTCAAATGCGCCAGCGAACTGTTCCGGCCCTCGGAAAAAATCCCCGCAGCGAAATCGCGCTACGGCCGGCCGTAATTATTCTCGTCATCACCGGGCCTGACCCGGTGATCCATCTTTACACGAAAAATAAGTTGGATTGCCGGGTCGAGCCCGGGCAATGATAAGGCCGTCAAAATCAGAACTGCGTGGCGAGCTGATCCAAGCCCATGACGTGGGCGAGATTGCGCACCTCGTCTTTTTGCTCGGAATTGAAGCTCATGATCAGCGGGATGGCCGCGGACTTGAGATCGCGCACATCGACGCCGTCAGCCGAGGCAACTTGCGTGTTCGCCGGCGCGCTGCGCTGGTGCGCTTCGCGCGAACGCGTATAGGCGATATTGCGCAGCGCGGCTTCCACCGCCGGCCACATCTGCTCCTGATCGGCGGTCAGATGCAGACGCGTTTTGATGCTGGCGATCTGCGCGTCATTGAGCATGAGGCCGGCAGCCCGGTCTTCGCGATTATGCACGGCGGCCGCGGTCGGTTTGATGCCGTTCGGCCGCTTCGCGGCAGGTGCCGGTTGCGGCACCGCCTGTTCCGCGGATGCCATCTGCAACGGCGCTTGCGGCGTAGACAATTGCGCAGCGGAAGCCTGTTGCACCGGTGCTTGCCGAGCCGATGCCACCATGGGCTGCGGACTGAACATGGCAAGGCGGGTATTGCCCATCGCCGCGGCGTTTGCAGACGTTGCGAATGCGACCGTAACCGGCGACGCCTCAGCCAAATCTTGCGGGAAGCGCAGCGCCACGGACTGGGCGGCCGAAAGCTCGGGGCTGCGCGGGACCGACCCGTTCCAGCCGCCGATCGCGTAACCGGCAAAACCCGCGACAACGATTGAAAGCACCCGACCGCGCTTGAACGCTTGCTTCCGCCGCATACTCGGCCGCCCCCTGTCTTCCCGCGCGTCTCCCCACGCGTAACCGCCTCTTATGTCCTTTCAAATGAAGATTAATTTATGGCTAAGACAGGGCATGTGTGGGGAAGCCTCGGGAACAAAAGCCGAATCCACAGAACATAACGAAAAAGCCCGGCATTTCTGCCGGGCTTTCGCATGATTTCGTCGGTCTGAACGGGTTTAGGCCGCCTCTTCCTCGACCACGGCCTCTTCCTCGGCTTCAGGCTTGGGACCGCGCCGCGGGCCCTTGGCCAGCGCCGCCTCGATCTCCTTGATCGCCTCGGTCTCGGTGATGCGCTGCACCGCCGACACTTCGCGCGACAGCCGGTCGAGCGCCGCCTCGTAGAGCTGGCGCTCCGAATAGGACTGCTCCGGCTGGGTATCCGACCGGAACAGGTCGCGCACGACCTCGGCGATGGCGACGATATCGCCGGAATTGATCTTGGCCTCGTATTCCTGCGCCCGGCGCGACCACATGGTGCGCTTGATGCGCGCGCGGCCCTTGAGCGTCTCGAGCGCCCGCTTGACCATCGGCGTCTCGGCAAGCTTGCGCATGCCGACCGATGCCACCTTCGACGTCGGCACCCGCAGCGTCATCTTGTCCTTGACGAAGTTGATGACGAACAGCTCAAGCCGCGCGCCAGCGACTTCCTGCTCCTCGATGGACACGATCTGGCCGACACCGTGAGCCGGATAGACGATGAATTCGCTGGTCTTGAAGCCTTGTCGTTGGGTCGTCTTCTTCGCAATCATTCCCAAAGCTGCTCCTTCCGCCTCCGGCTTTTGCCGGTGAGGGGGCTTGGCCACGCGAACCCGGTTCCCGGGGACGCTCCGCGTGGACTGTGATGCCCTCCGACTGACGCGGGAGGACGTTTTTCCAGGCTTCCGACTCATGCCGGCCGCACTTTTCTTCGACCGATTAGTCTTCGACCGATGACGAGTTTTCTCTGCCACAGCTCTCGCGTGGATCTCACGCCTCTATTGACGGTTCCTCGGAAACGCCCCTCGGAAAAATAAGCTCCCGGCGGACCGAGAGCGGCATATCGGGGGAGTTCTCATTATGAAATGCCCTTATATCACATTTTCAGCTAAAATCAAAGCCTTATGGCGCTGCGAAAACGCCGCGCGCCGAAAATCTTAATGGTGGTTAACGATACGGATTCGGCGCTGTTTTCAGTCGCCGGAACCCGGATTCGACGAAAAATGCCCTTCGAATTTGTTCGCCACCCCCTCCCACTCTTTAGCGTCGGCTGGGGGCTCCTTTTTGGCCGTAATATTCGGCCATGATTTGGCGTATTCGGCGTTGACTGTCAGCCACTTCTCGACGCCGGGCTCGGTATCGGGCTTGATCGCGTCGACCGGGCATTCTGGCTCGCAGACCCCGCAATCGATGCACTCATCGGGGTGGATGACCAGCATATTCTCGCCCTCGTAGAAGCAATCCACGGGGCAGACTTCGACGCAGTCCATGTATTTGCATTTGATGCAATTGTCGTTGACGATGTAGGTCATATCCACACTCTGAACGGACTTTTTGCGAGCCTTGCTCCTATCGCAAGGGTCATGCGCACGCAAGTTTCGCGATCCCTCGCCGGGGTTTTCAGGTCAGGTCCTCATATAGCGCTTGCGCGGTGGCGGCGGGACCCCTGCGCTCGACAAAACCCCTGACTTTGAGCACCCGGACGCTGCGGTCGAGCGCCACCGTGACGACGTCGCCGGTCCGGACCTGGCGGCTTGGGGCGGCGATCCGGGCGCCATTGACGCGGACATAGCCGGCATCCGCCAGTGCCGCCGCCGCGCCCCGGGTGCGCACCAGCCGGGCGTGCCAGAGCCAACGGTCGATGCGCTGGCGGTCTTCGGCAGGCACTCAGCGGCGCTCCTTGGCGTCGGCCTCAAGCTGCGCCTTCAAGGCGGCGAGCTTGGCAAAGGGCGAATTCGGATCGGGCGCCTTGTCGCGCTCGCGGCGTTCGAACCGCGGCGGACGGGCCGGCCGCTCCCGGTCCCGTTCGCGCGGCGGCCGGTCGAACCGTTGCTCGGGTTTGGGCCGGCGATGGTGACGCTGATGACGTTTGGCGTGCGGCTGCTCGGCCGCGGCGCCTTCCGCGCTTGGCGCCGAAGCTTCGGTCTGCGCTGCGGCAACGGCGGGAATAGCTTCGTCCGGTTGTCGTGGCGCGCCCTGCTCCGCGACTTTCTGCCGGCCCGCTTCGCGACGCTTGAAGCGCGGACGGCGCGCGCCTTCGGGCCGGGCTGCCCGGCCCGGCCGCCAGACTTCGATCATGACCGGTTCTTCGGCGGGCTTATCCGGCGCAACGTCGGGGCTCGCCTCGACCACTGTGCTCGATGGCGTTGCCGTCGTTTCAGTTTCTTCGGGTTCCGCCGTCGGGCTCGCGGTCACCAAATCCGCCGCCGGCTGCAGCGCCGCTTCCACGGGTTCCTGGACAGCGGCGTGACTGACTTCGGGAGCGCTCTCGCCCACCGCCGCTTCGCCTTCGACAGCTGACGGCGTCTGAACCTCTGGATCGCTTTCCGCCAGGCTTGCGGTTTCGACCGGCGTGGCGACCTGTTCGGCCGGCGTTGTGACTTGCTCGGCTGGCGCGGCGGCTTGCGCCGGCTCCGCGGGTTTTGGCCGGCGCTCCATGCGGTAGCCGAGCGAACGTAGGATCGACGCAAAGTCTTCACCCGAGGCGCCGGTCAGCGACGTCATGCCGTTGACGACCGTAAAACCCCCGCCGGCAATCGCGCCCGGCGGCTTCATTCCAGGAGCACCTTCGCGCCACGACAGCGCAGGTCGGATCAGATCGGCCAATCGTTCCAGAATGTCGACGCGCACCGCGCGCTCGCCGCTGACCCGATAGCCGGCGGTGCCGTAAAGCGCCGCGTCGATCTCGCGATTGACCGGGATCGAGGTGCGGCCGGAGCCGGCGAGATGCAACAGATCGTCGAGGCCTTTGGTCTGCGGTCCGTCATGCGCCAGTGCCCACAGCTGCGCGGCGAGCGCCCGCGGCCCGGGCTTGAGCAGCGCCGGGATGTAGATGTGATAGGCGCCGAAGCGCACGCCGTATTTGCGCAACGACGCGCGCGCCGGCTGCTCCAACCCTTTGACATCCTCGGCGACTTTTTGCCGTTCGAGCACGCCGAGCGCTTCGGCCAATTGGAAGGCGACGCCGCGCGCGATGCCGGTCACATCCTCGGCCGCCGACAGCACGAACAACGGTCCGAGCAGTTTTTCCAGATGGGATTTGACGAAAGCATCGAGCCGCGCCTCCACCGCATCGCGCGGCGCGCCGGTGAGATGCTCATCGGCGATGACGCGAACCCGCGGTTTCAAAACTTGCTCGCCGGCGATGAGCTTGCCGACTGCGGCGCCGGTCCAGCGGATCGCACCGTCGGAGGCGAGGGCGAATTGCTCATCGGGCGCTTCGGCGAGCCGCATGGCGCGCGCGCCGATCTCGCCGGCGAGCGCCTTCTGCGCGGCGTTCTGCAACGCCTTGGCTTCGGATCCGCCCGACGACGCGTCGGCAACGAACATGAAGCCGTCGAGCCGGCCGATGACGTGGCCTTCGACGACGACGTCGCCGGTCTTGTTGATTTCGGGCTCCAGCGTCGCGTTTTCGCGCAGCCGCCGCATCAACACGCTGGTGCGGCGATCGACGAAACGCTCGGTGAGCCGCTCGTGCAGCGCGTCGGAAAGCTTGTCTTCGACGCCGCGAGTGACGCCCTGCCAATGTTCGGGATCGGCCAGCCAATCCGGTCGGTTCGCCACGAATGTCCAGGTGCGGATATGCGCGATGCGCGCCGACAGGGTGTCGATATCGCCGTCGGTCCGGTCCGACTCCGCAATCTGGCGGGCGAACCAATCGGTCGCGACCTTGCCGTCGCGCTGCAAATAGCCATAGAGCGTGACCACAAGCTCGGCATGGTTCGCCGGCGCGATCTTGCGATAGTCGGGCACCTGGCAGACTTCCCATAACCGCTCGACGTCGGCCGGCTTCGTCGTCCAGGCGCGCACATCGTCCTCGCGCGAGGCGTGATCGAGCACCAGGATATCTTCCGCCGTCGGCGCGCGGGCGAGCGCGGCCTCGGTCGGCGCCATCGCGAGTGTCGCTTGCAAGGCACCGATCGAGGAGAAGTCGAGATCGGTATTGCGCCACTGCACCATCTTCACCGGCTCGAAAGTGTGCGACTCCAGCGCCTGCACCAGCTCGTTCTCGAACGGCGGACAGCGCCCGGTGGTGCCGAAGGTACCGTCGCGCTGCGCGCGGCCGGCGCGGCCGGCGATCTGCGCCAATTCCGACGGGCTTAATTTGCGGAACTGGTAGCCGTCGAACTTGCGGTCGGAGGCGAACGCAATGTGATCGACGTCGAGATTGAGACCCATGCCGATGGCGTCGGTCGCCACCAGGTAGTCGACTTCGCCGGCCTGATAGAGCTCGACCTGGGCGTTGCGCGTGCGCGGTGACAGCGAGCCGAGCACGATCGCGGCGCCGCCGCGCTGGCGGCGGATCAATTCGCCGATGGCGTAAACTTCATCGGCCGAGAACGCGACGATGGCCGAGCGGCGCGGCAGCCGCGTCAGCTTTTTCTCGCCGGCGAAGGTCAGTTGCGACAGCCGCGGCCGGCTGACGATGCTGGCGCCGGGCAACAGCCGCTCGACGATCGGCCGCATGGTGGCGGCGCCGAGCACCAGCGTCTCCTCGCGGCCGCGGCGGTTGAGCATGCGGTCGGTGAAGACATGACCGCGCTCGAAATCGGCGGCGAGCTGGATTTCATCGACGGCGAGAAAGGCGACGTCGAGGTCGCGCGGCATGGCCTCGACGGTGGCGACCCAAAACCGCGGATTCGGCGGTTTGATCTTTTCCTCGCCGGTGACGAGCGCCACCGCATCGGCGCCGACGCGCTCGACGGCGCGGTTATAGACTTCGCGGGCCAGGAGACGCAGCGGCAAGCCGATCAGGCCCGAGGAATGCGCCAGCATCCGCTCGATCCCAAGATGGGTCTTTCCGGTATTGGTCGGCCCCAGCACCGCGGTGACACCGGCGCCACGGGCGCGCAAGTCACGATCGGCAGGCGGCGAGAAGGAAATCGGCATCAACAGTCCGGCATGGCGCAGAGTGCTTGTGTATCACAACGTGACGCTGGAGAGGCCTGTGCTTAACATGTGGAACGAGTCTGGAACAAATCGCGGCCGAATCGGCGACGCGCAAGCTGTTCGAGTTCGTTCACCGCGATATGTGGCGGCGGCGCCGCCGTTGAACACCAGATCGGGTGTAACGAGCGGTTTTGCGGCGTCATTTTGGCGCCCAAAACGTTAACGCGGCGGGAGATCACGATTCCTCGGCGAGTCAAGGGATAGCCTCCTGTGGATAACGGGGAAGCCCGCGGACATGACCCAACATGGGTAGCCGGCGTGGCTTCGTCGAGATTGTGCAACACCTGTATGGCGCCGGCGCGACAGCCGCGATTACTGGGTTTTCGCGCTGACGCTGGGATGACCCGCCGGCGGCGCTGAGACGAAATGGGTCGCCTGCAACACGCCCAGACCGAGCGGCGTCGGCATCGAGAAGCGGAACGGCACCAGCACGCGGGTGCCGGCGATCGGTGCCAGCCAGACCTCGGCGTCGCGCAGCGCGACCAGATATTTGATCACCGCACGGTCCGGCACGTAGCCGGAGATCGGCTCGAAATACACCGCGCAGACCGCGACCGGTCCCTGGTAGCCGCGTTCGGCCTTGACCGTCTCGATGCGCTTGAACTCGCTGCGCAGGTCGTAGCGCACGCGGCCGTCGAACACCGCGACCTTGCGGGCGCAGGCTAAAGGCGACACCGGATCGCCGTTGCCGCCGACGCGGTTGAGCGTCGAGCTCATCGGATCGACGACGCCGCGGCGGTCGGCGTCACTCACGGGAATACGATCGGGATGTGGGTACAGCGGCGGATCGGCGAACAAATCCTTCACATTGCCGCCGGCCAGCGCCATGCGCACGTCGTCGATCTTGCCGTGCTCGTAATCGATGGTCGCGATATAGTTCGTCGGCATCGTCTGATCGCCGCTGAAGCTGCCGCGGCTGGCGCCGGTACCGCGTGCGCCGGTAAAAATCCGCAGCAGTCCCGAGGTCGCGCCGCTGGCCGCCGCGGTGTACTGGTCGTCGGCAATCTCGATGGCCCAGGTGCCGTGACCGATCGGAAGTCCGGCGAGCGTGGCGGTGTACTCGGCTTCCAAATGCGCTTGGGCGGCGGCGACATGGCCGGCATCGACGGCAAGCGCCGCCATGACGCAAACCGCCGCGGCGAAGGTGGCGGGGGCGGCGGCAAAAGGAAACCGGTGCGGCAGCAAGGACACGGGCAGTGTTTTCCTCAAATGCCGCCGGGTCGGCGGGTCACTGGCGCGGTTTCGAACCTATGGGGACCTTTGCCGGCCGGATGCGGCCTTGGCTTGAAACCCCCAAGTCCTGTCTCGTTCGGGAATGCGTCGTTTGTGTGGTTTGGCGCGGCCGGAAAGGCCTGCCCCGACATATGCTTGACGCTGCGGGGGCCCCTGATTATAGCTCCGCGCATATCCCACATCGTCGTCAAGCGGCGCTGCACGCACGGGACCCTTTGAGGAACGACAGCCATGTCATGGCGTTGCGAACTGACCGGAAAGATACGCCAGATCGGCAACCGGGTGAGCCATTCGAACCGTAAGACCAAGCGGCGGTTTCGGCCCAACCTGCTCAATGTCACGCTGCTGTCGGACGCGCTCAACCGCTCGTTCCGGCTGCGGATTTGCGCCAATGCGCTCAAGACCGTCGATCATCGCGGCGGCTTCGACGCCTTCCTGCTCAAGGCCAAGGACGCCGAGCTGTCGCCGCGGGTGCTCGAGCTCAAGCGCGAAGTCGTCAAGAAGCGCAAGGCGACGGCGTAATCGCTTCAACTTATTTCCGGTCGACCTTCGAGGCCCGCCGCGCGCGGGCCTTGGCGCATGAGCCTTGGCGTTTTTGCGGCTCGCCGCATACGCCCTGGCGGCGCTCCAACGGGCGCAATATGCTTGAGGCAACCGACGCCCTGGACCGAAGGAGACACCCATGTCCGCGCCAGCCCGCAACGTCGTGCATTCCGACATCAAGCCCGACAATCCGCCGGAGCGCGCCGCGCACTTTGTCGATGCGCCGAACCTGCCGTGGGAGAACACCAAATTCCCCGGCATCCAGATCAAGGTGCTCTATACCGACGGCAACGGCGTCACCACGGCGCTGTTCAAGCTCGCGCCCGGCGCCATCGTGCCGCTGCACGAGCACACCGCGCTCGAGCAGACTTACGTGATCGAAGGCTCGCTCGAAGATCACGAAGGCAAATGCGGACCGGGCCAGTTCGTCTGGCGGCCGGCCGGCAATCAGCACGAGGCGGTGGCGCCCAACGGCGCAATTCTGCTCGGCTTCTTCCTCAAGCCTAACCGTTTTGCCTATGGCGAAAAATTCTTCACCGAGGCGGGCGAGCGGTAAGCGCGGAGCGTGCCAGCGGCCGATCCGCGGGTCGCCGCGCTTGCGGCGGCCGGCGCCATTCGTCTGGCGCTGTTCCTGCCGCAATACGCCGAGGATGCCGCGGGCATTCGCGGCATCGGCACTGGATTCATCGCAATTGAGATCGTGGGGGCACTCGCGGCACGGCTCGGCATTGTGGCGCGGGTCATCAAATATCCCTCGCCCAAGGACGCGGTCGCCGGTCTGCAAGACGACGCTTGCGACGTGATATTCCTCGGCATCGAACCATCGCGTGTCGCCGTGGTGGATTTCTCGCCGGCACTTTTCCAGTTCGACTATTCGCTGCTGGTGCCGGCCGGCTCGACGATCGAGAGTCTCGAAGACGCCGATCGGGCCGGAAGGCGCATAGGCCTCGTTGACGGACATGCCTCGGCGTTGGCGTTGCGCCGTATCGTAAATCAAGCCGAGCTGATCGGCGTCGAGCTGCCGGAGAGCGCGTTCGATCTGCTGAAAGATCGGAAGGTCGACGCGCTGGCGTTTCCGCGCGACCAGCTCATCGCGTTTGCCGAGCGCTTGCCCGGGGCTCGCGTGCTGGCGAAAGGTTACGGCGTCAATCGCGTAGGCATTGCCGTCGCGAAGGGAAGCGCCGGATTGCTATCCTATCTGTCCGACTTTGCCGCAGAGGCAAGAACGACGGGCCTCGTGCGACGCACCATCGAGCGCGGAAGCTTGGACGGCTTCGACGTCGCAACGGCGTAAACGCGCGATTGCTTTATTGCGTCGAGATCGTCTGCAGCACCGGCAGCCAGGTTTCCTGCTGCTTGGCGACAAAGGCTCCGGTCTCGTCAGGGGTCATGGCGTGCGTATAGCTGCCGGTGGCCGCCAGTCTCTTTTTCACGTCCGGATCGGCGACGACCTTGGCAATGTCCGCGCTCACCTTGGCGATGATCGGCACCGGCGTGCCGACCGGCGCCGCGACGATGAGCCAGCCAGCCGCGGCGAAACCAGGAATGGTTTCCGCCACCGTCGGCAGATCGGGCAATTCCACGAGCCGCTGCGGCGACGCCACTGCGATCAGCTTCACCTGTCCCGCATTCGCCGCGCCGATGATACCGGGATAGCCTTCGATGATCATGGTGACGCGGCCGCCGGCCACATCGGCCAGCGCCGCCGAAGGACCGCCGGTGTACGGCACCGGAATAAGTTTGATGCCGGCCTTCTGCTGCAACAGCAGGCCTGTCAGATGCGTCATGCGGCCGACGCCGGAGACTGCGATCGACAGCGTATCGGGCGCTTTTTTGGCGCGGGCGATGAGTTCGGGCAGCGTGGTGATGCCGCTTTTAGGATCGACCGAAAGGAACATCGGCTGCTCGGCGATGAAACCGATCGGCGAAAAATCGCGCGGCAGCTTGACCGGCAGGTTGGGCGCCACCGTCGGCAGCGCCACGAAGGTCGACAGCGCGGGCGAATAGAGGGTGTAGCCGTCGGCTGATGCCTCGCTCGCCGCGCGCGCGGCGATGCTGCCGTTGGCGCCGGGATGATTGACCACGACGGCCTGCTGTCCCCAAAGTTTGCTCAAGCCGTCGGCAACGATGCGCGTGGCAACATCCGGACTGGCGCCTGCGCCGGCATCGGAGATGATCATCACCGCCTTTTCCGGATATTTCGTGGCCTGCGCGAATGCCGACGTGGCCGCCGGCAACGCCACCAGGCACAGGACGGCAATGCACGACAAATACCCGCGAGTATTCATGGGTCACTCCTTTACCGACGTTATTTTTATTTACGAGTGCAGCCGCCGCGGCCGTGCCGGGCGCACGCGTTCCTCGGTTCGATGTTCCTCGAACAGCTCGGCGAGCTTTTCGGTCATGACGCCGCCAAGCTCCTCGGCGTCGACGATGGTGACTGCGCGGCGATAGTAGCGCGTGACGTCGTGGCCGATGCCGACGGCGATCAGTTCGACCGGCGAGCGCGTCTCGATATCCTCGATCACCCAGCGCAAGTGGCGCTCCAGATAATTTCCTGGATTGACCGACAGCGTCGAGTCGTCGACCGGCGCGCCGTCGGAGATCATCATCAGGATTTTTCGCGATTCCGAGCGGGCGAGTAGCCGCTTATGCGCCCAGTCGAGCGCCTCGCCGTCGATGTTTTCCTTGAGCAACCCCTCGCGCATCATCAACCCGAGATTTTTGCGCGCACGACGCCATGGCGCGTCGGCGGATTTGTAGATGATGTGGCGCAGGTCGTTGAGGCGGCCGGGATTGGCCGGCTTGCCGTTGGCGAGCCAGGATTCCCGCGACTGCCCGCCCTTCCACGCTCGGGTGGTGAAGCCCAGAATCTCGACCTTGACGCCGCAGCGTTCCAGCGTGCGCGCCAGAATGTCGGCGCAGGTGGCGGCAACCGTGATCGGCCGGCCGCGCATCGAGCCGGAATTGTCCAACAGCAGCGTCACCACGGTGTCGCGGAAATCGGTGTCCTTCTCGCGCTTGAACGACAGCGGATGCATCGGATCGACGATGACGCGCGGTAGCCGCGACGGGTCGAGCAGGCCTTCTTCGAGATCGAATTCCCAGGCGCGATTCTGCTGCGCCAGGAGCAGCCGCTGCAGCCGATTGGCAAGCCGCGCGACGACGCCCTGTAGATTCGAGAGCTGCTTGTCGAGATAGCCGCGCAGCCGCTCCAGCTCTTCCGGCTCGCACAAATCTTCGGCGCCGACGATTTCATCGAACTTGCCGGTATAGGGCTTGTAGTCCGGGCCCCGCGGCTCGTTGCGCTGATTGCGCGGCCGCCACGGCTCGGCCGCGGTCTCGGAATCGCCCATTTCGGCGTCGTCGGCCATCTCGGCGGCCGGCGCATCGACGGCTTCCGAACTGCTGTCGGGCAGTTCGTCGGCGGATGCTTCCGCCTCCGCGCTCATGCGCTCGCTGTCGGCCGAATCGGACGCGTCGCCGTTCTCGCCCTGCTCGTCTTTTTGGTTTTCCTGGTCGCCCTCTTCGCCTTCATCCTCGTCGGACTCGCTGGAGCGATCCTCGCCCATGTCGAGGCAATCGAGCAGGTCGTGCACGACGTCGCCGAAGCGGCGCTGGTCGGTCAGCACGCGCTCGAGCCGATCGAGATTGCGGCCGGCGCGCTCCTCGATCAGCGGCCGCCACAGATCAACCAGTTTTCGCGCGGCGACGGGCGGTGCTTCGCCGGTGAGCCGTTCGCGCACCATCATGGCCAGCGCATCCTCGATCGGCGCATCGGCACGGTCGGAGATCTCATCGAATTTGCCGCGATGGAAACGGTCGTCGAGCATGGCGGTGAGATTCTTGGCGACGCCGCCCATGCGGCGCGAACCGATGGCCTCGACGCGGGCCTGCTCGACGGCGTCGAACACCGCGCGCGCCTGCTGGCCGCCGGGCACCAGCTTGCGGTGCACCGTCGGATCGTGACAGGCAAGCCGCAGTGCAATCGAATCGGCGTGGCCGCGCACGATGGCTGCCTCGCGTTCGTTGAGCCGGCGCGGCGGCTCCGGCAATCGCGCCTTGCCGCCGGCAAGCCCCGGTCGCTCGGCCGCGAACGACACTTCGAGATCGCCCTTGCCGGCGATCGCCTTCAGACAAACGCTGACCGCGCGCTTGAACGGTTCGGTCGGCGCTTCCTTGGCCGGTGTCTTTGGCTTGATGTTGGAGGCCACGGCGGCGACGGCTCAGCTGAGCGCCACGTTCACCGCACTCTCCGGCAGCTCCTGCCCGAAACAGCGCTGATAGAACTCGGCGACCAGCGGCCGCTCCAGCTCGTCGCATTTGTTGACGAAGGTGAGCCGGAAGGCGAAGCCGATATCGCCGCCGAAGATGTCGGCGTTCTCCGCCCAGGTGATCACCGTGCGCGGGCTCATGACGGTGGAGATGTCGCCGTTCATGAAGGCGTTGCGGGTGAGATCGGCGACGCGCACCATCTTGCCGACGATGTCGCGGCCTTCCGCGTTGCGATAGTGCCGCGCCTTGGCGAGCACGATCTCGACCTCGTTGTCATGCGGCAGATAATTCAGCGTGGTAACGATCGACCAGCGGTCCATCTGGCCCTGGTTGATCTGCTGGGTGCCGTGATAGAGGCCGGAGGTGTCGCCCAGCCCAACCGTATTGGCGGTGGCGAACAGACGGAACGACGGATGCGGCTTGATCACCTTGTTCTGGTCGAGCAGCGTCAGCCGGCCGGAGGATTCCAGCACGCGCTGGATCACGAACATCACGTCGGGGCGGCCGGCATCGTATTCGTCGAAGCACAGCGCGACGTTGTTCTGCAGCGCCCACGGCAAAATGCCGTCGCGGAATTCGGTCACCTGCATGCCGTCACGGATGACGATGGCGTCCTTGCCGATGAGGTCGATACGCGTGATATGGCTGTCGAGATTGACACGCACGCACGGCCAGTTGAGCCGGGCCGCGACCTGCTCGACATGCGTCGACTTGCC
>DATHHM010000411.1:0-10676 GCA_035317145.1 Xanthobacteraceae bacterium | reverse complement strand
CGCGTCGGCGGCTCGACCATCGATTCGAGCATCCTCGTTCCGCTGTTCATCATGGCGGTGGCGTTCACGCTCTTGTTCTTCACCTTGCACCTCGCGGCGATGCGCAACGAGATTTTGCGCCGCCGGGTGCGCACGCTGCGGCTGATGCAGGCGAGCGCAGTGAGCTAACGATGAACGCGGTCAACCATATGGGCTTCATCGTCGCCTCTTATGCGGCGGCCGTCGCAATTGTCGGCGTCTTGATCGCGTGGGTGATCTTAGACTACCGCACGCAGCGGCTCAGACTCGCCGATCTGGAAATGCGCGGCGTGACGCGCCGCTCCGCGCCGGCGCGATCCGAGCCCGCCAAAGAACAAGCAAAGGAAAAAACGTGACCAGCGTTCCGAACGAGACCGCGAAAATCGGCCGGCGCCGCGTCGCGGTGCTGGTGCCGCTGGCGGTTTTTCTCTCGCTCGTTCTGTTGTTCCTGCTGCGCCTCTATTCCGGCGATCCGGCGCTCATTCCCTCGGCGCTGATCGGTCATCCGGCGCCGCAGACCAACCTGCCGCCGGTCGCCGGCCTCGAACGCGACGGCACGCCGGTGCCCGGCATCGATCCGGCAAGTTTTAGCGGCGCGGTGACGGTCGTGAATGTCTGGGCGTCATGGTGCGTGCCGTGCCACGACGAAGCGCCGCTGTTGATGCAGCTTGCCCAAGACAGCCGGCTGCGCCTGATCGGCATCAACTACAAGGACCAGCCGGACAATGCGCGGCGCTTCCTCGGCCGCTACGGCAATCCGTTTTCCGCCGCGGGCGCCGACGAGAGCGGCCGCGCCGCAATCGAATGGGGCGTCTACGGCGTGCCGGAGACTTTCGTGGTCGGCAAGGACGCGCGCATCGCCTACAAGCTGGTCGGGCCGATCACCGCCGACAATTTCGCCGCCGTGCTCAAGCCGCAGATCGACAAGGCGCTGGCGGCGGGATCCTAACCGTCATTCCGGGGCCGAGCGAAGCGAGGAACCCGGAATCCATAGCCACAGGTCAGGGAATATGGATTCCGGACTTGCCGCTTTGCGGCAATCCGGAATGACGAGCTACTCCGCCGGCTCGACCGCGTATTTCTTCAACAGCGGCACTTGCAGCGCACCAAACAGGAACGTCAGCGGCATCACGCCGAACACCTTGAAATCGACCCAGACATTGGTCGCGGTGTTGCGCCAGACAATCTCGTTGAGGATCGCAAGCGCGAAGAAGAACAACGCCCAGCGCAAGGTCAGCTTGCGCCAGCCTTCCTCGGTGAGCTGGAACATCGAATCCAGCACCGTGCCGAGCAGCGGCTTGCCGAACAAAAGCCCGCCAAGCAGCACGCCGCCGAACAGCGCATAGATGATGGTCGGCTTGATCTTGATGAACATGTCGTTGTGCAGGAACAGCGTCAGGCCGCCGAACACCAGCACGATGACCGCGGTCACGATCGTCATGATCGGAAAGTGCCGCGTCAGCGCATAGGACACGGCCATGGCGACCAGCACGGCGACCATGAAAGTCGCGGTGGCGACGAAGATGTCGTAGTGCGAATTGGCGAAGAAGAATAGCACCAGCGGCCCGAGATCGAGGGCAAGCTTGAGGATCGGGTTGAGCTGCGGCTTCGGCGTCATGAGCGGCGTGTGTGTAGCGCGGCGAGCGCTCTTCCACAAATCACGAATCGAGCCCGCCATCGAGCCCAACCATGGCGCGGGCAAAATCCCGCGCCGAGAACGGCGCCAGATCGTCGATGCTCTCGCCGATGCCGATGAAATGTATCGGCACTTTGAACCTCTCGGCGATGGCGACCAAAATGCCGCCGCGGGCGGTGCCGTCGAGCTTGGTCATGACGAGGCCGGTGACGCCGACGAGCTTGCCGAAAATCTCGACCTGCGATAGCGCGTTCTGGCCGACCGTGGCGTCGAGTACGAGCAGCACGGCATGCGGTGCCGACGGCTCGACCTTCTTCATCACCCGCACCACCTTTTCCAGCTCGCCCATCAATTCGGTGCGGTTCTGCAAGCGGCCGGCGGTGTCGATCAGCAGCACGTCGACGTTTTTTTGTTTTGCCGCCTCGACCGCTTCGAAAACCAAACCGGCAGCATCGGCGCCGGCCTCGCGCGCGATGAACGAAGCGCCGCTGCGCTCGGCCCAGATTTTGAGCTGATCGATCGCTGCGGCGCGGAACGTGTCACCCGCCGCCAGCATCACCGTGCGGCCTTCGGCGCGCAATTTCGCCGCGAGTTTGCCGATGGTCGTGGTCTTGCCGGAGCCGTTGACGCCGGCGACGAGAATGACGAACGGTTTTGTTGCCGGATCGATCGCAAGCGGCTGGGCCACGCCCGCCAGCACCTTCTCGACCTCCGCCGCCACCGCGGCTTTGATTTCATCCGGCGTGATCGCCGTATCGAAGCGCCCGTAACGCAGCTCGGTGGCGATCCGGCCCGCGGTCTCCGCGCCGAGATCGGCACGGATGAGCTCGTCTTCGATCTCGTCGATCGTCGCCGCATCGAGTTGGCGCTTAGCGACCACGTGCGCGATGGCGTTGCCGAGCGCCGATGAGCTCTTCTTGAGCCCACCCGCAAGGCGCTGCCACCAATTTCCCGTTGTTTTCGTCGCGTTGTCGTTCATGTGGCGCCCGTGATAGCGGTTTCGGCAATGTACGCAACAATGACCCCGGAACAGATGGTGTCGCGGCTCTTGTATCGCGACGGGCTGATGCTGGTGATCGACAAGCCGGCCGGCCTTGCCGTGCATCGCGGCCCGAACGGCGGCGAGAGTTTTGAAGACCATTTCGACGCGCTGCGCTTCGGCCTGCCGCGGGCGCCGGCGCTGGCGCACCGGCTCGACCGCGACACCTCCGGCTGCCTGGTGCTCGGCCGCCATCGAAAGGCGCTGGCCCAGCTCGGCAAGCTGTTCAAGAACGGCGCCATCGACAAGACCTACTGGGCCGTGGTCGAAGGCTCGCCCGACGCCGACGAAGGTGAGATCGCGCTGCCGCTCGGCCGCCTCGATGAGACGCGCGGCTGGTGGATGAAGCACGATCCAAAAGGTCAGCCGGCGGTGACGCGGTGGAGGGTGCTGGGCACAACCACCTCCCCCTGCAGGGGGGAGGCCGACCTGCCGCAGGCAGGTCGGGTGGGGGCAAGTGTACCCCACCCCGACGGCTTCGCCGTCGACCCTCCCCCTGCAGGGGAGGGTAAAGTTTTGACTTGGCTTGCGCTCGAACCTTTGACCGGCCGCACCCATCAGCTTCGCGTGCACTGCGCGGAAATGGGCTGGCCGATCCTCGGCGATGCGATCTACGGCACGGCGCCGCGCAACGGCGGCGTCGGACTGCAACTGCACGCCCGTGAAATCGTCGTGCCGCTCTACAAGAACCGCGCGCCGATCCGCGTTAGCGCGCCGGTGCCGCCGCATATGCGCGAGAGACTTTCAGCGTGCGGCTGGCAGGGCGAGGACAGCAACGCATTCTACATTCGCTCCCGCGAAGCGACGGTCGCTCAGTAAATCGTTTCTTTGATGCGTTCGGGCGCCAGGCGATCATGCTCGGGGCCGCCCATCTTGCCCTCGGTCAACTCGGCGAGGATCGAGCCCGGAGTCGGCAAGGTTTTGCGATCGACTTTGCTCGCCGGGTCCCACAGTTTTGAACGGATGATCGCCTTGGTGCACTGGAAGTAGGCTTTCTCGACCGTAATGACCAGCACGCATTTCGGCAGCTTGCCGTTGATGGCGAAGGTTTCGGTCAGCGTCGGATCAGTCGACAGTTTGGCGCGGCCGATGATGCGCATGGTCTCGCCTACGCCGGGAATGAGGAACAACAGCGCGATGCGCGGATCGCGCACCAAGTTGCGCAGGCTGTCGATGCGATTGTTGCCGCGGCGATCGGGGATGAGCAGCGTGTGCGCGTCGACCACGCGGACGAAACCGGGCGGATCGCCGCGCGGCGAGCAGTCGAGACCTTCGGGGCCTTTGGTCGCCAGCACCACGAACGGCGCCGCTTCGATCAGCTTGCGATATTCCGCGGTGACGTGGTCGGTTTCCTTGATCAGCGCTGGGCCGTAGGGCGCATCGGAATAGAGACCCTCGAGCGCTTTGGTCGTCGTGATCGTATGGTCTTGCCCGTCCATCGCACGGTCTCCGCTTTGCCGCGAGATTAGCTAAGCCGCCAGCAATTGTCTGCCGTCGTGAGTTGCTATTGTTAGATCAAGGATTTTACCCGGCTCGACCGGCATCGAAAGCCTGACCGGCGTGAATTGCTCGGTGCGGCCGAGCTGATGCGATTCAGTCAAGACGCGCCGTGTCGCGCCGACTTCGCCGTCGAGATGCTGCCGTAGCGCAAGCGCGCCGCGCTCGCGTAAGCGCCGCGCCCGCTCCTTGACGACGTCGTGGGGAAGCTGCGGCATCCGCGCCGCCGGCGTGCCCGGCCGCGGCGAGAACGGAAACACATGCAAATGCGTCAGCCCGCATGTGTCGACGAGGTCGAGCGAATTTTTGAACATGCTTTCGGTCTCGGTCGGAAAGCCGGCGATCACGTCGGCGCCGAACACCACGTCCGGCCGCAAGCGGCGCACGGTATTGCAGAACGCAATCGCGTCATCGCGCGTGTGCCGCCGCTTCATGCGCTTGAGGATGAGATCGTCGCCGGCCTGCAACGACAAATGCAGATGCGGCATCACTCTGGGATCATGCGCGAGCGCATCGAGCAGGTCGCGGTCGGCCTCGACGGAATCGATTGACGACAGCCGCAGCCGCTCGACCTCCGGCACGTGCTTGAGGATTTGCTTGACCAATGTGCCAAGCTTCGGCGCGCCCGGCAGATCGGCGCCGTAGCTCGTGACGTCGACGCCGGTCAACACGATCTCGCGATAATTGTTGGCAACCAACCGGCGCACGTCATCGACCACCGCACCCATCGCCACCGAGCGCGAATTGCCGCGGCCATAGGGAATGATGCAAAACGTGCAGCGATGGTCGCAGCCGTTCTGCACCTGGACGAAGGCGCGGGTGCGGCCTGAGAAAGCATCGACCAGATGGGCCGCGGTCTCCTTGACCGCCATGATGTCGTTGACGATCGCCTTCGGCGCGTCTGCGAGATCGAACGCGGCGCGCGCCTGCGCCCAAGACGCGGCGCTGAGTTTTTCGGCATTACCGAGCACCTGATCGGCCTCGGCCATGGCGATGAACGTCTGCGGCTCGGTCTGCGCCGCGCAGCCGGTGACGACGATTTTGACTGAAGGCCGCTCACGGCGCAGCGCGCGGATCGCCTGCCGCGCCTGGCGCACCGCTTCGGCGGTGACGGCGCAGGTATTGACCACCACGGTGTCGTCAAAGCCCGCGCGCTCGGCTTCGCGGCGGATCACTTCCGACTCGGCTGAGTTGAGCCGGCAGCCGAAGGTGACGACCTCGACGCTCACGGCTGCGCGTCCGCGGCGGCGAACAAAGCCGCGTCGAAATGGCCCTTGTGCTCGTATTCGGTGGGCCCGGTCATCAGCACATGGTCGTCGCTCTCGCGCCAGTCGATGGCGAGATCGCCGCCGAGCAAGGTCACCGTCACCTTGCGGCCGGTGCGTCCGATCCGGGCCGCGGCGACCGCGGCGGCGCAGGCCGCCGAGCCGCACGCCTTGGTCAGACCGGCGCCGCGCTCCCAGGTGCGGATCACCACGCGATCGCGCGACGGCGTCGCTGCGAGCGTGATATTGGCGCGCTCCGGAAACATCGGATCGTGCTCGAGACGCGGGCCAATGCTGCGCAGGTCAAAACTTTGCGGATCCTCGACCCAGAAGATCGCATGCGGGTTGCCCATGCTGACGACCGACGGCGAGTGCAGGCTCGGCACGCCGGGGACCTTGAGATCGATCGCGCGCGTATCGGCCACGTCGTGCGACAGCGGAATCTCATCCCAACGAAAGCGTGGCCGGCCCATATCGACCGTGAACAGCCCGCCATCCGCCCGCCAACAGGGGATGAGCCCGGCCGTGGTCTCGAATTCCAGCATCGCCTTGCCGGTCTCGGCACTGACCAAAGCCGCCACGCAGCGCATGCCGTTGCCGCAAGCGCCGGCCTCCGAGCCGTCATTGTTGAAGATGCGGATCGAGGCGTCGGTAGAGCCGTCCGGCGGATAGAGCGCCATGAGCTGATCGTAGGGCTCGCGCTGTGCCGCCGCACGCGCCTCTGCCGCCGAAATCGGGCTCGGCGCACGGCGCAGGTCGACGATGACGATCTCGTTGCCGAGACCGTTCATTTTGACGAAATCCCTGTTCGCCAGCGCGCTCATGATAATGCCCGAATGTGTGCGACTTATATGAGCACTTGAGGGCCGAGCGCCAGTGTCCGGTTGCGGGTGATCCCCGCGGTCGCAAAATTGGGCACGGCGCGTGCTTCCGTGTTAGAGTCGCGGTGGGGCGACAGGATCAAGAAAGCGGCGACCGCGGGACAGCCGGCAGCGCGGATCACCGGGCTTAAGGAGAATCGAATGTTGCTGCGCTTTGCGCCGTGCATCGCCGCGGCGGCCCTGTCCCTCGTCACCATCGTCGCCGGATCACAAGCCTCGTGGGCGCAAACGCCGCCGGCGCCAGCCGCGACAAGCCCCGCCGACAAGTCCGCCAATTCGGCCGAACCGTTTGCCGAGGACACCACGCTGACGGCAAAGACGATCGTCTACGTGAAGGGCAACGGGGTGTGGGACTCCGCCTTCGACACGATCAGTGGCGCGTTCAAGAAGCTCAAAACCTATATCGATAAGGAGGGGCTGAAGACCGACGGGCCGCCGATGACCATCTTCACCCAGACCGACGACACCGGGTTCCAGTTCCAGGCCGCGGTGCCGATCGCCGAGCCGCCGAAAAACCCGCCGCGCGGCGATATTGCGATCGGTCAATCGCCGGAGGGCCACGCCCTGAAATTCATCCATCACGGCTCCTACGACGAATTGGATAATACCTACGAGGCGATCACCAATTATCTCGACGAGAAACGGCTCGAAGCCAAGGACCTGTTCATCGAGCAATATGAGACCGACCCGGTCACGGCTGACGGCAAGAAGCTCACCGTCGACGTATTGGTTTTGCTCAAGTAGCGGCGCAACGCTGCCGTCAGGAGACAACTATAGTTGCACCACCTCGCCGGGCCGCAAGGCGCGGAAGCGCTCGGCCGGAATGCCAGCAGCCTTCAATGCGTCGGCAAGCGCGACGAGCGGCGCATCGACCGCTTCGTCGGTGAGCTGGAACGTGCCGTAATGGTGCGCGAGCGCCAGCTCGGCGCCGCAATCCATAAAGGCTTGCACCGCCTCCGCCGGATTCATGTGCTGGTCGCGCATGAACCAGCGCGGCTCGTAGGCGCCGATCGGCAAAATGGCGAGCTTGAACGGCCCGTGGCGCTCGCGGGCGCGGCGAAACAGCCGGCCTTCGCCATAGCCGGAATCGGCGGCGACATAGATTTTTCCGATCGGCGCATCGATCACGAACGACGCCCACAGCGACATGTTGCGATCCGACAGGTTCCGCGCCGACCAATGGCTGGTCGGAACGAGGGTCACCGCAGCCGCACCGAGATTGACGCGGATATCCCAATCAAAACTTTCGGCCGCGATCGCGGCATCATGATTGCGCATGATCGTGTCATTGCCGAGCGGCGTGATGATCCTCGGTCGATGCACGGCGGCGAGCCGCGACAAGGTCGCGACATCGAGATGATCGTAGTGGGCGTGCGACACCAGCACGACGTCGATCGGCGGCAGGTCGGCAAAGGCGATGCCGGGATCGTTGACTCGTTTCGGGCCGACGTAGCGGAACGGCGATGCGCGCTTCGACCAGACCGGGTCGAGCAGGATATTGAGACCGGCGGTCTGGATCAGCCAACTGGCGTGGCCGACATAGGAAACGCGGCAGGCTGCACCTTCGACGCGTTGCGGCGGGCGATCGGCAAAAGGCGACGGCGCCCAATCCGGCCATTTTGCCTTGGTGCCGCGCAGCCGGCGCTGCAGGAACCAGCGCAGCAGATCGCGCCGGCTCCGCGGCGGCGCAGCCGCGGCGTCGAAAAAGCGCTCACCGTCGAAATGATCGGAGACCGGGCCGTTGTAATAGCGCGACATTCTGATCCCATTATACAATTTACCGCCCCGAAGGCCGACAATGTGTCCCGGTTGACGGCAGGGGCCCCGGTCCCTATTTTCCGCCCGCTCTCGCAAGAGAACGATTTTACACCCGCCGACCGGCCCAGGAGGCCGGAGGTAACCGCCCGACAGCGCGATGCGCCCTCGGGCGCAAAAAGCGTTTGAGGATGTTTGACAGTCTTTCCGAACGGCTGAGCGCGGTTCTCGATCGCCTGACCCGGCGCGGCGCGCTGTCGGAGGCCGACGTCGAGGAGGCGCTGCGCGAGGTACGGCGCGCGCTGCTCGAAGCCGACGTGGCGCTCGACGTCGCGCGCGCCTTCACCGACGAAGTGAAGAAGCGCGCGGTCGGCGTCGAAGTGATCAAGTCGGTCACGCCCGGCCAGATGGTCGTGAAGATCGTGCACGACCAGTTGATCGAGATTTTGGGCTCGGACGCACAGCCGATCGATCTCAATGCCCCGGCGCCGGTCGTCATCATGATGGTGGGCCTGCAGGGCTCCGGAAAAACCACCACCACAGCGAAGATTGCCAAGCGCCTTACGGACAACGCCAAGCGCAAAGTGCTGATGGCGTCGCTGGATACCCGCCGGCCGGCCGCCATGGAGCAGCTCGCCGTGCTCGGGCGCCAGGTCACGGTCGACACGTTGCCGGTGGTCGAAGGCCAGACGCCGGTGCAGATCGCGGGCCGCGCCGTGCAAGCGGCTCGCCTCGGCGGCTACGACGTGGTGATGCTCGACACCGCCGGCCGCCTCACGCTCGACGAGGCAATGATGGCGGAAGCTGCGGAGGTGCGCCGCGCCGCAAGTCCGCACGAAGTTCTTCTCGTCGCCGACGCGCTGACCGGCCAGGACGCCGTCAATCTGGCGCGCTCGTTCGATGAGCGCGTCGGCCTGACCGGCATCGTGCTGACCCGTATCGACGGCGACGGCCGCGGCGGCGCCGCACTGTCCATGCGCGCGGTCACCGGCAAGCCGATCAAGCTGATCGGCACCGGCGAGAAACTCGACGCCATCGAGGATTTTTATCCGGCGCGGATCGCCGACCGCATCCTCGGCATGGGCGACATCGTTTCGCTCGTTGAAAAAGCCGCTTCGACCATCGACGCCGAGCAAGCCGCGCGCGTCACCGCGAAGATGCGCAAGGGCACCTTCGATCTCTCCGACTTGCGCGAGCAGATCGCGCAGATGCAGCATATGGGCGGCATGAGCGGAATGATGTCGATGCTGCCCGGCATCGCCAAGATCAAGAACCAGCTTGCCGAGCGCAATCTCGACGAAACCGTGTTGAAGCGCCAAGTCGCGATCATCGATTCGATGACGCCGCAGGAGCGGCGCAATCCCGATGTGCTCAAGGCGAGCCGCAAGCGCCGCATCGCCGCCGGCTCCGGCACCAAACCCGAAGACATCAATCGGCTGCTGAAAATGCATCGCACCATGGCCGACGTGATGAAGGCCATGGGCGGCGCCAAGCGCGGACCAATGGCCGGCCTCGCCAATATGCTCGGCTTCGGCGGCGGCATGCCGAGCCCGGAAGAGATGGCAAAACTTGCCGAAAAAATGCCGGGCGGCTTGCCGCCCGGAATGCCCGGCGCGCCGGGCGCCCCTGGCCTGCCGCCAAATTTTCCCGGTTTGCCCGGCCGCATGCCGGGACTTCCGGGACTTGGTCCGAAACTGCCAGGCGGCTTGCCGCCGGGCTTTCCGGGCTTTGGAAAAAAGAAGTGACGAACTATTGCACCCCCTCGTCATTCCGGGGCGCCGCGAAGCGGCGAGCGCTGCGCTCGGCCCCGGAATGACAGAACTGAGAAAGGAAACCTGAAAATGCCTCTCGTTATCCGCATGGCCCGCGCCGGCACCAAGAAGCGGCCGTTCTATCACATCGTGGTGGCCGACAGCCGCAGCCCCCGCGACGGACGTTTCATCGAGCGTCTCGGTTATTTCAATCCACTGCTGCCGAAGGAAAAGACTGATCGGCTGAAGTGGGACATCGAGAAGGCCAAGGCCTGGATCGCCAAAGGAGCGCAGCCTTCGGACCGCGTGATGCGCTTCCTCGACGCCGCCGGCGTCATGAAACGCACCAAGCGCAACAATCCGGAGAAGGCGGTGCCGCGCAAGGAGCGCAAGGCCCAGGAAGAAGCCGCCAAGGCCGCGGCGGCCGCCGCACCGAAAGCACCCGCAGCGCCGGCAGCGCCGGCAACCTAACAGGCACGCACGATGGCAGGCGGCGCGCGCATCTGCCTCGGTCAAATCGGCGCCGCGCATGGCGTGCGCGGCGAAGTGCGATTGTACTCGTTCACCGCCGAGCCGGAAGCGATCGCCGGCTACGGCCCGCTCGAAACCGAGGATGGCCGCGTCGTGCAGATCGAATCGCTGCGCCGCGCCAAGGATCACTTCGTCGCACAACTTACCGGCATTGTTGACCGCGGCGCGGCCGAGCAACTGACCAACATCAAGCTCTACGTGCTGCGCGAACGCCTGCCGGCGCACGACCAGCCGGACGAGTTTTATCACGCCGATCTGATCGGCCTCACGGCGGTCGATCGCGCCGGCGAAAAACTCGGCACC
>DATHHM010000410.1:0-22931 GCA_035317145.1 Xanthobacteraceae bacterium | reverse complement strand
CCTGTGGCCGGGCTGACCGCCAGATCGACGCGGGACGCCCGCGAAATTGACAGATCAAGCAATTCTATTTGCTTCCCAAGCCCCCGAGCTTGCGCCATGCTTGTGGCGTGATGCGTTCACGGTTTTGACTGGGAGCAAAATCCATGAATGATCAAAGCGGCAAGTCCAATCATGATGTCGCCGACTATATTTCCGCCATGACGGCGCAAATGGCGCAAATGGCGGCGTCGGAGCATTTCACCACCCTGGTGCACCTGCTGGAAATGGCTTGGCTCGAAGCGGAGCAGCTGTGCGGACGTGACTCGGTCGCGCCGCCGCACCGGTCCGCCAACGGATGATCGCTCCCGGACCAATCATTGGGCAATGCGGGACGACGAATTCGTTCGTCGAAAAATTTCTTCCGGAGCTTCAGTGTTTATCGTGCCGGCGCGCGGCTACCGCCAGGCCGAGCGCGGCGGCAAGCGATATGACGGCGCCGCTCGCCCACGGCAATCCGGCCGCGAGCGCATAGAGCCAGGTGCCTATCGCCGGCCCCGCGGCATCTTTCAGATCGTTGACCACGCCGAAGGCCGCCTGATAGGTCGCTTGCCCGCTGCGCGGCGCGAGCTCGGTGATGATGGTCTGAACCAGCGGCCCCGCCAGCATTTGCGCCAGCGCCAAGAGCGTCACCGCGGCGACGAGCCAGGGCAGGCCTGCGGACACGAACAGGCAGGCAAATGCCACGGCCTGCACCGCGCCGCTGCACAGCACGATCGAAAAGCCGCTCATGCGCTCGCTCGCTTGCGTGATCGGCATCTGCAGCACCACCCCGAGCGCGCCCGCATAGGTGAAAAGAAGACCGATGCCCGACGCCGTCAGCGTGCCGCCGGCGTCGGCATAGAGCGGCGTGATGGCGGCGATCCAGCTCGCGGCGATCTCCATGAGCGCCACCGGAACGATCAGTCCGGCGAGACGGGAATCGCGAAACACCGCCGTCAGCGCCAGCAGCGATTCGTCCTCGTCGTCTTCTTCACCCGGCACGGCGGCGGGCGGTCGGGTCTCTACAAGAAAGATCGCGACGACCAGTGCACCGGCGAGAATCGTGATACCGGCCCCGAGAAAGACCAGGCCGAGCGAATGCAGCGCCAATAGCGCACCCAAGGCCGGGCCCGCCATGCTGCCGGCACTCGACATCACACGCCGCGCCGCGAAATGCTCGCGGCGCGTCTCGGCCGGCACCACGTCGGCGATCACCGTCGACGCTGTCGGATGCAACACGCTCTCGAACACGCCGATGATGATCAGCGCGGCCGCCGTCGCGAGGGCGCCGTGCACCAGATAAAGCAGCAAGAAGCCAAAGCCGACGCCGCAGGTCGACACCAGCAGCACCGGACGCCGGCCAACCCGGTCGGCAATGCCGCCGACGAACGGCGTCGCCAACAGCTCGCCGCCGGCATAGCAACCGAGCAACAGCCCGATATATTCGATCGGAATGCCGGCATCCTTGTGCGCCCACAGCGCAAAGAACGGCATCAGAATGCCGTCCGCCACCGCGGCGGCGAAGAACAAAACCATGCCGACCTGCGCCGGGCGCGGCGCACGCGCGAACGTCACAGGCGCTGAGACCAGGATTTGGAAAAACCGCTTCACGTCGACACTCCATGCGCTCCCGGCGCGTTCGGCGCGGAATGCGGCCGACCGTCAAAGGAACGCGTTGGTTGACGTGAACGCTTACGGCGCGATGGGTGGCGCGCGATGATTCGTTTATCGCGAAGCGCGCCGTCTCGCAAGTCAGCCGGCCACTCAGATCGCCGGCAGCACGGCCCGCGACAGATAAAGAAACAGCGCCAGGCCCAACAGCACGAGCAAAACGGCGAGCGCTAGATCGGAGCGCTCGCCGGGGTTCGGCACGGTGTCCTCGGTCTCGATGTCCTTGCCGGTTTTGAAGAAGCGAATGCCGGCAATGACGATCATCACCACGCCGATGCCGATAAAGGCCAAACCGGCCGCATTGGCAAAGGCCTGGCCGTGCGGCGCGGCTTGCTTCAACGCCAATTGCGGCGCAGCGAGCTGGAGAAACAAATCGAAGCGTTCGATCACGAAACCGAATGCCATGATGGCAATGGCGGTGCGAACCCAGGCGAGAAACGTCCGCTCGTTGGCGGCGTGGTCGGTGTAGCGCTTGATCATTTGACTGCCCCAGATTTGGCCTTTGCCGATTATAGCGCACCGAGCCTCATGGACCTCATCCGCGGCAACGCTTCCCTTGCCGCCTTCCCCATAAACGGGCAAGTTGTCGCCGCAAAGCTCGCGCGATTTGCAACAGCGGGCATGGGACGGGGAGCAAACACATGGCGGAGCCAGCACACACGCAGCCGAGCCGCGGCCGTTGGTACATTTTGCTGATGATCAGCGTGATGTATCTCATCACCTATCTCGACCGCGTCAACATCGCGACCGCGGCGCCGCAGATCAGCAAGGAATTCGGCTTCGACAATATCACGATGGGCTACATCTTCAGCGCCTTCGTCTTGGCCTATGCGCTGTTCCAGGTGCCGGGCGGCTGGCTGAGCGACCGCTTCGGCGCGCGCACCGTGCTGGCAACCATCGTCGCCTATTGGTCGATCATGACCGCCGCGACCGGCTTGGCGTTCAGCGCCACTTCGTTCATCGTCCTGCGCTTCCTGTTCGGGGTCGGCGAAGCCGGCGCATTCCCCGGCGCGACGCGGGCCATGCAGCTTTGGTATCCGCGCAGCGAACGCGGCTTCGTGCAAGGCATCACCCACAGCGCCAGCCGCGCTGGAGCTGCGATCGCGCCGCCGCTGGTGCTGCTGATCATGATCAATCTCAGCTGGCGCTGGGCGTTCCTGATTTGCGGGCTGGTGGGATTGGCGTGGTCGCTGTGGTGGAGCTTGAGCTACCGCAACGTGCCCGAAGAACACGCTCTGGTGAACCGGGCGGAATTGGAAACTATTCGCGGCCGCGGCCCGAACGGCGAAATCAATCCGCCGCCGGTTGCCGAACGGACCGAGGTGCCATGGGGCACATTGCTGCGCTCGCCCAATATGTGGGCGATCATGCTGGCCTATTTCACTTACGTTTATTGCCTGTGGATATTCCTGACTTGGCTGACGAAGTATCTGATCGACGTGCGGCATTTCACGCTGCTCAAAGGCGGACTATTGGCCTCGCTGCCGCTGTGGGCCGGCGTCGTCGGCGACACGGTGGGCGGTTTAGCAACCGATTGGCTGTTGCGGCGGACCGGCAACGTCAGGCTCGCCCGCAGCGGCGTGGCGATCACCGGATTGCTCGGCTGCGCCGTGTTCATCGTGCCGGCGGCGCTGACCGAAGACCCTTACGTCGCCGTCGGCTGCCTCACCGCTTCGATGTTCTTCCTGGAATGCACCATCGGCCCATCCTGGGCGGTACCGATGGATACCGGCGGCAAATATTCCGGAACCGTGTCCGGCATGATGAACATGGCGGGCAATTTCGGCGGTTTTATCTCGCCGATCGTGTTCGGTTACCTGGCCTACGGCGACAAGTGGCAGGCACCCTTCATCGTCGCCGCCGGCCTTCTCGTCGTCGGGGCCGCCATTTGGGCGTTCTGGATCGATCCGACCAAGGCCATCCTGGAAAGCGAGTGACGCCTGCGAATCGCGGGCGGCGGCCGTTGATTAACGAAACGTAAATGGATGTCGGCTACCTGTTGCGCAAGCTGAACAGCAAATAAGCAAGCAGGCACGATGCTGCGGGCCTTGAACAGTTTGCCGCCGGATCTCGACTGGCGCCTGCTCGCCGCCGTGTGCCTGGTTGTCCTCTTGGCCGGCATCGCCGTCATCGTTCGTTTCGGGCGCTCGCAGACCGGCAGGCTGAGCGACAAGGGAAAACTGCTCGAGCTCGCGCTCAACAACATGACTCAAGGCGTCGTGATGTTCGATGCCAAGGCGCGCCTCGTCGTCTGTAACGACCGCTATCTGAAAATCTACGATCTGCCGCCGAACATCATAAAACCCGGCGCCAGGCTCGCCGACATCGTCCGGCTGCGCGCCAGATCCGGCAGCCTGCCGGACGATCCGGACAAATACGTCGCCGACCTCATGGAAATCATTGCAGCCGGAAAGGTCGTCAGCTTCGTGTCGGAGTTGCCCGACGGCCGCGCCATTGCGGTCGTCAACCGCGCGATCCCCGGCGGCGCGTACTGGATCGGAACCCACCACGACATCACCGAGCGCCGCAAGGTGGAGCAGAAAAACGCCCTGCTCGGCGCCCAGGAAGCCCGCCGCGCCGTCATCGAAGAGGCCATCGCCTGGTTCCGCGAAAGCGTCGAGGGCGTATTGACGACGGTCGGCGACAGCGTCGCGGCGATGCGATCGACCGCGTCGGCGCTGTCGGCGATCTCCAACGACACCACCAGCCATACGGCGGGCGCGGTCAAGACGTCGGGCGACGCGTTCGAGAGCGTCGAGATTGCCGCTAACGCGGCGGAGGAAATGTCGAAATCGATCGCCGAGATCAACCACCAGCTGGCCCGCGCCACCGAGGTGGTGCGCGCGGCGACAGCCGAGGCGCAATCGACCAACGAGGACATCGCGGGGTTGGCGAAAGCGGCGCAGAAGATCGACGACGTCATCAAGCTCATCCACAGCGTCGCCGGGCAGACCAATCTGTTGGCGCTCAATGCCACTATCGAGGCGGCGCGCGCCGGCACCGCCGGCAAAGGCTTTGCCGTGGTCGCCTCCGAGGTCAAAGCGCTCGCGGTGCAGACCGCCAAAGCCACCGACGTCATCGCCACACAGATCGCCGAGGTGCAAACCTCGACGCAGAGTGCCGTTCGCGCCATCGGCAGCATCAGCGGCAGGGTCCAGGACATCGAGCAATTCACCGCGGCGATCGCGTCGGCGGTCGAGCAGCAGCACGCCTCGACCAGCCAGATTTCAAGCAACGTCGCGGCGGCGGCATCGGGCACGAAATCGGTGGTTTCCGTTCTGCAACGGGTCTCTACCGCGATCTCGGACATGCAAAGCTCGGCCGACACCGTTTTGACGGCGTCACAAGCCGTCGAAAAGGCCGCGGCGGATTTGCGCGGCAGCGTCGATGGCTTTTTGCGTAAGGTCGCGATGTAACTTAAGACACGCGCCCGCGTGCTGGCTCCATCGCCACCCGCGCAAACGTCGAGATGATTTTCACGCCGGCCTTGAACGAGCCGCGCAAGCTCCCGGCCACCTTGGATTGCCCGCCGAGACGGCGGCGATAGGCGACCGGCACTTCCAAGACACGCAAGCCCGCACGCGCCACCCGCATCTGCATTTCCAGATTCCAGCCGTAGGTGAGCTCGCGCATGTCGAGCGCGAGCAGCGTGTCGCGGCGGATCGCGCGGAACGCGCACATGTCGGTATAGCGCACGCCGTAAAGCAGCCGGGTCAGAACGCCGGCGGTGCGGCCGGCGACAAGCTGATGCCAGGCCATGCTGCCCGGCTCGCGCACGCCGCGGGCGCGCGAGGCGATGACGAAGTCGCATGTGCCGGCGCGGATCGGCACGACCAATGTCGCGATGGCGGCCGGATCGTCGGCGCCGTCGCCGTCCATGAAGACGACGATATCTTCGGCTTCGGCCGCTTGCGCGCCTTTGAGGCAGGCCAGACCATAGCCGCGGCCGACCGCGATCACCTCGGCGCCGGCGTGGTGCGCTATCTCCCCGGTGCCGTCGCGGCTGCCGCCATCGGCCACGATGACGCGGCCGACGACGTCGCGCGGAATTTCGGCGACCACGGCCGCGATCGATTCCGCTTCGTTGAACGTGGGAATGACCACGACGACACCGCCCGCGGGCGCGCCGTCGGGCATCGCTAGAGACTCCATCGCAATCCGCAACTGGCGCAGGCGTCCGGCGGCGTGTTCGACAGCAGCGCCTTGCGGAAATCGCCGTAGGCCGGGCCGGTCCAGATCTCGCGCAGCGTTTGCTGGGTGGCGTCGCCGAGCGTGTAGTTCTCGTAGCCGCGCTGCGAGAACGGCGCGATGCAGCACGGCAGCGCGCGGCCGTTGGCGGTGAAATACATCACCGTCCACGGCCGCCGGCACAGCGACCACGGCGAGCCGTTATCGTTGCGCTTGAGACTCATGCCCGGCTCGGCGGCGGCACCCGACGCGCTGAAAGTAACGCCGAGCGATTTGGCGACTGCCGCGGCGCGGTCGATATGCACCGCCTCCTCGCCGGAGAGCTGCTCGTAGAGCGCCTGGTCCGGCCGCGCCTTGCCGATTGCGTTGTCCGTGAAGAACACCAGCCGCTGCAAATGCACTTCCTTGACGCCGGTCTCGGCGGCAACGCGCACAAAATCCGGCAATTCCTCGATGGTTTCGCGCAAGCCCGTCAGCCAGGCCGAGACGCGCGGCTTGAGGTGACCCTCGCGCTCCTGCAGCTCGCGGAACGCGCGCACGTTTTTCAGGATGCGGTTGAAATAATTCTTGCCGCGAACGGCGAGGTAGGACTCGGCAGTGGCCGCGTCGAACGACACCCGCAACTCGTCGAGCTCGGCTGTAATCAGCGCGCGGCCGTTACGCTCGTTAAGCACGGTACCGTTGGTATTGAATAGCACATAGGTGCCGCGGTCCTTGAGGTAGCGCACCATGCGCGGCAAATTCTTCACCAGCATCGGTTCGCCGACGCCGTGCAGCACGGCGCGATGCAGGCGGGGGATCTGATCGACGATCGAGGTGAACAGATCCCAGCTCATGTCGGCCGGTGGCTCGAGCTCCTCGTAGGTGCGCGGACAGGTGGTGCAAAGCAGATTGCAGCGGTTGGTCGTCTCCAGATAAAGACAGACCGGCTCGTGCTCCGGCTTTTCGCTGGCCGCGTCGACGCTCTCGAAGTAGCGCTTGGGATCGACCGGACGTTTTGCCGCCGCCACTGCCATTATCGCCGTCCCTATTTTTTCATCTGGCGAACATAAGCGCCGCGCGCCTTAAGCGCGCAACGGCTCCGCTTCGAACAGCGCCGCGGCGCGGCGATTGAAATCATGATTCTGCCACAGGCTATTCATCAAGGTTGCCGTGTGGCCGGCGTAACGCGGCTGGTTCCTGTCGAGGCGGTTCCGTTGCGCATCGGGCGACAATTCGGTGTGTAGCCGGCGCAATCCGTCCACATCGTCGACATCGTACCAGACCGGCAACCGGTGCACGTCGAGACCGATCTCGCGCGCCCGCTCCAGAGTCTGTTTGGCGACTTGCTCGGTGCTCCAGGCGATATTTTCGAACATATGGCGGTGCGCGGTTTTCAGCCCGAGCAGATAATAGCCGCCGTCGCTCGACGGACCGAGCACGGCCCGGTCGCCGGCCCGCGCCAACGCTGCCGCGGTCTCGACCAAAAACGCGGTCGGCAATGTCGGGCTGTCGGAATTAAGCACCACGGCGGACGCGTGTCCGCGCGCAAAAATCTGCTCGATCGTATGTAACAGGCAATCGCCAAAATTTTGCCGCCAAGCCTCGATCAAGCCGATGCCGCCCGGCAAGGTGCGGCGGAAAAAATCCTCCGAGCCCGGAGGACCATAGGCCGCGTAGCCGGCAATGCCGCCATGGCGCTCGGCATCGCGGGCGGCGAGCAGCACGTTGTCGGCCACATCCTGCAAGAACGCGGTGTTCAGCACCGCGGCCTCCTCGAAGGTCAGTGGCGGGACGAGTCGCGTCTTGGCACGGCCCGGCGCCGAGGCTTTAGCCATGAATGCGATGCCGCAGCCTGCCGTCTTCATTGCATGAGCCGGATCGGATTTGCCGTTCAATCGTTTCGCATGATCCATGCGATCTCCCCCAATACCAAACGAAGCAATAAGCGAAGGATTGCCCGGCGCTTGCCAAAGCGCCAATCACTTCCCCCTCACCCGGTACAAGTCGGGAAACACCAAAAAGTTATCCGCTTCACCAAGTCGTGATCGTTCAAGTGCGGGCCAGCGCTACGCGGATCGTCGGGTCGTCCGGCAGAGCCGTCGCGCCCTGCCCCTGCCAGGTCGGCGCAGCGGCGCATTCGAACCGGCAATCAAAGTCGTTGCGGTGAGCAAAAACTTCATGCCGCAATCCTCCCGATCAAAAATGCCACGCGAATTTGTGAACCAAGCTTGCTTGCGAAGGACAACACGCAACCGTAGGGTCCATGACGCGCGACCGACGGGGGCGAATCGACTCTGCACGACCAGCTTACGCCGGCTTCTTTGCCACCACGACCACACCTTAGCTTGCCTGTGTATGATCGATCGTGGACCGTCATCGATGACAAAGCCGGCCGTCAAATCAACAAGTCATGAGCGCCGCCTGCATCCGCTGCCGGTGCGCGTCATGCATTGGATCAACGCGGTCGCCATTTTCATCATGATCGGCAGCGGCTGGAAGATCTACAACGACGACGCGATCCTCGGCTGGCTGCATTTTCCCGACAGCATCGTGATCGGCAAGTGGGCGCAATACGGCCTGCAATGGCATTTCTTCGGCATGTGGATTTTCGTCCTCAACGGGCTAGCTTATCTGAGCTACGGCATCGCCACGGGACGATTTCGCCAAAAGCTGTTTCCGGTCTCGCTGCGCGAAATCCTGGCGACCGTGAGCGACGCGTTGCACTTCCGCCTCGCCCACGACGATCTCACCCACTACAACGCGGTTCAGAAAATTCTCTATCTCGGCGTCATGGCGGTCGGCGTTCTGATCGTGATCTCCGGCCTCGCGTTGTGGAAGCCGGTACAATTCTCCGAGCTTGCCGCCTTGTTCGGCAGTTTTCAGGCGACCCGGGTGGTGCACTTTCTGTGCATGACCGCGATCGTCGGCTTCTTGCTGGTGCACATTTCGCTTGCGCTTTTGGTACCGCAAAGTCTCGTCGCCATGGTCACTGGCGGCCCCGTGGTGGATGACGGATCGGCACATCTCGCCGAGACGCCCCCTCCCGAGACGCACCCTCCTGAGACTGCAGTCGAAGCCGAAGCAACCCACTGACGCGGGGCCAAGATGTCCATACGCACGCGCACGCCCTCCATTTTCCGCCCGCGCAAAAGCATCGACCAAAACGTGCTGACGCAGAACCGGGCGCTCGTCGACGACATCAATCGCCGCAACGTGCTGCGCGGCGCCGTCAGCCTCGGCGCGCTGTCGCTGTTGACGGGCTGCGACGTCAGCGAACACGATTCGGTGCAAAAAGTGCTGCGCACGGTGTCGGCGTGGAACGATCGCGTCCAGGCGACGATCTTCCGGCCGCACCATCTGGCGCGGACCTATAGCGCGTCGCAGGTGGTCAAGCCGCCACGCTTCAACGCCTATTACGGCATCGAAGACGTCAAGCCGATCGACGGCGCGACATGGAAACTGGAGCTCGCCGGCCGCATCGACAACAAACAACCCTGGACCGCGCAGCAGATCTATCAGCTGCCCGCGCAGGAGATCATCATCAAACACATCTGCGTCGAAGGCTGGGATTACATCGGGCAATGGTCCGGCCCGAACCTGCGCGATTTCCTGCAACGCGTCGGCGCCGACCTGACGGCAAAATACGTCTATTTCATCTGCAACGACGATTACACCGAGAGCATCGACATGGCGACGGCGCTGCATCCGCCGAGCATCCTCGCCACCAAATATGCCGGCGACGTGCTGGCTGATCCGTTCGGCTATCCGTTGCGGCTGCGCACCTCGACCAAGCTCGGCTACAAGAACGCCAAGTGGATCAAGGCGATCGAGGTGACGAACGATTTCCGCGAGACGTTCTGGAGCAAGCAGGGTTTCAATTGGTTCGCGGGGATTTGAAACTTGCGGCAACACCGCGCCGTCACCGTCATCCTGAGGTGGCCGCGAAGCGGCCCTTGAAGGATGCACGGCCCGGGCCGTCGCCCAACGAAATCGGGTTTACCCGATTTCGCATTTTCAAATGTCCAAGTCGGCAATGGCCGACTTGGTTGGCTCGCTGCGCTCGCACCTCAGGGTGACGGGTGAGAGGCAACATAGATCCGCCATCTGCCGTCGCGATTTTCCGCCAGGCGATAATCGGGGCTCGCGGCGAACGGGTCGTTGTTCCAGGCCTTGTCCTGCGGCACGATGACGACGACATCGCAGACATATTTTCTTGCCATGTCGTCCACATCTTGCGCCGTGCCCTCGCCGGCGAAGATGCGGACGAACTGCGCATTGATCGCCTCGCGCGTCTCCTCGGACAACGGCGCCAGTGCCAGCGCCAATTCGCGGCCGGCAAAGCATGAGCTGCGGTTCGCCAGCAGCGCCCAGGAGATGTTCGCCGGCCACGGCGTCAAATCTTGCAGGAACAGCGGATTGTTGGCGACGCGCGCGGTCGGCGCAGCGTAGCGGCGCACCGCCCGCCACAACTCGGGCGCCTGCGCGAAAACCGCGCCGTCCGGCGTCGGCGTGCCGTCGACGTTGGAGCGGATCATCGCGGCGGTATCCGGCAGGCTGAGGATAAGCCCGCCGATCGCCGCCGCGGCGATCACGGCGCGCCGCGGCAACAGCATCAATCCCCCCGCCGCTGCCGCGATCAAAACCGAAGCGGCCGGCAACACGGCGCGCAGCCCGAGATCGTTGTTGTCGCCGAGCGTGCTGGCCAGAAGCCAAGACGCCAACAGTCCGGCCGCGGCGAGACAGGCCAAGGCGGCCGTTGCGAGTTTTTCCGGCGGCGGCATGCCGTTTCGCAGCATCGCGATCAGCGCCATCACGCCCGCCACATAAGTGGCCGGCAACTCGAGCGGCAACAGAAGGAGCCAATAGGCCGGCCAATCCAATGCACGGCGAAGCGCCGCCGGAAACATCGCGCCGAGCACGTCAAAGTGGCGAAAGACAATCGGACTGTCGCCGCCGCGCACGGCGACCGCCATGAGCTGATTGTTCAGGAACGGCGCGGCGAGGCAGACCACCAGCACGGCGGCGATGGCCATGCCAACTAAAAACCGCAAGCGTCGCGCCGGCTCGATTGCGACAAGCAGCAGCGGCGCCGCCGCCAAAGCCGCAATCGCAAAGGTGATACCGCCGACATAGGTCGAGCTCTCGAAGCCCGCGACCACGACCAGGACCAGCGTCAAAAGCAACAGCACGCTCTGCCGCTGCGCGTAGCTGGCGATAAGCAGCATCGCCGCCACCACGCACGACGCCGACATCAGGTGCTGCGGCGCCCATGCGGCCTGAAACAGCCAACCGGCAAATCCGGTCGGCGGCGCCAGGAAGGGCTCGAGCGTGTAGGAGCCGAATATCCAGCTCAGTACCGCACGCAATGACGCGGCGGCGGCAAGCACGACGACCCAGATCGCGGCGGCCGAGCGCTTGCTGAGCCATACCGAAAGCCCCATCAGCAGGCTCAATGACGCAAAGGCGGTGAACCATGTCAGTCCGATATCGGCTTCCCAACCAGTGACATGGAGCGGCAGCGCCAGCGCGGCGGCGCTGTAGTGCCAGAGATAATAATAAAAGAACTGACCATGCGGGCCGACCGCGCCAAAAACCGGATCGACGGGCGGCAGGCCCTGCCGCGTCATGGCGTCGATCATCGCGATCTTGGAATGATCGAAGATCGGGTCGGCGAGATGAACCGCGCCCGGGGCAAGCTTCGGCAGGATCGCCACGGCCGGCGCCAGCGCCAGCACCGCCGCGGCTGCGAAGGCCCACCATGGTATCGCCGGCGCGGCCTCGGCATCGCTTTCCGCCGCAAGCTTGAGCGTCCCGACGGCGGTGGCAACGCAGAGCGCCGCAAGGGCGACGACGGCAAGCGGCGAAAATCCGATCAGAAAGAAAATCGGCAGCGTCGCGGCGCTATGGACCGCCCAGCCGATGACCGGCGTAGCACCGATCGCCAGAGCCCGCGGCAACAGATGGCGGGTCAGCGCATAGCCCAAAAAACTCCAAAAGGCGGTCGCCAGCAACGCGCAGAGAGCAGCATTGACGGGCGATGCCATGGAGCGTCCGGGGCTTCATTTCCCCGCAATGTGCATTCAGCCTGCCGACGCGGTCAATGTCATCGGCGGCGGCAAATATTTCGGGAGGGTTGGCGGCGGCGTCACGCAAGGGCGGACGCGGGCGGTTAACGCTTCGTTAACCGCCGGCTGAGGCGCTAGGCGTCCTCGGGCTTGGCCATGACGCTGGTCCAATGATCGACGGCTTGCCGCGCCTGACGGACCGCTTCGGCGAAGGTGTCCTCGCGATAGAGGGTCTTCCACTGGCCGCTGTCGTAGAGCTCCACCAGATGGCCCAAGGCGCGACGGGCGCCGAAGAGCTGCCGTTCGGCATTCTTGCGCTGGACTTCCATGGTGAGGGTCTTGGTCATGGGCCTTTGGGGTTGCAGCTTCGTGATCCGACAATGTCGCCGAAAGTCGTAAATATTAAATCAACCGAACATCAGCCATGAGTTCCGCGCCGACCTGGGCAAGCTCGCGGCAAGAGCGACTATTTCCGCCACGTGGATGTAAAATGCGCCGCTGCACGTATCGCGGGCGGACAAATTTCAATATGCGTCTTCGGTATAAATCGGATCGACCGAGCCGCCCCACGGGCCGTGATATTTTTCCAACAACTCCTGCGCCGCTGTGGTGCCGCGCGCTAAGCGATCTTCCAGCACTTCGAGGTAGCGCGTCTCGTCGCGGCCGTCGATGTCGAGATGCTTGCGCCGCGTCAGCCCGGCGCGCGCCAGCTTGAGTGTGTCGGTGGCGAGCTCGAACACGGTGCGGCCGCGAATTTTTGCGGCGAGAGCCTGCTTCGGGACGTCGTCGCGAAGTTTTTGCCGCTCGTCGGCGGTCCAGTCCTTGGCCAGGTCCCACGCCGCATCGAGGCTGACATCGTCATAAAGAATGCCGGCCCAGAACGCCGGCAGCGCCAACAGATTTGCCAGCGGCCCGGAATCGGCGCCGCGCATTTCCAGATAACGCTTGAGCCGCACCTCCGGAAAGATCGAGCTGATATGATTCGCCCAATCGGAGATCATGGCGCGCTCGCCCGGCAGAGCGGGCAGCTTGCCGGCCAGCAGGTCGCGGAACGATTGCCCGGCCGCGTCGACATAGTCGTCGCCGCGCTTGACGAAATACATCGGCACGTCGAGCGCGTAATCGACCCAGCGCTCGAAACTCATGCCCGGCTCGAACGCCCACGGCAGCATGCCGGCGCGCGCGTTGTCGGTGTCGCGCCAGATTTCCGAGCGGAACGACAGAAAGCCGTTCGGCTTGCCTTCGGTGAACGGCGAGTTGGCAAACAACGCCGTCGCCACCGGCTGCAGCGCCAGCGACACGCGCAGCTTCTTGACCATGTCGGCTTCCGACGCAAAGTCGAGATTGGTCTGCACCGTGCAGGTCCGGTACATCATGTCGAGGCCGTACCTGCCGACCTTCGGCATGTAGGCGGTCATGATCTTGTAGCGTCCCTTCGGCATTTTCGGCATGTCGGCACGCGTCCAACTCGGCGTCATGCCGATGCCGAGAAAGCCGATGCGCAGCGGCGCCGCCACTTCGCGCACTTGCGCCAGGTGCGCCATCAGCTCGCTCGCGGTCTGATGCACGGTTTCGACTTGCGCGCCGGACAATTCGAACTGGCCGCCAGGCTCGAGCGAAATCGCGCCGCCGCCGGTGACATCGAACAGGCCGATGATGTTCGGCCCTTCCATGATCGGCTGCCAGCCGAGCAGGTGTTCCATGCCTTCGAGCAACGCACGAATGCCTTGGCGGCCCTCGTAGGGCACCGGACGATGACCTTCGAGCGTGAAGGCGAATTTCTCGTGCTCGGTGCCGATGCGGAATTGCGATTTTGGTCTGACGCCCTGCGCAATCCAACTGACAAGATCGTCGCGCCCTTCGATCGGCGTCAGGTCGACTTGGTCACGCGCCATGCAGGGTCCCGGCGAAAAAAGGTCGCGACCTTACACACGGGGCGCGGCAAAGCGCAATGCGACTTTGACGCGGCTCATGCGGCGGCTCGGCGCGCCTGCGGCGGAAACCGGCGGTAGAACGTCTCGCCCTTTTTCGCCATGTCGAGCAAGAGCTTGCAGGGCTTGAAGCGGTCGCCATAAAGCTTGGCCAGCTTGTTGCACAATGCGACGAAGGCCTTGGTGCCCATGCCGTCGATATACGAGATGGTGCCGCCGGTGAACGGCGCAAAGCCGAAGCCGAGGATCGAGCCGACGTCGGCTTCGCGCATATCGGTGACGACGCCCTCTTCGATGCAACGGGCGGTTTCCAGCGCCTGCATCGCCAGCAATCGAGCTTTGAGCTCGCCAATATCGATCGTGTCCGGATCGAGTTTTGTCGGCTGCAAATCGGCAAGCCCGCGCCACAGCCGCTTCGGCCCGTTCTGCGGATAGTCGTAAAAGCCCTTGCCGTTCTTGCGACCGTAGCGGCCGCGCTTTTCCACCATCTCTTCGAGCAGCGTCTTTTGCCGCGCATCGATCGCCTGCGGCCCGAGATCGGCTTCGGTCGCTTGCAAAATCTTCCAGGCGAGATCGACGGCGACTTCGTCGTTGAGCGCCAGCGGGCCGACCGGCATGCCGGCCATGCGGCCGACATTCTCGATCATCGCCGCCGGCACGCCGTCGGCCAGCATCAGATGGCCCTCGCGCAAATAAGTCCCGACCACGCGCGACGTATAGAAGCCGCGCGAATCGTTGACGACGATCGGCGTCTTGCGGATGGCGCGGACGTAATCGAGCGCGCCGGCAAGCGCCACCTCGCCGGTCTCCTTGCCCAAAATGATCTCGACCAAGTTCATCCGCTCGACCGGCGAGAAGAAATGAATGCCGATGAAACGCGAGCGATCCTTGAACGATTCCGCAAGCGAAGTGATCGGCAGCGTCGACGTGTTGGAACCGAAAATCGCGTTGTCGCTGATCACGTTTTGCGCCCGGGCGATGACTTCTTCCTTGACCTTGCGGTCCTCAAACACCGCTTCGATGACGAGGTCGCAATCCTTCAATTCGACGAAATCGGCCGTGGGCTTGATGCGCGCCAGCACCGCGTCGCGGTCGGCGGCGGTGGCGCGGCCGCGGCTGACCTGCTCGTCCATCAGCTTCTGCGAATGATCCTTGCCCTTCTGCGCGGTCTCCGGATCGCGATCGACCAGCACCACATTGAGGCCGGCGAGCGCACTGACATAGGCGATGCCGGCGCCCATAAAACCTGAGCCGAGCACGCCGATGGTCTTGAATTTTTTCGCCGGCACCGCGGCCGGACGGCGCGCGCCCTTGCTGATGTCCTGCATCGAGACGAACAGCGAGCGGATCATCGCCGCCGCTTCCGGCGAACGCAAAATTTTCGCGAACCAGCGCGATTCGACCCGCAGCGCCTGATCCATCGGTAGCTGCAGGCCTTCATAGACCACCTGCAAGATGGCGCGCGCCGCCGGATAATTGTCATAAGTCTCGCGGCGATAGATGGCATTGGCCGGCGTGAACGCCAACATGCCGGCCTTCGACTGCACCGGACCACCGGGCAGCTTGAAGTTATCGATGTCCCACGGCGCTTTGGCCGTGCCGCTCGTGGTGATCCACGCCTTGGCCGTCTTCACCAGATCGCCGGCCGGCACCACCTCGTCGACCAGCTTCATGGTCTTGGCTCGATTGGCCGAAACCTGGTCGCCCTTGAGCAGGAATTGCAGCGCATCGGCCGGCGGCAGGATGCGCGCCACCCGCTGCGTGCCGCCGGCGCCGGGAAACAGGCCGACTTTGATTTCCGGCAGGCCGACGCGGGTCTTGTCGTTGTCGGCGGCGACGCGATGATGGCAGGCCAGCGTCAGCTCGAAGCCGCCGCCGACCGCTATGCCGTTGATCGCCGCGACCCACGGCTTGCCGCAAGTCTCGATCCGCCGGTACAGCAGCGACGTCTTGCGGCTTTCTTCGAAGACATGCTCGTTCGCCGCCGTTTCACCTTGCGACGTCACCAATTCCGCGTGAGCGCGGCTCATGCTTTCCAGCATGGTCAGATCGGCACCGGCGCAGAACGACTCCTTGCCCGAGGTGATGACCACGCCCTTGATCGCGGGGTCGGCTGCAACTTGCTCGACGATCGCCGCAAGCTCGTCTTTCACCGCAGGATCGATGACATTCATCGATCGGCCTGGCGAATTCCAGGTGACCAAAGCAACGCCGTCGCCATCGACGTCGAGAGTGAAGTGGATGAAGCTCATGTGCAGGGCTCGCCGTTTTTACGCGTGTAACGCATGCCGGCGTCGTCGCGCACGGCGACCAGATCGACGTCCGGATATGACGCCGTCTCGTGCTTGGAGCGCGTACCGATTTCCAGATAGACCGCATCGCGTTGCGTGCGGTTGACGAGATGATGACCGTTCGGCGTGTTGGCCTTGAAACCCGCGGCGTCGCCCGGCTTGAGCACGGTCTCGCCTTCGTCCTCGATCAGCACCACCTCACCTTCGAGGATGTAGACCAGCTCATCCTCCTTCTCGTGCCAGTGCCGCAGCGCCGAAGATGCGCCGGGTTTGAGCGTCGTCAGGTTGACGCCGAACTGGTCGAGACCAACGGCGTTGCCGAGGCGCTTTCGCTCGCGGCCGACGACGACGCGGTCGAGCGGCGGCGGGTAGCCGGTCCGGGTGTCGATGGGGAGTTTGGCAATGTCGATCTTGGGCATGGCTGCGCTCGTTTGCTACACGCGCTCGATGATGGTGGCGGTGCCCATGCCGGCGCCGATGCAGAGCGTGACCAGCGCGGTTGTCAGATCGCGCCGCTCGAGCTCGTCGAGCACGGTGCCGAGGATCATCGCGCCGGTAGCGCCGAGCGGATGGCCGAGCGCGATGGCGCCACCGTTGACGTTCACTTTCGCCGGATCGATGTCGAACGCCTGCAGATAGCGCAACACCACCGAGGCGAACGCCTCGTTGATCTCGATCAGATCGATGTCGCCAAGCGCCATGCCGGATTTTTTCAAAACTTTTGCGGTGACATCGACCGGACCGGTCAGCATCAGCGCCGGCTCCGAGCCGATATTGGCGAAGGCCCTGATTTTGGCCCGCGGTTTTAAGCCCGCACGCCGGCCGGCCCGCGCATTGCCGACGAGCACCGCGGCGGCGCCATCGACGATGCCGGAAGAATTACCGGCATGATGCACGTGATTGACGTATTCGACGTCGGGATGCGCCTGGATGGCCACCGCATCGAAGCCACCAAGCTCGCCCATCTGCACAAACGACGGCTGCAACGCGGCGAGCGACTGCATGGTCGTTCCCGGCCGCATGTGCTCGTCCTTGGCCAGAATGGTCAGCCCATTGACGTCTTTCACCGCCATCACGGATCGATTGAAGCGGCCCTCGTCCCATGCCGCCGCAGCGCGCTTCTGGCTTTCCACCGCATAGGCATCGACGTCGTCGCGGGAAAATCCGTATTTGGTCGCGATCAGGTCGGCGGAAATGCCCTGCGGCATGAAATAGTGCGCGACCGCGATCGACGGATCGATCGACCAGGCGCCGCCCGCGGCCCCGATGCCGACCCGGCTCATGGATTCGACGCCGCCGCCGACCGCCATGTCCTGCTGCCCCGCCATGATTTGGGCCGCGGCAAAATTCACCGCGTCGAGACCGGAGGCACAGAAGCGATTGATCTGCACGCCCGGCACGCTGTTGCCATAGCCCGCCACCAGCGCCGCGGTGCGCGCGATATCGGCGGCGGCCTCGCCCACCGGATCGACGACGCCGAGCACCACGTCATCGACCAGCGCGGTGTCGAGGTCGTTGCGGCTCTTGATGGCGCCGAGCGCCTGGGCCGCCAGATTGAGCGCGGTCACTTCGTGCAATGCGCCGTCCGCCTTGCCGCGGCCGCGCGGCGTGCGCACGTGGTCATAAATAAAGGCGTCGGGCATAAGACAAAATCCTCCCAATCGCGTCGGCGTTCCGTTCAGTCATATAGAGTCTGTTTAGGCAAAGGCTAGAACGCCCCGGCCGGCAATGCCATACGTTTGCGACAGTCTCGATACCCGTACTGGCGAGGCGCGGGGGCGTGTATTAGCCTGATCGGCAACGGGTTTTTCAAAGATCGGCGGCAGCATGGGTCGCGTGCAGGACAAGGTTGCGCTCATCACGGGCGGCGCATCGGGCATCGGCTTCGCCACCGCAAAGCTGTTGGTGGAGGAAGGCGCCACAGTCATTGTGGCCGATCGCGACGTGGCCGCATCGACAGCGGCGGTCGCCGAGCTGGGGCAACGCGCCCGCTTTCATCGGCTCGACGTCACCCGCGAGGACGAATGGGTCGCGGTCACCGATGCGGTGGTGCGCGATTTCGGCCGCATCGATATTCTCGTCAACAATGCCGGCGTGGTGCTATTCAAGGACATCGAAGCGACGACGCTGGAAGAGTGGCGCGACCTGATGGCGGTCAATCTCGACGGCGTGTTTCTCGGCTGCAAGCACGCCGTCCGCGTCATGAAGGATCGCGGCGGTGGCTCCATCGTCAACATGTCGTCGGTCGCCGGAATGATCGGACACGGCAGTCTCGCCGCTTACTGCGCCAGCAAGGGCGGCGTGCGGCTATTGACCAAATCGGTGGCGCTGCATTGCGCGCGCAAGGGCTACAACATCCGCTGCAACTCGGTGCATCCGTCGTTCGCCGAAACGCCCATGCTGCACGCGATGATCGCGTCGGCGCGCAATCCGGAGAAGCTCGCCGCCGGTTTCGCGGCGGCGGCCCCGCTCGGGCGGCTGGCGCAGCCGATCGAGATCGCGCGCACCATACTTTTTCTGGCCAGCGACGAATCCGCATTCACCACCGGCGCCGAATTTGTCGTCGATGGCGGTTTGACCGCAGCCTGACCGGCGATTTTTTTCGCGAAGATTTCTAAAAGGCGTCGGCCGGCAACGCCATGGTGCTCTCGCCACCCGCCTTGATGCGCGCGAGGTGCGTCGCCGTTGCCGGCAACATGCGCTCCATGAAGAAGCGGCCGGTGACGAGCTTGTCGCCCGCGGTCGCGGAATTCGCTTTCGCCGCATCGACAATACGGCACCACATATAGCCGAGCGCCACTAGGCCGAAGAGCTGCATGTAATCGGTGGCGCCGGCGCCGGCATTGTCGGGATTGCCGAGCGCGTTTTGCGCAAACCACAGCGTCGCCTCACGCAATTCGCCGAGCGCCTCCTCGAGCGGTTTTACGTAGGGCGCCATTGTCGCGTCGGCCTCCTTGATGTAGCCGGACACTTCGGCAAAGAACGCCTGCAAGGCGCGGCCGCCGTCCTTCGGCAATTTGCGGCCGACCAGATCGAGCGCCTGGATGCCGTTGGCTCCCTCGTAGATCATGGCGATGCGCGCGTCGCGCACGAACTGCTCCATGCCGTGCTCGGCGATGTAGCCGTGGCCGCCGAAAATCTGCTGCGCTAGAACCGTATTGGCAAAACCCTGATCGGTGAGCACGCCTTTGATCACCGGCGTCATCAGTCCCATATGGTCGTCGGCCGCCTCGCGCTCTTTCGCGTCGGTGGAGCGCCGCGCGATGTCGCCCTTGAGCGCGGTCCAAAGTACCAGCGCGCGCGCCGCCTCGTTGAAGGCGCGCATGGTCATCAGCATGCGGCGCACGTCCGGATGCACGATGATGGGATCGGCGGCTTTTTGCGGAAATTTCGCGCCGCTCGGCGCGCGCCCGGCGAGCCGATCCTTGGCATAAGCGGCGGCGTTTTGATAGGCGACCTCGGACAGCGCCAGCCCCTGCACGCCGACGCTGAGCCGCGCCGTGTTCATCATCGTAAACATCGCATACAGCCCGCGATGCTTCTCGCCGGTGAGCCAGCCGGTGGCGCCGTCGTAATTCATGACGCAGGTGGCGTTGCCGTGGATGCCCATCTTCTCTTCGATCGAGCCGCACGACACCGCGTTGCGTTCGCCCGGCGCGCCGTCGGCGGTCAACAAAAACTTCGGCACGATGAACAGCGAAATGCCCTTGGTGCCGGGGGGCGCGCCGTCGATGCGCGCCAGCACCAGATGGATGATGTTGTCGGTCAAATCGTGCTCGCCGGCCGAGATGAAAATCTTGGTGCCGGTGATTTTGTAACTGCCGTCGGGCTGCGGCGCGGCGCGGCAGCGCAACTGACCGAGATCGGTACCGCATTGCGGCTCGGTCAGGTTCATGGTCCCGGCCCATTCACCGCTGATGAGCTTTGGCAGGTAGCGCGCCTTCTGCTCGGCCGAACCGTGGCTATAGATCGCCGCGACCGCGCCGAGCGCCAGGCTCGAATACATGGCAAAGGCCATGTTCGATGAGTACAGGAACTCGCGGACGGCCTGGGTCAGCACTGTCGGCAGGCCTTGGCCGCCGAATTCGGCGGGTGCCGAGGCGCCGGCCCAACCGCCGGCGACGAGCTTCCTGTAGGCCTCTTTGAATCCCGGCGGCGTGGTGACGGAACCGTCGGCATGGCGGCGGCAGCCTTCCTTGTCGCCGACGCGGTTGAGCGGAGTGAGCACGTCCTCGCAGAATTTTGCCGCCTCCGCAAGCACGGCTTCGACGATGTCGGGCGTGGCTTCGGCGAAGCCGGGCAGATTGTTGTAGCGCTCGACGTGGAACACGTCGCGCAACAGGAACATCACCTCGTCGACGGGAGCCCTATAGGTCGGCATGACGTCGCTCCCTCCCGCCGCCGGGCCGCCTAGCCGGCCGGCCGGCGACCCGCCTTATTGGCCCGCTGCGCGGCTTTTTAACCCCATGTTTACCCTATTCCGGAAAAGTCCACAGCCGGGGAAACAGGACCGCGCCGGCTGCATCGTCCCTCAGCAAGGTCGGCTCGGAGGGGACATCCTGGTCCTCCTATGTGGCTTTGGTCGTGAGAATGAAATCTGGCGGTCCGTGGAATCTCAGAGGACTGCGCCCCGAGGCGCGCGAAGCCGTGCGCACGGCGGCGCGGCGATCCGGCGTGTCGGTCGGCGAATGGCTCAACGACGTCATCGAGCCGGACGAAGAAGAGGACGACGACGCGCCGACGCTGTTCTCCGATTATGACGACGAGGCCGACGACGAGCGGCCGCTCCGCTCGCGGTCCCGGCGCGACGAGCCGGAACCGCGGCGTCGCGGCGAAGATCGGGAACCGCGGCAACGCCGCGACGATCGGGAATCGCGGCAGCGCGACGATGATCGGGAAGCGCGGCAACGCGGCAATGATCGGGAGCCGCAGGAGCGGCGCCGCGATAACGCCGACCAGCCCCGCCAAGAACACAACAAGGAACGCGACAGCGAATTTCAACGCGAGAGCGCCCGCACCCGCGGTGCGCTGAATCAGGTCCACTCCCGTCTCGACAAGCTTTCCCAACAACTGGAACGGCTGGCGCGCAGCGAGGCGGCCGCGCGGCAGTTGGCGCCGCAGCGTCGTGCCGCTTCGCTCGGCGAAGGCCATAACGATGCCAATGGACGGCTGACCGGAGCACCGGCGGCGCCGCGTCGTCCGATTGAACGGCCACCGGCTCCGGCTCCCGTGCGCAATCGCCCCGCGGCGAATGCCGACAGCGTGTCGATCGACGACGCCGTTGCCGAGATCGCAGCACGGCAACGCGCGCTCGACGGCGATCTCGCGCCGCAACCGGCGGCCCGCGACGCGACCGTAGAGATCGCAGCGCGGCAACGCGTACTCGACGGAGATCCCGCGCCGCAGCCCGCGATCCGAGAAATGTCTGCCGAGACCGCCGCCAGGCAACGCGTGCTCGACAGCGAACCCACACCGCAACCGGCGATCCGGGAAGTGCCCGTCGAACCGGTCATCGACATCGAGGGCCTGGAGCGGCAACTACGGCAGATCACGGCGCGGATCGAATCGCTGGGGCCGTCGTCCGACCTCGAAGGCTCGGTCGCGGCGATCCGTGGCGACCTCACCGACATCGCGCGCTTGATCACCGAGGCGCTGCCGCGCCGCGCCGTGGAATCGCTGGAGATCGAAGTCAAAGCACTGGGTCAACGCATCGAGCACAGCCGCCAATGCGGCGTCGATACGGGCGCCATCGCCGGTCTCGAACGGGGCTTAAGCGACGTGCGCGAGGCGCTACAAAACCTCAAGCCCGCGGAAAGCCTGGTCGGCTTCGACGAGGCGGTGCGGGCGCTGTCGCAAAAGGTCGACATGATCGTCGCCAAGGACGATCCGGCGGCGCTGCAGCAGCTCGAGACCGCTATCGGCGCGTTGCGCGGCATCGTCTCCCATGTGGCGTCCAACGAGACGCTGACCAAAGTCGCCGAAGACGTGCGCTCGCTCGCCGGCAAAGTGGATACGCTCGCCAGCACCGCGGCGAGCGGACAGAATCTCTCCGCGCTCGAGAACCGCATCGAAACGCTGACCAACGCGCTGACCGCTTCGACCGAAGCGGGAACCGCGGTGCCGCACGAGCTTGAAAAGCTGCTCACAGGGCTGATCGAGAAGCTCGAATGGGTGCAGCTGACGCACACCGATCACGCCGCGCTGGCGCATCTGGAAGACCGCATCGCGACATTGGTGCAGCGCTTCGATACCTCCGACGCGCGGCTCGGCCATCTCGAAGCGATCGAACGCGGCATCGCCGATCTCCTGGTCCACATCGAGCAGATTCGCGGCTCGAACGGCGATACCCTGTCCAAGCGCATGCCGGCCGCCGAAGAGCCGCTGACGGTCCACGCCATCGAGCGCGAAGTCGCCGAGATCAAGCAAAGCGAGCAGCGCACGCTCGATTCGCTCGAAGCGGTCCAGGACACCGTGGAGCATGTGGTCGATCGTCTCGCCATGATCGAAAGCGGCATCCGCGAGACTGCGCCTGTGCCGGCGCCGGAACCGCCCGCGGCGGCGCCGGAGCCCAAGCTGAAGCTGCCGGCCTTCGCGGTTGAACCGGCACCGGAGCCCGCCCCCGAAGCCCCGCCGATCGTGCCGATGGAGCCAGCCTCGCATCGGACTGCCGCGCGCAAACCGATCGATCCCAGCCTGCCGCCCGATCATCCGATCGAGCCCGGCTCCGCGGCCGGCCGCTCCCAGCCGACCGCTTCGGCCGCCGACCGAATCGCCGCCTCCGAAGC